>NZ_CP045701.2:5866536-6222048 GCF_009601685.2 Pseudomonas brassicacearum
ATGGCAGCCAGGTCGCTGACCGCCACGGCCAGCGAGCGCTGGCCGAGCAGGAACGGGTCGCAAGGGTCTGGAAAATGCACACCGACCACAAGCGTGTCGGTGGACACCGCCAGTTGTTCCCCGGGAGGAACGGCCAGCAAGGCGCAGTCGTCGCCGATCCCCAGCGCAACGCCCTCGCCGCCCTGCGCGCAAGGCGCGGCGGCGAAGTAGTTACGGATCAGCTCGAACTCACCCATGCGGATATCAAGCGCTGACTAGCGCTTGAACGCCTTCACTTCAGCTTCACGCAGGCGCGGGGCGAGCTTGTCGAGCACACCGTTGACGAACTTGTGGCCATCGGTGGAGCCGAAGACTTTCGCCAGCTCGATCCCTTCGTTGATCACTACCCGGTACGGCACGTCGACACGCTTGAGCAGTTCCCAGGTGGACAGGCGCAGCACCGCCAGTTCAACCGGGTCCAGTTCTTCGATGGTCAGGTCCAGGCAAGGCGTGAGCGCAGTATCGATTTCGGTCTTGAACTGCGGGACCCCGTGCAGGATCTCGCGGAAGTAAGCACCGTCCACATCACTGAAATCGTTGTCGACCCGAAACTGCGCTTCGATCTCGTTCAGCGACTGCTTGGCCATGTGCCATTGATACAGCGCCTGGGTCGCAAGCTGACGGGCTTCGCGACGCTTGACGCTCTTCGACGGCTTGCCGGCATCCGCAGGCTTTGGATCGCGCGGGTTGAAACGATCGCTTTCGTCGCTAATCACTTGGCCTCCAACTGCGCCAGCAGGCTGACCATTTCCAGGGCGGACAGGGCAGCTTCGGCACCTTTGTTACCGGCCTTGGTGCCGGAACGCTCGATGGCTTGCTCGATGGAATCAACGGTCAGTACGCCGAAAGCGACCGGCACGCCGAATTCCATGGACACTTGGGCCAGGCCCTTGGTGCATTCGCCGGCCACGTATTCGAAGTGCGGAGTACCGCCACGAATGACCGCGCCCAGGGCGATGATCGCCGCATATTCGCCCTTTTGAGCGACTTTCTGCGCAACCAGCGGAATTTCGAAGGCGCCAGGGGCACGGATGATGGTGATGTCGCTTTCGCTCACGCCATGGCGAACCAGGGCATCGACCGCACCGCCAACCAGGCTCTCGACCACGAAACTGTTGAAACGGCCCACTACCAGAGCGTAGCGGCCTTTGGGGGCGATGAAGGTACCTTCGATGGTCTTCAGGGTCATTCGTCAGATCTCTTAAAGAGCCGGAGCGCGTTCTATAACGCGCTCCTCAGTGATATTAGCCACGAATACAGGGCCGTGGATCCCGCCATCTCGTTCACTTGCACATCTTTTGTGGCGAGGGGATTTATCCCCGTAGGGCTGCGAAGCAGCCCCTTTTTGGGACTGCTGCGCAGTCCAGCGGGGATAAATCCCCTCGCCACAATAATCCGACAAGGCTGAACAACAATGCCGAAATCTCCGGGCCATTATTCGGAGGGCACGTATTCTACAACTTCCAGATCGAAACCGGATATCGCATTAAATTTCATCGGTGCGCTCATCAGGCGCATTTTACGCACGCCCAGGTCACGAAGGATCTGCGAACCGGCGCCGACAATGCTGTAGGTGGTCGGTTTTTTCACCGCCGCCTGATCGGCGGTTTCGCGGATGTGCGCCAGCAGCACGTCGCCATCGAGCGGGTGCCCGAGCAGCAGCACCACGCCGCTGCCGGCCTCGGCCACCGCCGCCATGGCGGCCCGCAGGCTCCAACGGCCGGGCTGCTTGACCATCAACAGGTCGCGCAGTGGGTCCATGTTGTGCACGCGCACCAGGGTCGGCTCTTCGGCGCACACGGTGCCCAGGGTCAGCGCCATGTGCACGTCGCCTTCCACCGAGTCGCGGTAGGTCACCAGGTTGAACTGGCCCAGTTCGCTGTCCAGCGGCTGCTCGGCAATCCGCTGAACGGTACGTTCGTGGATCATCCGGTAGTGGATCAGGTCGGCGATGGTGCCGATCTTGATGTTGTGTTCGGCGGCGAAGGTTTCCAGTTCCGCACGACGGGACATGGTGCCGTCGTCGTTCATCACTTCGCAGATCACGCCGCTGGGTTCGAAGCCTGCCATGCGCGCCAGGTCGCATGCCGCTTCGGTGTGGCCGGCGCGGGCCAGGGTGCCGCCAGCCTGGGCCATCAGCGGGAAGATGTGGCCGGGGCTGACGATGTCTTCGGCCTTGGCGTCTTTCGCGGCGGCGGCCTGTACGGTGCGCGCACGGTCAGCAGCGGAGATCCCGGTGGTCACGCCTTCGGCGGCCTCGATGGACACGGTGAACTTGGTGCCGAAGCCCGAGCCGTTGCGCGGCGCCATCAGCGGCAGCTTCAGCAGCTCGCAGCGCTCGCGGGTCATCGGCATGCAGATCAGGCCGCGGGCATGCTTGGCCATGAAGTTGATGTGTTCGGCCTTGCAGCACTCGGCGGCCATGATCAGGTCGCCTTCGTTCTCGCGGTCTTCGTCATCCATGAGGATGACCATCTTGCCTTGGCGGATGTCTTCAACCAGTTCTTCGATGCTATTGAGCGCCACGCGGCACCCCCTTGGGTCAGGATTTGAGGTAGCCGTTGGCGGCCAGAAAACTTTCAGTGATGTTACCCGCCCGCCGTTGTGAAGAGTCAGACTCTGCGGCCTTGTCTCCCATAAGCAGGCGCTCCAGGTAACGGGCCAGCAAGTCGACTTCCAGGTTGACCCGGCGCCCAGGCCGGTACGAAGCCATGATGGTTTCGCTCAACGTGTGGGGAATGATTGTCAGCAGGAATTCGGCGCCATCCACCGCGTTGACCGTCAGGCTGGTGCCGTCGACGGTGATCGAGCCTTTGTGGGCGATGTACTTGGCCAGTTCCTTCGGCGCACGGATGCGAAACTCCACGGCCCGGGCGTTATCGGTGCGCGAGACCACTTCGCCGACGCCGTCCACGTGACCGCTGACCAGGTGCCCGCCCAGGCGAGTGGTGGGGGTCAGGGCTTTTTCCAGGTTGACCGGGCTGCCGCTCTTGAGGTCGTTCATGGCCGTGCAGTCGAGGGTTTCGCGGCTGACGTCCGCCAGGAAACCGTTGCCCGGCAATTCGACGGCGGTCAGGCAAACGCCGTTGACCGCAATGCTGTCGCCCAACTTGACGTCGCTCAGGTCGAGCTTGCCGGTTTCGACGTAGACCCGCACATCGCCGCCCTTGGGGGTGAGTGCACGGATGCTGCCGATGGATTCGATGATGCCGGTGAACATGGAGTCCTCCTCGAGAACGGGCCGCCGCTTGAGCGAAAGCCGGGAATTATACGCTCGCCTGCGCGACGGGAACGGCGATGACTCGCCAGTCATCGCCCACGGCGCGGATTTCGGTGATTTTCAGCTGCGGGGCGTCTTTCATCTGCGCCAGCGGCCAGTCCAGCAGGGGCCGCGCGGAAGATCCGAGGAACTTGCCGGCGATGAAAATCTGGAATTCGTCCACCAGCCCTTGCCGGGCAAAAGCCCCCGCCAGGCGCGGACCGGCTTCCACCAGCACCTCGTTGACGCCACGGCCCGCCAGCTCCACCAGCAGGCGATGCAGATCGACCTGGCCGTCATCGCCCGCCACGATCATGCACTCGGGACCGTTGGCGTATTGTTCTTCCACCGCCATGCAGGTAGCGACCAACGCCGGGCCGGCCTTGAAAAAAGCAGCATCCAGCGGCACTCGCAGGCGCCCGTCCACCAGTACCCGCAGCGGCGGACGGCTCATGACCAACGCGGTCTGCTCGGCGTCGAGCCCCAGTTCATCGGCGCGCACGGTCAGCCGGGCGTTGTCGGCCAGCACCGTATCGGCACCGGTCAGCACCACACTGGCCTGGGCGCGCAGGCGTTGCACCGCCGAGCGTGCCGCCGGGCCGGTGATCCACTGGCTTTCGCCGCTTTGCATGGCGGTGCGGCCATCGAGGCTCATGGCGAGTTTGACCCGCACGAACGGCAGGCCCTGCTCCATGCGCTTGAGAAAACCTTCATTGAGCTTGCGTGCTTCACCTTCCAGCACGCCGCTTTCGGTGACGATGCCAGCCTGGGCCAGCCGTTGCAGGCCGCGCCCGGCGACTTCCGGGTTGGGGTCCTGCATGGCCGCGACCACCCGCGCCACGCCGGCGTTGACCAGCGCATCGGCACACGGCGGCGTACGCCCGTGATGGCTGCACGGCTCAAGCGTCACGTAGGCCGTGGCACCGCGGGCCTGTTCGCCAGCGGCGCGCAGGGCATGGACTTCGGCATGGGGCTCGCCGGCGCGAATGTGCCAGCCTTCGCCGACAATCTGCCCGGCACGCACGATCACGCAACCGACCCGGGGATTGGGGTGGGTGGTGTAGTGACCGCGCCGCGCCAACTCCAGGGCACGGGCCATGTAGTGGGCGTCGAGGATGGCCTGCTGCGCCGAGGCGGTCATTTTTTCACCGGTTCGCGGGCCAGCCGGTCGATTTCTTCGCGGAACTCGTTCAGGTCCTGGAAGCGCCGGTACACCGAGGCGAAACGGATGTAGGCGACTTCATCGAGCTTCTGCAGCTCGGCCATCACCAACTCACCGACCACCAGGGACTTGACCTCGCGCTCGCCGGTCGCCCGCAGCTTGTGCTTGATGTGCACCAGCGCCGCTTCCAGGCGCTCGACGCTCACCGGGCGTTTTTCCAGGGCGCGCTGCATGCCGGCGCGCAGTTTTTCTTCGTCGAACGGCTGGCGGCTGCCGTCGGTTTTGATCAGGCGCGGCAACACCAGTTCAGCGGTCTCGAACGTCGTGAAACGTTCGCCGCAAGCCAGGCATTCGCGGCGGCGGCGGACTTGTTCGCCCTCGGCGACCAGTCGCGAGTCGATGACCTTGGTGTCGTTGGCACCGCAGAATGGACAGTGCATGGTGGCAGGCAACAAAAAAAGGGAGGGCCATGGTAGCGCATCCCACTGGCAAGACAAGCCATAGGGTTTACGGTATACAGACGGGCTTACCGTCAGATCCATGGAATTCACCTTGCTGGAGCCACACATGCCGCTACGATCACTCGTTTTGCTCAGTCTTTTCAGCCTGCTGATGGCGTGCAGCAGCGACGCACCCAAGCCTGCCGCGCCCGCACCGGCCCCGGCGCCGAAACAGGCCCAGGAAAAAGCCCGCCAGGCGGCCGAGCTGGGGCCGCTGCCGGCGTATCAGCGCGAATTGAGCGGCACCTTGCAAGGCGTGCCGGTCGGCGCCGAGGTCGAATTGGCGCTGCTGGTGATCGATGACAAGGACCGTCCGCAACAGCTGCTCGCCAGTTCCAGCCTGATCGGCACCAACCAGACCCTGCCCTTCCGCCTGCGTTTCAACCCCGAAGCCTTTCCGGTTGGTGCGCGTGTGGAACTGCGTGGCCGCGCCAGCCAGTCGGGCCAGTTGATCCTGCATCTGCCGGAGCAACGCATCAGCCAACCGACCACCCAGGCATTAGGCGCCCTGCAATTCGTCAAAGCGCCATGAGTGCACCGCAGGACCTGCAACGGGCGTTGAGTGAATTGCTCGGCGACGCGCGCCTGGTGGCCTGCCCGCTACCTGGCGCTGACTTGCAGTTGTGGCTGATCGACGGCGACAACATGGACCGCGCCTTCAGCCCGGAAGAAACCCGCCGCATTCTCCACGAGCCGCCCTATTGGAGCTTCTGCTGGGCCAGCGGCCTGGCGATGGCACGCTACCTGGCCGAACAGCCGCAGTGGGTGGAGGGCAAGCGAGTCCTGGATTTTGGCGCCGGTTCCGGTGTGGCGGGCATCGCGGCGGCCAAGGCCGGGGCGCTGGAAGTGGTGGCCTGCGACCTGGACTCGTTGGCGATTGCCGCGTGCCGGGCCAATGCCGCGCTCAATGGCGTGGAGCTGGGTTATTCGACGGATTTTTTCGCCGAGGCTGATCGTTTCGACTTGATCCTGGTCGCCGACGTGCTCTACGACCGGGCCAACCTGCCGCTGCTCGATCAATTCCTCAGCCGTGGCCGCGAGGCGTTGGTGGCCGACTCCCGGGTGCGGGATTTCCAGCATCCGCTGTACCGACGCATCGAAATGCTCCAGGCCATGACCTTGCCGGACCTGGCCGAGCCGGAGGAGTTTCGGCATGTGAGCCTGTACCACGCGCGGCGTTAGTCTTAAAAAGCATCGCGAGCAAGCTCGCTCCCACAGGGGTCGCATGAACACTTGAGATCTCTTGTGTGCGAGCTTGCTCGCGATGAGGTCCTATCAATCAATACGCCTCTCACGGCCTCCCGGCTTTCAGCCCACCCCCACCAAGCCGTATAGTTGCCCCATTCAAGCGCTCTACGAGATTGCCATGACTCAGGAAACGCCCTACATCTTCGACGCCACCACCGCCGATTTCGACCAGTCGGTGATCGCCAACTCTTTCCACAAACCGGTGCTGGTGGATTTCTGGGCCGAGTGGTGCGCGCCGTGCAAGGCGCTGATGCCGATGCTGCAAACCATTGCCGAGAGCTATCAAGGCGAACTGCTGCTGGCCAAGGTCAACTGCGACATCGAGCAGGACATTGTCGCCCGCTTCGGCATTCGCAGCCTGCCTACGGTGGTGCTGTTCAAGGACGGCCAACCCGTCGACGGCTTTGCCGGTGCCCAGCCGGAATCGGCGGTGCGCACGATGCTCGAACCCCATGTGCAGATGCCGCCTCCGGCCGCGGCCGACCCATTCGAACAGGCCCAGGCGCTGTTCGACGACGGTCGTTTCGCCGACGCCGAAGCCGTGCTCACGGTGTTGCTGGGAGAAGACAACACCAACGCCAAGGCCCTGATCCTGTATGCCCGCTGCCTGACCGAGCGCGGTGAACTGGACGAAGCGCAGACCGTGCTCGACGCGGTGAAAAGCGACGAACACAAGGCCGCCCTCGCCGGCGCCAAGGCGCAGATCCAGTTCCTCGGCCTGGCCAAGCACCTGCCGGACGCCGCCGTGCTCAAGGCGCGCCTGGCAAAAGACCCGCAGGACGATGAAGCGGTGTACCAACTGGCGATCCAGCAACTGGCGCGCCAGCAGTACGAAGCGGCCCTCGATGCACTGCTCAAATTGTTCGTGCGTAACCGCAGCTACAACGAAGGCCTGCCCCACAAGACCTTGCTGCAAGTGTTCGAACTGCTGGGCAACGACCATCCACTGGTGACGACTTATCGTCGCAAGCTGTTCGCAGCGTTGTACTGACGCCCCCCGGTAGGAGCTGTCGAGCGAAGCGAAGCTGCGATCTTTTGATCTTTCGCTTGAGATTCAAGCGCCAGGGTAAAGATCGCAGCCTCGCTTCGCTCGACAGCTCCTACACAGTTCCTACGGGGTTGCGTGCCAGCTGTAGAGCGGTGTATCGGCGCCGCTGATGACTTTTACATCCGGGCTATGGCGCAGGCGCACCAACAGGCGCTTGCCCGCCGAGGCGCTGCCGGTCAGGCCTTCGAGTTGTTCCAGCAGGTCCGGGCCGCTCAGTTGCCCGGCCTTGCGCAGCAGTTCCTTGGCGATCTGCCACTGGGCATCATCGGGGTTCACCGGCTTGGCCGCCGGTGCCGCCACGCCCTCGGACTTGGCCACTTGCAACTGCGCGCCGAGCTGTGCCCAGTCGCCCTCATCCATTTCGATCGACAAGTCCACCGGCCAATCGCCGACGGTTCCGCGTATCCGCAACATCATCGTGCTCCTGAAAATTTCATGTACGCATGCTCCCATGGCCCTTGCGCGACGCCAAGCAGACGGTCAAACTCTCCGCACTTTCGTTATAAGATTACATAACCTTTTCGGAGACTCGTCATGCGCCGTCTGCTTCTCGCTTTGCCGTTCGCCCTGCTGCCATTGGCTGTCGCTCATGCGGCGGTCGAGCATGATCATGATCATGACCACGAGCACGAGCACGGCAGCCTCGGCGCCCATGAACACGGTGTGGCTCGATTGAACGCTGCCCTGGACGGCCAGACCCTGGAGCTGGAACTGGAAAGCCCGGCGATGAACCTGGTGGGCTTCGAACATGCCGCCACCAGCGATGCCGACAAGGCCAAGGTCGCCGCCGTGCGCGCGCAGTTGGACAAGCCACTGGCGTTGTTCGACCTGCCGGCCGCCGCCAAATGCACCGTTGCCCAACAGGAACTGGAAAGCCCACTGTTCGGCGATGAACCGGACCACGATGACCATGACGAAGACGCCGACAGCGACGAGCACCACGGCGAGCACAGTGAAATCCATGCCCACTACCAATTCACCTGCGCCGCCCCGGGTGCACTGAAGAACCTGGACCTGGCGACCCTGTTCAAAACGTTCCCGGCCACCCAGAAAATTCAGGTACAACTGATCAGCCCTAGCGGCCAGCAAGGCGTGGAAGTGACGGCCAAGGCGCCAGCCCTGAAATTCTGATTCACTGCAAAACCCAACGTGGGAACAAGCCTGGTGGGAGCAAAGCTTGCTCGCGATAGCGGTCCGACAGTCAACATACAAGTTGAATGTGGTGATCTCATCGCGAGCAAGCTCAGCTCCCACAGGTGTTCCACTGGTTCCACTATTTGAAGCGGCAAACATGACCCAAGCTCTCATCGAACTGTCCGACCTGGGCTTCAGTTGGCCCGGACATCCGCCGTTGCTGGATATTCCTGCGTTTCGCCTGGAGGCCGGTGAGACGCTGTTTCTCAAAGGCCCGAGCGGCAGCGGCAAAACCACCTTGTTAGGGCTGCTGGGCGGTGTGCAGACGCCGGATCGCGGCAGCATCCGCCTGCTCGGCCAGGAACTCACCGAACTGGGCGCCGGCAGCCGCGACCGCTTTCGCGTCGACCACACCGGCTATATCTTCCAGCAGTTCAACCTGCTGCCGTTTCTCTCGGTACGCGAGAACGTCGAACTGCCCTGTCACTTTTCCAAGCTGCGTGCGCAACGGGCCATCCAGCGCCACGGCAGCGTCGATCAAGCCGCCGCCACGCTGCTGGCCCACTTGGGGCTGACCGATCCGAACCTGCTGGAGCGGCGCGCCGACTCGTTGTCCATCGGCCAGCAACAACGGGTCGCCGCCGCCCGTGCACTGATCGGCCAACCGGAACTGGTGATCGCCGACGAACCGACCTCGGCCTTGGACTACGACGCCCGGGAAAACTTCCTGCGGCTGTTGTTCGCTGAATGCCGCGAGGCCGGGTCGAGCCTGTTGTTCGTCAGCCACGACCAGAGCCTGGCACCGCTGTTCGACCGCAATCTGTCGCTGGCCGATCTCAATCGCGCCGCCACGCCACTCGAGGTCTGAGATGTATTTGTTCCGTCTAGCCATGGCCAGCCTGGCGAACCGCCGCTTCACCGCGATCCTCACCGCGTTTGCCATCGCCCTTTCTGTTTGTTTGTTGCTGGCCGTGGAGCGGGTACGCACCGAGGCGCGAGCCAGTTTCGCCAGCACCATCAGCGGCACCGACCTGATCGTCGGCGCCCGCTCAGGCTCCGTGAACCTGCTGCTGTATTCGGTGTTTCGCATCGGCAACGCCACCAACAACATCCGCTGGGACAGCTTCGAACACTTCGCCAGCAACCCGAAAGTGAAGTGGGCGATCCCCATGTCCCTCGGCGACTCCCACCGTGGTTATCGGGTGATGGGCACCACCGAGGCCTACTTCGAGCACTATCAGTACGGCCGCAAGCAACACCTGGAACTGGCCGATGGCCGGGCGTTCGCCACCGATCCGTTCGAAGTGGTGCTCGGTGCCGAAGTGGCCGAGGCGCTGCACTACAAACTCGGCGACAAACTGGTGCTGGCCCACGGCGTGGCGACGATCAGCCTGGTCAAGCACGACGACAAGCCCTTCACCGTGGTCGGGATTCTCAAGCGCACCGGCACCCCGGTGGACCGCACGCTGCACATCAGCCTCGGTGGCATGGAGGCGATCCACATTGACTGGAAAAACGGCGTACCGGCCCAGGGCAATGGCCGCATCAGCGCCGACCAGGCCCGCAACATGGACCTTACACCCCAGGCGATCACCGCGTTCATGCTCGGTCTCAACAGCAAGATTTCCACCTTTGCCTTGCAACGCGAGATCAACGAGTTCCGTGGCGAGCCGTTGCTGGCCATCCTGCCCGGCGTGGCGCTGCAGGAATTGTGGAGCCTGATGGGCACGGCGGAAAAAGCCTTGTTCGTGATTTCGCTGTTCGTGGTGCTCACCGGGCTGATCGGCATGCTCACGGCGATCCTCACCAGCCTCAATGAACGCCGCCGGGAAATGGCGATCCTGCGCTCGGTGGGCGCGCGGCCGTGGCACATCGCGACCTTGCTGGTACTCGAGGCCTTTGCCCTGGCACTGGCCGGGGTGATCGCCGGACTAGCGTTGCTGTACATCGGCATCGCCGCCGCCCAGGGTTATGTGCAGTCGGCCTACGGCTTGTACCTGCCGCTGAGTTGGCCGAGCGAGTATGAATGGACGCTGCTGGCTGGCATCCTGGTGGCCGCCCTGCTGATGGGCAGCGTGCCGGCCTGGCGCGCCTATCGCCAATCGTTGGCCGACGGCCTGTCGATCCGTCTATGAGGACCTTGAAGATGCCCCGCGCCCTGCTTGCGCTGTTGATGCTGGTCGCCCTGCCGCTGTGGGCGGCCGAGCCGAGGGACCTGGCCTGGTCGGAAATGATCCCGCCGGACGCGCCGCCGGAAGTGCCGAACATGACGCCGCTGCACGACTTGTCGAAAATGAGCGACGCCCTGGCCGCCGAGTCCGCGCCGGCGGCCAAGCAGGATTTGCCCAACGCCCCAGTGGTCAAGGCCCTCGACGGCCAGCAGATTCGCTTGCCGGGCTACATCGTGCCGCTGGAAGTCAGCGAGGAAGGTCGCACCACGGACTTTTTGCTGGTGCCGTATTTCGGCGCCTGCATCCACGTGCCACCACCGCCGTCCAACCAGATCGTGCATGTGAAAAGTGAAGTCGGGGTCAAGCTCGACGAGTTGTATCAACCGTACTGGGTCGAAGGGCCGATGCAGGTCAAGCCGTCCACCAGTGAACTGGCCGATGCCGGGTATCAGATGGAGGCCGAGAAGATCTATGTGTATGAGCTGCCGGAGTGAACCCGATAGTGATGTGTTGTTTGTAGGATAGCTATCGCGAGCAAGCTCCCACAGTTGATCGTGTTTCAGAAGGAATGCGGTCGAATAATGTGGGAGCGGGCTTGCTCGCGATGGTTCCCTCAAATTTTCCCATCAGCGTTTTTATTGAGCTGAGTCAATTAAACACCCCCTGACTCATTGAGCTGCGTCAAAAGACCGGGCCAGACGGCTTCGTACCATGGGACATCAATTTTCGATGCCCTCTGGAGCCCTCATGAACAAGTCCTTGCTCAGCGCTTCCCTCGTTGCCCTCGCGCTCGCAGCCCCACTCGCCCAGGCCCACACGGCTGGCGACATCATCGTTCGCGCCGGTGCTATCACCGTCAACCCGGAAGCCGACAGTTCCAGTGTCAAGGTCGACCGTGGCCCACTGGCCGGCACCGACCTGGGCGGCAAGGCGACCATGAGCAGCGACACGCAGCTGGGCTTGAACTTCGCCTACATGATCACCAACAACCTGGGGATCGAACTGCTGGCGGCCTCGCCGTTCGAGCACGACGTGAAAATCAAAGGCACTGCCCTGGGCGCGGCCAACAACAAGCTTGGCACCCTCAAGCACCTGCCGCCGACCTTGAGCCTGGTCTACTACCCGCTCGACGCCAAGTCAGCGTTCCAGCCTTATGTCGGCGCCGGCATCAACTACACCTGGATCTATGACGAACACGTCGGCAGCGAAGCCAGCGCGAACGGCTTCAGCAACTTCCGGGCGAGCAACAGTTGGGGCATGGCGTGGCAAGTGGGCGCCGACTATATGTTGACCGACAACGTCATGATCAACGGTCAGATTCGCTACATCGACATCGACACCACCGCGTATGTGGACAACAACGCCGTGGCCGGTGGCACACGGGCCAAGGTGAATGTCGATGTGGACCCATGGATCTACATGGTGGGGTTGGGTTACAAGTTCTAAGCCTGCGCACCATCGCAAGTTGACAACACCCTGTGGCGAGGGGATTTAGCGAAACGTCGCACCGCCCCGCTGACTGTAGGAGCTGTCGAGTGAAGCGAGGCTGCGATCTTGTCCCAGACAATTGAGTCGCGAGCGAAAGATCAAAAGATCGCAGCCTTCGGCAGCTCCTACAGAGCCCAACGGGGACAAATCCCCTCGCCACGACGTTGTAGGCCGTGACAAAAAAGGCGCCTCGAAAGGCGCCTTTTTTGTGACTGAAACTCAGCGCCCCAGCAACCGCGCCAGCCCCACGCTCATCGGTGTTTGCTGTGGAAAACTGAAGCGCTGCAACAGCCGATGGTTGTCGGCCCGCGAATGGCGGATGTCGCCGGAACGCGCCGGGCCGTAGCTGATCGGCGGCAGGTCGCCCACCACCGCGGCCAGGGCCTGGAGCATTTGCTTGAGGGTCGTGGCCTGGTTCCAGCCGACATTCACCGCGCCCACTTCCACCTCGGGCTTCTCGATGGCCTGCACCAGCAAATCCACCAAATCTTCGACGTAGACAAAATCCCGGGTCTGCTCGCCGTCGCCGAACACGGTGATTGGCAGGCCTTTCTGTGCCCGCTCGCTGAAGATGCTGATGACCCCGGAATACGGCGAGGACGGATCCTGGCGCGGACCGTAGATGTTGAAGAAACGGAATACCACCGGCTCCAGGTCGTGCTGGCGGCGATAGAAGTCGAGGTAGAACTCGCTGGCCAGCTTGTCCGAGGCATACGGCGTGAGCGGGGCCTTGGGGGTGTCTTCGTCGATGGACTGACCTTCGCCGTTGTTGCCGTAGACCGCCGCGCTGGAGGCGAACAGCACCCGTTTCACACCACTCTGGCGCATGGCTTCGCAGACATTCAGGGTGCCAATGAAATTGCTCTGGTGGGTGCGCACGGGGTCGTCCACCGAGGCTTGCACCGAGGCCACCGCCGCCAGGTGCGCCACGGCGCTGCAACCGGCCATGACCCGCGCCACCAGCGCGGCGTCGGCGACGTCGCCTTCGATCAGTTCGACCGCCGGGTTGTCCAGCGGCAGGTTGCTGCGCTTGCCGGTGGACAGGTCATCGAGGATGCGCACCGAGTGTCCCTTGGCGAGCAAGGCGTCGGTCAGGTGCGAACCAATGAAACCCGCGCCGCCGGTGATTAAAACAGGGCCTTCAGCCATGACGATAAAACCTATCCAGTAAGCCTGGGAGTGCCGCACGCCAGGCGCGGGGCTTGATCCCGAAAGTGTGAAGAATTTTCTTGCAGGCCAGCACCGCGTGCTGCGGTTCTTCCGCGGCGTCCGGTCGTGCGGCGTGGGCCTGGGGGGTGGGCGACTCGATGGCCAGCGGATGCAGCGCGCGGGCTTCGGTGAGGATCGCCTGGCCCAGCGCCAGCGGCGTAGTCGCCTCGTGCCCGGCGTAATGATAGGTGCCCCACAGCGGCGCCGCGCAATCGAGTTGCTTGAGCACCGAGATGATCACGCGGGCGGCATCGTCCACAGGCGTCGGATTACCGCGGCGGTCGTCGGCCAGCAACAGCTCTTCGGGCTGTTCGGCCCGGGCCAGGAAACGCCCGAGGATGCCATCGGTGCTGTCGTCCAGCAGCCAGCCGAACCGCAGCAGCACGTGTTGCGGGCAGGTGGCGCGCACGCTTTGCTCGATCCGCCACAGCGCCTGCCCCCGCACGCCCAGGGGCACGGGCTCGTCCTTCTCGCTGTAGGCCGTGGCGCGGGAGCCATCGAACACGCGATAGCTCGACGGTTGCAGCAAGATGATGTTGTGATGCTGGCACAGCTCGGCCAGGCGCTCGACAGCACGCTCCTGGCCGGCCAGGCGCTGCTCGCTGACGGCCTCGGCCTGGAACCAGTCGAAGTAATACGCCAGGTTGATCAAGGCGTCCGGGCGGGTGTCGTCGAGCAGTTGCGTCAGGCTCGCGGCATCCCAACCTTCTTCGGGCGGGCGGGGGGCAAGAAAACCGATGTCTTCTTCTGCACCGAGGCGAATCAGCGCCTGCCCAAGGGCATTTCCGCCGCCCAGTAACATAAGGCGCATTCGCATAAAGTCAGCAGGCCCAGTCTATTGGCACAAGAATTTGGTCGACAACGCCCGCGGGCGTTACCGGAATCGTTGCATTTTGCGGGTTTAGTGCGCAACCGTCATCCGTAAAGTGTGGATAGCCAGGTTTGAGCGTCTTACAAGGCTGATAGCGGACCTGTGGCGAGGGGATTTAGCGATACGTCGCACCGCCCCGCTGGCCGTAGGAGCTGTCGAGTGAAGCGAGGCTGCGATCTTGTCCCAGACAATTGAGTCGCGAGCCAAAGATCAAAAGATCGCAGCCTTCGGCAGCTCCTACAGAGCCCTACGGGGATAAATCCCCTCGCCACAGGGGCAGTATCCAGTTCAGTTTTGCACAGATACCCGACGGTACTTGCATCTTGCCCAACCCACCCGCATAAACTGCCCCATGAATCTGCCCCTTGCAGCCAACCACGCCATGGCCGGCTTTCACCCGGCCGTTCGCGCCTGGTTCAGCCAGACATTCCCGGCGGTCACGGCCGCCCAGGCCCGGGCGTGGCCGTTGATCGGCCAGCGTCGTTCGACCCTGGTGGCGGCGCCTACCGGCTCAGGCAAGACCCTGACGGCTTTTCTCGCCGTGCTCGATGACCTGGTGCATCGCGGCCTGGAACAGGGCGGCCTGCCGGACCAGACCCTGGTGGTCTACGTCTCGCCGCTCAAGGCCCTGAGCAACGATATCCAGATCAACCTGCAGAATCCGCTGGTCGGCATCACCGAACAGCTGCGGCAGATGGACCTGCCGCCCCTGCACATCACCACCGCCGTGCGTACCGGCGACACACCGCAGAAAGAACGCTCGGCGATGCGCAAGACCGCGCCGCACATCCTGGTCACCACGCCTGAATCGCTCTACGTGCTGCTCGGCTCCGACTCCGGCCGACAGATGCTCGCCAGCACCCGCACGGTCATCGTCGACGAAATCCACGCCATCGCCGCCAGCAAGCGCGGCAGCCACCTGGCCTTGAGCCTGGAACGCCTGCAAGCCCTGTGCGCCGAACCGCTGATGCGCATCGGCCTGTCCGCCACGCAAAAGCCCATCGAAGCGGTGTCACGTTTTCTCGTCGGCGAAGGGCGCACCTGTGAAATCGTCGACATCGGCCACGCCCGCCCCCGAGACCTGGACATCGAAGTGCCGCCGGTACCGCTGTCGGCGGTGATGGCCAATGACGTGTGGGAGTTGGTCTACAACCGCCTCGCCGAGCTGGCCCGGAAACATCGCACCACCCTGGTGTTCGTCAACACGCGGCGCCTGGCCGAACGCCTGAGCCGTCATCTGAGCGAGCGCCTGGGCAAGGACGCCGTGGCCGCCCACCATGGCAGCCTGGCAAAAGAGTTTCGCCTCGACGCCGAGCAACGCCTCAAACGCGGCGAACTGAAGGTGCTGATCGCCACCGCGTCCCTGGAGCTGGGCATTGATATTGGCGACGTCGACCTGGTCTGCCAGATCGCCTCGCCCCGCTCGATCTCGGCGTTCCTGCAACGGGTCGGGCGTTCCGGCCACCAGGTCGGTGGCACGCCCAAGGGACGCCTGTTCGCCACCACTCGCGACGACTTGATCGAATGCGCCGCCCTGCTCGACTGCGTACGCCGTGGCGAACTCGACATCCTGCACATCCCCAAGGCGCCGCTGGATGTACTGGCCCAGCAGATCGTCGCCGAAGTCAGTTGCCAGGAATGGTCGGAACAAGCGCTGCTGGAAACCTTGCGCCGTGCCTCACCTTACGCGGAGCTGGACGAAGGGCATTACCAGGCGCTGTTGCAGATGCTCGCCGAAGGCCTGAATGGCCGCCAGGGCGTGCGCAGTGCCTATCTGCATCGCGATGCCGTCACGCGGACCTTGCGCGGGCGGCGGGGCAGCAAGCTCACGGCAGTAACCAGCGGCGGCACCATTCCGGACAATGCCGACTACAGCGTGCTGCTCGAACCCCAAGGGCTGAACATCGGCAGCGTCAACGAAGACTTCGCGGTGGAGAGCATCGCCGGCGATGTGTTCCAGTTGGGCAATACCTCGTATCGCATCATTCGCGTCGAGACCGGCCGCGTGCGGGTCGAGGATGCCCAGGGCCAGCCGCCGACCATCCCGTTCTGGCTCGGCGAAGCGCCGGGGCGCAGCGCCGAATTGTCCCTGGCCGTGGCGCGCCTGCAAGCCCAGCTCGATCAACTGCTCGGCGCCACGCCGGGCAACCTGCAACCGGCCCTCGATTGGCTCACCGGCACCCTGCAACTGAACCTGGCCAGCGCCGAACAACTGGTGGACTACCTGGCCCCGGCGCGCCTGGCCTTCGGCGCCCTGCCGTCCCAGGACACGTTGCTGATGGAGCGGTTCTTCGACGAGTCCGGCGGCACGCAACTGATCATCCACACGCCCTTCGGCAGCCGTATCAACCGCGCCTGGGGCCTGGCCCTGCGCAAGCGCTTCTGCCGCACCTTCAACTTCGAATTGCAGGCCGCCGCCAGTGAAGACGCCATTGTGCTCTCGCTGTCCACCAGTCACAGCTTCGAACTGGACGAGGTCTGGCGCTACCTCAACAGCCACAGCGCCGAACAGATCCTGATCCAGGCGGTGCTGGATGCGCCGCTGTTCGGCGTGCGCTGGCGCTGGAACGCTGGCGTGGCCCTGGCCTTGCCGCGCTATGCCGGCGGGCGCAAAGTCGCCCCGCAGATCCAGCGGATGAAAAGCGAAGACCTGATTGCCAGCGTATTCCCGGACCAGATCGCCTGCCTGGAAAACCTGGCCGGCGAGCGTGAGATCCCTGACCACCCGCTGGTGGAACAGACCCTCGACGATTGCCTGCACGAAGCCATGGACAGTGAAGGTTGGCTGACGCTGTTGCGGCGCATGGAAGCGGGCGAGGTTCGCCTGATCAGCCGCGACCTGCCGGCGCCCTCGCCGCTGGCGGCAGAAATCCTCAGCGCCCGCCCCTACACCTTTCTCGACGACGCGCCGCTGGAAGAACGGCGCACCCAGGCAGTGATCAATCGACGCTGGAGCGATCCACAGGCCACCGACGACCTTGGCGCACTGGACGCCGAAGCCATCCAGTCGGTCCGCGATGAGGCCTGGCCGACGCCGGCCAATCTCGATGAGATGCATGAAGCCCTGATGAGCCTGGGCTGCATCGCCGACAGCGAAGCCGACGCCCACGCGTCGTGGCTGGATTGGTTGCAGGCCTTGGCCGCCAGCGGCCGCGCCAGTCACCTGCAGATCAGCGCCGAGCGCGGTTTGTGGGTGCCGCTGGAGCGCCTGACCTGCCTGCAAGCCCTTTATCCACAGGCCCGCTGGCAACCGGCACTGACGCCCCTGGCCGGCTTCGATGAAACCTGGGACAGCGACGAAGCCGTGGTGGAAGTGCTCCGCGCCCGGCTCAGCGCCTTTGGCCCGCTGCCGTCGAGGGCCATCGCCTACCCGCTGGGACTGTCGACCCCGCAGGTCACCCAGGCCCTGGCGCAGCTCGAGCAACAAGGCTATGTGCTGCGCGGGCGGTTCACGCCGGGCACCGGCCAGGAGGAATGGTGCGAGCGGCATTTGCTGGCGCGGATCCATCGCTATACGGTCAAGCGCCTGCGCCGGGAAATCGAGCCGGTGATGTTGCAGGATTTCATGCGCTTTTTGTTCGACTGGCAGCATCTGTCGGCGACCAGTCAAGGCCGGGGCAATGCCGTGCTGCCGTCGATCCTGGGCCAGTTCGAAGGCTTCCCGGCCGCCGCGTCAGCCTGGGACAGCGACCTGTTGCCGGCGCGGATCAAGGACTACTCGCCCAGCTGGCTCGATGAGTTGTGCCGCAGTGGCAAGTGGGTATGGACACGCCTGAGCGCGCGCCAGAAGCCTAGCGCCAGTGCCCTGCGCAGCACGCCGGTGGTGCTGCTGCCGCGCAGTCAGGTGGCGTTGTGGAGCAGCCTGGCTGGGCAAACAGCCTTGGATGAGTTGTCGCCCAAGACGCAAAAAGTCCATCAGGCCCTCAGCGAGCACGGCGCGCTGTTTTTCGACGAACTGGCCCACGAAGCCCACCTGCTGCGCAGCGAACTGGAAATTGCCTTGCAGGAATTGGTGGGCGCCGGGCTGGTGAATGCCGACAGCTTTGCCGGCTTGCGCGCGCTGATCACCCCGGCCAGCAAACGCCAGGCCCGCAGCAGCCGACGCGGGCGCGGGGCGTTTGTCGGTGGTATGGACGACGCCGGGCGCTGGGCCTTGTTGCGCCGCAGTCAACCGGCGCCCGTGGAAGGCAACCGTCCCGCGCCCACACCGCCCGACACCCTGGAACACATCGCCATGACCCTGCTGCGCCGTTACGGCGTGGTGTTCTGGCGCTTGCTGGAGCGCGAGGCCGACTGGCTGCCGAGTTGGCGCGAGCTGCTGCGCACCTTTCATCGCTTGGAAGCGCGGGGCGAGATTCGTGGCGGGCGTTTTGTCAGCGGGCTGGCGGGCGAACAATTCGCCCTGCCCGAAGCCATCCCGCTGCTGCGCGAAACTCGCCGCCGCCCCACCGATGGCAGCCTGGTGGCGGTGTGCGGGGTCGACCCGTTGAACCTGGCCGGCACCTTGCTGCCGGGGGCGAAAGTGCCGGCACTGGCGAGTAATCGGCTGGTGTATCGCGATGGTTTGCCGGTGGCGGCACAGATTGCCGGCAAGCAGCATCTTTGGGTGGAGTTGGATGCTCAAGCGATGACTGAAGTGCGCAATAAGATCCTCCATAAAATTTGAGGCCAGCAGCTCACCGTGGTCTTTCAGACATCGAGGCGCCTGTTCGCGGGCAAGCCTTGCTCCCACGCAACGGGCAAGCCCCTCCACCGCTGGGCACTCCATCGAAACTTTCCGGGCCGCGTAACAGTCATCACAAGACACAGGCGGTACGAGGTCATTGGCACGGGAGGGATACATGACGGCGATCCACATTGGTATTTCCGGCTGGCGCTACACGCCTTGGCGGGGGGATTTCTACCCCAAGGGGCTGACCCAGAAACGGGAATTGCAATTCGCCTCGCGAGCGGTCAATAGCATCGAAATCAATGGATCGTTCTACGCCCTGCAACGCCCCGAACGGTATGCCCAGTGGTATGCCGAGACACCGCCCGGCTTCGTGTTCAGCGTCAAGGCCCCGCGCTTCATCACTCACATCAAGCGTTTGCGGGACATCCGCAAGCCTTTGGCCAATTTCTTCGCCTCCGGCGTGCTGGAGCTCAAGGAGAAACTGGGCGCGATCCTCTGGCAGTTTCCCCCAAGCTTCAAATTCGACCCCGAATTGTTCGAAGACTTCCTCAAGCAACTGCCCCACGACACCGAAGGCGCCGCCGCCCTGGCCCGCGAACACGAGCCACGCCTGGACGGCCACGCCAGCACCACGACTGACAAAAAGCGCCCACTGCGCCATGCCGTGGAAATCCGCCATGACAGCTTCATCGACCCGCACTTCGTCACGTTGCTCAAGCGCTATGACGTGGCCCTGGTGATTGCCGACACCGCCGGTAAATGGCCTTATCGCGAAGACGTCACCAGCGATTTCGTCTACCTGCGCCTGCACGGTGCTGAGCAGCTGTATGCCAGCGGCTACACCGACGAGGCGTTGAAGCGCTGGGGCGAGCGGATCGAGGCCTGGAGCCACGGCAAGCAACCCGCCGACGCCCACCTGATCGACCCCGACAAAAAGCCCCGGGCACGCAAAAGCCGGGAAGTGTTCTGCTATTTCGACAACGACATCAAAGTCCGCGCGCCCTATGACGCACGTCACTTGCTGGAGCGCTTTCATCTGGACAAGGACCTCGCCACCGCGCCCGGCGAGCGCCCGGCCGAAGGGGTATTGCCATGAACCGCCCGCAAACCGGCGAAACAACTCGCGAGCCGACCCAGCAACAGCCCCAGGTTCTCGACCGGGTCAGCCACTTCACCGTGCTGACGGTCAACACCCACAAGGGTTTCACCGCCCTGAACCGGCGCTTCATCCTGCCGGAACTGCGCGAAGCGGTGCGCAGTGTGTCCGCCGATGTGGTGTTTTTGCAGGAAGTCCACGGCACCCATGAACACCACCCCCAGCGCTACAGCAACTGGCCGAGCATGCCGCAATACGAGTTCCTGGCCGATAGCCTCTGGCCGCAGTTCGCCTACGGGCGCAACGCGGTGTACCCGGCGGGCGACCACGGCAACGCGCTGTTGTCGAAATTCGAGATCATCCGCCACGACAACCTGGACGTGTCCATCAGTGGCCATGAAAACCGCGGCATGCTCCACAGCGTGCTGCGCCTGCCGGGCGATGGACCGCACGTGCATGCCATTTGCGTGCACTTGGGGCTGCGCGAAGGTCATCGTGTCGAGCAACTCAAGCTGCTTTGCCAGCGCTTGAGCGAACTGCCGCCCGACGCGCCGGTTATCGTTGCCGGCGACTTCAACGACTGGCGCGGCAAGGCCAGCGAACTGCTCGAACCCTGCGGCCTGCGGGAAGTGTTCGCCGAACAGTGGGGCAAACCGGCCCGCAGCTTTCCGGCGCGCCTGCCAGTCCTGCGCCTGGACCGCATCTACGTGCGCAACCTCAAGGCCCGTCATCCCAAGGTGTTGAGCGTCCGACCCTGGTCGCACCTCTCCGACCACGCACCGCTGTCGGTGGAGATCCAATTATGAGCGCGACGATGAACAAGGCGACGGTTGAGCAGCTCGATACGCCCCCCACGGAACGCAACCCGGCGCTGGTCGATATCGAATACGGCTGGCACGGCAACAATCGCGTCAAGCTGCTGGAAAACGGCGAGGAATATTTTCCCAGGGTCTTCGAGGCCATTCGCCGGGCCGAGACAGAAATCCTTCTTGAGACCTTCATCCTGTTCGAGGACAAGGTCGGCACTGAACTGCGGGATCTGTTGGTCGAAGCCGCCGAGCGTGGCGTGCGCATCACCGTCAGCCTCGATGGCTTCGGCTGCGGTGAGCTGACCAACACTTTCCTGGCATCGCTGAGCGACGCCGGGGTGCGCTTGCAGATGTTCGATCCGGCGCCCCGGCACTTGGGGATCCGCACTAACTGGTTCCGCCGCCTGCACCGCAAGATCGTGGTGGTGGACGGGGTGATTGCGTTTATCGGCGGGATCAACTTTTCCGCCGACCACCTGGGCGATTTTGGCCCCGAGGCCAAGCAGGACTATTCCGTGGAAGTCAAAGGCCCGGCGGTGGTGGATATCCACCATTTCGCGCTGTTGCAGAGTGGCCGGCCGGCCCGGGCCAAATACTGGTGGCAACGCCGACGCCGACGCCGCAACGAGCTGGCGTTCAGCGACCATGACGGCCAGGTACGCCTGGTCTACCGGGATAACCACGATCACCAGACCGACATCGAAGAGGTCTACCTGCAAGTGCTGCGCAGTGCCCAGCGGCGGGTGGTGATCGCCAATGCCTATTTCTTCCCTGGCTACCGGTTGCTGCGCGAGATCCGCAATGCCGCGCGCCGTGGCGTGGAAGTGCGGCTGATCCTGCAGGGCCAGCCGGACATGATGATCGCCAAGCTCGCCGCACGCATGCTCTATAGCTACCTGCTCAAGGCCGGCGTGGTGATCTACGAATATTGCGAGCGACCGCTGCACGGCAAGGTGGCCCTGGTGGATGAGGACTGGAGCACGGTGGGTTCGAGCAACCTCGACCCGCTGAGCCTGTCCCTGAACCTGGAAGCCAATGTGCTGATCCGCGACCGAGGGTTCAACCGCGAGCTGTTCGAGCGCCTCGACTACCTGAGCCGCAACCATTGCACCGTCATGCCCGAAAGCGACGCCCCCCGGGGCCTGCTGTGGCGCATGACCATCGGTTTCATGGTGTTCCACTTTTTGCGCCACTTCCCCGCCTGGGCCGGCTGGCTGCCGGCCCATAAACCCCGTCTGAAACCTTTTACGCCGCCGACGGCGGTCCGGAGCGAGCCCCATGAACCACTCTGAAGCGCACACCGCGCCGAGAGATGCCCACGCGCCGGAACAGGCCAAGCCCAAATCGCGCTGGAACCGCTGGAAAAGACCGCTGACCCTGGCGTTTTTTCTGCTGCTGATCGTACTGTTCACCGCCCTGGCCCGGCGCATCGATTGGTCCGAAGTGTTCGCCACCCTGGCTGATTTCAAGGTACGCACGCTGATCATCGCAGCCGCACTGACCGCCACCAGCTTCATCACCTATGCCTGCTTCGACCTGATCGGTCGCACCTATATCCGCCAGAAACTGGGTTGGCGACAGATCTTGCCGGTGGGGGTGATCAGTTACGCGTTCAACCTCAACCTCAGCGCCTGGGTCGGTGGCATCGCCATGCGTTATCGGCTGTATTCACGGCTGGGAGTCAGCACCGGCAACATCGCCAAGATCCTCGGCCTGAGCCTGGCCACCAACTGGTTCGGCTACATGACCCTGGCCGGCGTGGTGTTCAGCAGTGGCTTGGTGACCATGCCACCGGGCTGGAAACTCAGCAGCGATGCGTTGCAAGGCGTCGGCGCGCTGTTGTTGCTGGTGAGCGCAGGTTATCTCGTGGCCTGCCGGTTTTCCAAGCGCCGGGCGTGGATCGTCCGCGGCATGGAAATCAACCTGCCGTCGCTGCGCATGGCGCTGCTGCAGCTGGCGTTGGGCGCGTTGAACTGGTCGTTGATGGCGGCGGTGATCTTCACGTTGCTGCCCAGCAAACTGGATTACCCACTGGTGCTCGGGGTGTTGCTGATCAGCAGCATTGCCGGGGTCATCACTCACATTCCGGCGGGGCTTGGGGTGTTGGAGGCGGTGTTCATTGCCCTGCTGCAACATGAGGCGTCGCGGGGCAGCCTGCTGGCGGGGCTGATCGCCTACCGGGCGATCTACTTCATCCTGCCGTTGCTGATTACCGCGGTGATGTACCTGGTGATCGAGGCGAAGGCCAAGGCGTTGCGGGTCAAGCCTGGGCCTAAGTGATGGGTTGCCTGAATGATGAGTTGCTCGCGAAGAGGCCCGCACAGACGATACAAAATCCTGATCACCGCTCCTGAATAATGCTCAACCGCTCTCCCACCACCATTTCCGTGATCCAGTCCACCAGGATCGAGGTGTAGGCCTGTTGTGACACGGGGTCGCTCAGGGCATGGTCGGCACCGTCGATGATCCGATGGGTCAGCGAGTGGGTCTGCTGGCACGCCGCCCGGTAGCTCATGATGGTGGCATGGGGCACGTAGACATCGGTTTCGGACTCCACCAGCAACACATCGCCGGTGAACTGCGAACATGCATGCAAGGCGCGGTTGGTGCCGGCGTGCACCAGGGTGCTGCGGTAATCCAGCAGGTCGGTCTTGTCCAGGTCGCGCTTGGGGGTATGCCATTGCTCGTCGCGGTACAGTGCCGGCACCCGCAAGGCCAGCCAGCGTACCGGGCGCAACGAAGTGAGGATCGAAGCCAGGTAACCGCCATAGCTGGTACCCACCACGGCAATCGCCGAGGTATCCAAGGCCGGGTGCGCGAGCAGGCGGTCGTATGCCGCCAACAGGTCCCGCAGGTTGTCCTCGCGGGTGACCCGCGCCAACGGGATCCCCGCCCCGCCGGTGTGCCCGCGCAAGTCGAAGGTCAGGCACACGCAACCGAGGCCGGCGATGCCTTTGGCCCGTTCCAGGTCCCGCTCCTGGCTACCGCCCCAACCGTGCACGAACAACACGCCAGGGACCTTCGATTTGGGGCTCAGGAACGTCCCGTTCATATGTTCATCGTCAATCTCGATCTGAATGGTTTCACTTCTAGCCGTCATAGGATTGAACCGTTACGTATTTGAGAAGGAAGTCGCCGTTGTGCGCCGCGCCGCGATAGACCACCCTGGCGCCGGGCGGCAGCGATTGTTCGGTGTAGGTCTCCACCGAGGACACTCGCACCGCGCTGGTTGCGGGCGCTTCGACGAACACCTGCAACGCCGCCAGTTCGGCGCTGCTGGCGCCGCCCATGCGCCATGATTGTTCCAACACGCCGCCACGCGGCTGGCCGGCGGCGTCCAGGCCCTGGGCAATGTCGTAATTGCGCCGCGACGCAAAAAAGCTCGGGTAGGCCTGGTTGGCGGCGTCATCGAACACTTGCGCCAGCCGCACAGCCTCGCGCACATCGTCGGGCAGTTCGAGCTTGAGCAACTCGATATAGCCGCCCTGCACCACCAGCAGGTCCGAGCCGCCGTACACCTCCAACCCTTCACTGTCATGGGTCAGGTGTTGCACGCCGCAATAGCTCAAGGCCTTGCCGCCGATGAGGCTCTGGCCGACGCTCTGGGTCTTGACCTCGTTGAGGTGCTGTTCCAACACCACCCCATCGCGAAACAGCGCCTGGGCGTCAGGCCCGGCGACAATTTCATCGAACTGCGCCAGGCTCTTGATCAGCCGTTGACCACGCCCGGCACAGGCATGGATCGGCTTGAGGCGGATCGGCCCGGTGTACAGCAAATGCTCGGCGGCGGGGCGTGCATCCTTGAGCGAAAAGACCGTCACGCCATCGAGTACCGCGCCTCGCGTGAGCTTGGCAAACAGCGGCGACCAGCCTTTGGGCGCCACGGCGTCCTTATTCAACAGACCATGGGTAATTGCCTTGGTGCAGATAAAATCATGCTCGACATACCCGCCCCACACATCCTCGGGCCCCTTGACCCCCAGGCGCATCGCGGCTTCGGCGCCGATCAGGGTTTGCGTGGGCAACAGATAAAGATCATGACCGGCATGCCGCTGGGCGTCATGGCTGTCGCCGTATTCCCATCCCAGGATCTGCGCCAGCCACTGGGCCAGTGCACGATTGGTCTCGACCTCATGGCGCGGCGCTTGTGGATTGACCGAATAGGCCACTACCCGCTTGTTGCGATTGACGGATGTCATGCGTTGCCCTTTTTCCTGCGCTCGATGGCTTTGGATAAGGAAAGGTGCAGAGATCAGGCCAACGGTGTCATCGCAAGGATGGGGCAGCCAAGCGGGTGTATCGCGCGCAGTTGATAGCACCGGGCCTGTTTCATTCTGCACGACACACGATCGACGTCCCGCAAATTGCACGATGCTTGGACCAGGCACTGTTCCCTGTGGCGAGGGGATTTATCCCCGCTGGGCTGCGAAGCAGCCCTGAAACCTGACATCGCGGCGTATCAGGCGAACTGCATTTGCCTCTTCTGGGGCTGCTTCGCAGCCCAGCGGGGATAAATCCCCTCGCCACAAAGAGTCCAGGGTCAGCCTTTGGGAGTACTCGGCGGGCTCACCCCAAACCGCGCCCGGTAATCACTCGGCGCCAACCCGGTTATTTTCTTGAACGTCGCGCGAAAGGCGCTCGGGTCCTGGTAACCGACGGTCCAGGCAATGTGGTCGATGGTGCCATTGGTGAACTCCAGCATTTCCCGAGCCTTGCCGACGCGCAGGTGCTGGCAGTACTCAGTGGGCTTGAGCCCCGTGGCGGCGCGGAACCGGCGCAGGAAAGTGCGCTCCTCCAACCCGGCGCGTTCGGCCATCGCACCGAGGGAAACCTCCACCGCGCCGCTGCTTTGCAGCCAATGCTGGACCTTGAGAATTGCCGGGTCGCCATGGCCGAGAATCGGTGCAAAATTACTCCCGCACTGGCTCGCGCTGTCGCTGTGTTCAATCACCAGAAATTGCGCCGTGCGCGTGGCGATGCTGGGCCCAAGCAAGCGGTCCACCAAACGAAGCCCCAGTTCTGACCAGGCCATCAACCCGGCGGTGGTGATCAAGTCGCCGTCGTCGACGATGGGTTTGTCGGCGTTGAGCTTGATCTTCGGGTAACGCGCCGCAAAGGACTTGGCCGACGTCCAGTGGGTAGTGGCGCTGCGCCCGTCGAGCAGGCCACTTTCGGCCAGCAGGATCGAGCCCACACACACACCGCCCAACACGGTGCCGCCCGCATGCTGCGCACGCAGCCAAGCCATCAGCGTTGGCGAGGCCAGTTCGTCATCGAAGCCGGCAAGCGACGGCGGAATCAGCAACGCCACCAAATGGCCCGTCGGGCCGGTTTCGCTGTCGAACACCCGCCGCGGCGCCTCGTCGTTGTCGATTTGCCAGTGACTGACCCGCAACCGTGGCAATTGTGCACTGGTTTGCTCGGCCGCGATCCGATGGGCCACGGCGAACAGATCGGTCAAGCCATGCACCGCCGCCATTTGCGCGCCGGGGTAGATAAGCACCCCAAGCTCGGCGACTGCCCTTTGCTGCGCCATTGTCAGTTTTCCCTCGCTTATTGTCGTTGCGGCCAATCCTCGAACCGGCGGTAAACGCCAATACTGGCGCCCTCTCTCACCTGATAAAGGAAGCCTTCATGTCCAAGCAAGCGCTCATCGTAGTCGATATCCAGAACGACTACTTCCCCCAGGGCAAATGGCCGCTGGTCGATGCCGACGTCGCCGCCGATAACGCCGCACGGTTGATCGAAGCGTTTCGCCAGGCCGGCGACAGCGTGGTGCACATCCGCCACGAATTCACCTCCGACGACGCGCCCTTCTTCACCCCAGGCTCCGAAGGCGCACAACTGCACCCCAAGGTGCTCAATCGCGCCGATGAACCGGTGGTGCTCAAGCACTTCGTCAATGCGTTTCGCGAAACCGAACTGCAAGCCCTCCTCGACCAGCACGGCATCGAACAACTGGTGGTCGTCGGCAGCATGAGCCACATGTGCGTCGAGGGCGTAGTACGGGCAGCGGCGGACCTGGGCTATGGCGTCACGGTGATCCACGACGCTTGTGCCACCCTCGACCTGGAATTCAACGGCGTCGTCGTGCCGGCTGCCCAGGTGCATGCGGCGGTCATGGCAGCGCTGGGGTTTGCCTACGCGAGTGTGGTGAGCACTGAACAGTTTTTGGGCGCCAGCCGGACGCAGCCATAAGTTTCAAGCGAAAAAAAACCGCGCCTCGGAAACGAAGCGCGGTTTTGTTGTTAGCTCGGAGCTATGAACTGCTCTTTAAAACGGAATATCGTCATCAAAGCTGTCGAAATCCGGAGCCGGTTGCGGCGCGGCCTGTTGTGGGGCCGGGCGTTCGCGTTGTGGCTGCGGAGCCGACTGCGGACGAGGCGCCTGCTGACGCGGGGCCGGAGCCGACTGCTGGTAGTTGTTGCCACCTTGTTGCTGGTCGCCCTGTGGACGGCCGCCCAACAGTTGCATGGTGCCTTGCATGTCAACCACGATTTCGGTGGTGTAACGCTTGATACCGTCCTTTTCCCACTCGCGGGTCTGCAGCTTGCCTTCGATGTACACTTGCGAGCCTTTGCGCAGGTATTCGCCGGCGATCTCAGCCACTTTGCCGAACATCGACACGCGGTGCCATTCGGTCTTCTCGACCTTCTGGCCGGTCTGCTTGTCGGTCCACTGTTCGCTGGTCGCCAGACTCAGGTTGGTCACGGCGTTGCCGTTGGGCAGGTAGCGAACTTCAGGATCCTGGCCGCAAGTACCGACCAATATGACTTTGTTAACCCCACGGGCCATAACGTTCTCCTAGGCTTCGCACGTGGTCGGGGCCGGGTTGTTCACCAGGCGCTCGAGCGTCGCGCGATCCAATAATTCGGTGTCGAGTTTGATATACACGGCCGCCTCGTCGGCGACCACCACTGCATCGGTTACTCCAACGACGGCCTTCAGACGCTCGGTCAGGCCAGCCTCACGAATCGCCTCGGGCGATAAGGGCAAGCGCAGGCTCGTCACATAGGGAGGTTCGCGCATGGTAACAGCAAAGGCTAACCAAAGTGCAGCCAGCGCGGCACATCCCAGGAACACAACCGACAAACCGCCATGCTGGAACAGCCAGCCGCCGAGGATCCCGCCCAACGCTGAACCCAGGAACTGGCTGGTGGAATAGACCCCCATCGCGGTGCCCTTGCCGCCCGCCGGTGAAACCTTGCTGATCAGCGACGGCAGCGATGCTTCCAGCAGATTGAACGCGGTGAAGAACACCACCGTGCCAATCACCAGGGCCCGCAAGCTATCGCCGAACTGCCAGAAGAATAGCTCAGTGAGCATCAGCGTCGTGACGGCGCCTAGCAAAACTCGTTTCATTTTGCGTCGTTTCTCGCCATAGATGATGAACGGGATCATGGCGAAGAACGAAATCAGCAGCGCCGTCAGGTAGACCCACCAGTGCTGCTCCTTGGGCAGGCCGGCCTTCTCGACCAGGGCCAGCGGCAGGGCTACGAAACTGGACATCAGCATGGCGTGGAGCGCGAAAATGCCCAGGTCCAGGCGCAACAGGTCCGGGTGCTTGAGCGTCGGGATCAGCGCCTGGCGCGCCACCCCGGACTCACGGTGCTGCAACGGCCCGGTGGAACGCGGCACCATGAACGCCACGATCAGGATGCCTATCAGCGCCATGACTCCGGTGGCCAGGAACAGCCCCGACAAACCAAAGGCGCGGGTCAGCAAGGGGCCTACGACCATGGCGACAGCGAACGACAGACCAATGGTCATGCCGATCATGGCCATGGCCTTGGTCCGATGCTGTTCGCGGGTCAAGTCCGACAGCAGCGCCATGACAGCCGCGGAAATAGCCCCGGCGCCCTGTAGGATGCGTCCGGCGATCACGCCCCAGATCGAGTCGGCATTGGCCGCCAGCACACTGCCCAGGGCGAAGACGATCAGCCCCAGGTAGATGATCGGACGCCGGCCGATGCGGTCGGAAATGATCCCGAACGGGATCTGGAAGATCGCCTGGGTCAGGCCATAAGCGCCAATCGCCAACCCAATGAGGGCCGGGGTCGCGCCAGCCAGGTCCATGCCATAGGTCGCCAGCACCGGCAACACCATGAACATGCCCAGCATACGGAAGGCGAACACCAGGGCCAGACCGCTTGCTGCGCGCGTCTCGCCACTACTCATGCGTTCGCTGTGGGGATCTTGCATGGAAAAACCTCATGTGAACCGGCGGCGATTCTACCAGTCCCATCGATTGAGAGGGTATATGGCGACCGTTTGCCGCGCAGTCTTCATGTATGGCTGCAATCGCACCTTCAATAGTGTGCATCCATCCAGTATTTGCCCGTATACTCCTACGTTTTCGACGCCCGCCGAGCGAGGCCACTTTGGACAAGATCCTGATTCGTGGGGCCCGTACCCACAACCTGAAGAACATCGACCTGACCCTGCCACGGGACAAGCTGATCGTCATCACCGGCCTGTCCGGATCCGGCAAATCATCCCTGGCCTTCGACACGCTGTACGCTGAAGGCCAGCGACGCTATGTCGAATCGCTGTCAGCCTACGCCCGGCAGTTCCTGTCGATGATGGAAAAACCCGACGTCGACACCATCGAAGGCCTGTCGCCGGCCATTTCCATCGAACAGAAGTCGACCTCCCATAACCCACGGTCGACGGTCGGTACCATCACCGAGATCTACGACTACCTGCGCTTGCTGTATGCGCGAGTCGGCATTCCCCGCTGCCCCGATCACGACATTCCCCTGGAAGCCCAGACCGTCAGCCAGATGGTCGACCTGGTGCTGGCCCAGCCGGAAGGCAGCAAGCTGATGTTGCTGGCGCCGGTGATTCGCGAGCGCAAGGGCGAACACCTGATGGTTTTCGAAGAACTGCGCGCCCAGGGCTTCGTGCGGGCCCGGGTCAACGGCAAGCTGTGCGAACTGGACGAACTGCCGAAGCTGGATAAGCAGAAGAAGCATTCGATCGATGTAGTGGTCGATCGCTTCAAGGTCCGCGCCGATCTGCAACAGCGGTTGGCCGAGTCCTTCGAGACGGCGCTGAAGCTGGCCGATGGCATCGCCCTGGTCGCGCCGATGGACGACGAGCCCGGCGAGGAAATCATTTTCTCCGCGCGCTTCGCCTGCCCGGTCTGCGGCCACGCCATCAGCGAGCTGGAACCCAAGCTGTTCTCCTTCAACAACCCGGCCGGCGCCTGCCCGACCTGCGATGGCCTGGGGGTCAAGCAGTTCTTCGACACCAAGCGACTGGTCAATGGCGAGCTGACCCTGGCCGAAGGCGCGATTCGCGGCTGGGACAGGCGTAACGTCTATTACTTCCAGATGCTCGGCTCGCTGGCGGCCCATTACAAGTTCAGCCTGGACAAGCCGTTCAACGAGCTGCCCGCCGACCAGCAGAAATTCATCCTGCAAGGCAGCGGCTCGCAGAATGTCGACTTCAAATACCTCAACGACCGCGGCGACATCGTCAAGCGCTCCCACCCGTTCGAAGGCATCGTGCCGAACCTGGAGCGACGCTACCGCGAGACCGAATCGGCCAGTGTGCGCGAAGAACTGGCCAAGTTCCTCAGCACCCAACCCTGCCCGGATTGCCGTGGCACCCGTCTGCGTCGCGAAGCGCGGCACGTGTGGGTCGGCGAGAAGACGCTGCCGGCGGTGACCAACCTGCCGATTGGCGACGCCACCGATTATTTCGGCGGTTTGAAGCTCACTGGCCGTCGGGGCGAAATCGCCGACAAGATCCTCAAGGAAATTCGCGAGCGCCTGCAGTTCCTGGTGAACGTCGGCCTGGACTACCTGACCCTCGATCGCAGCGCCGACACCTTGTCCGGCGGCGAAGCCCAGCGTATCCGCCTCGCCAGCCAGATCGGCGCCGGCCTGGTGGGGGTGATGTACATCCTCGACGAGCCGTCCATCGGCCTGCACCAACGGGATAACGACCGGCTGCTCGGCACCCTGAAGCACCTGCGGGACATCGGCAACACGGTGATCGTGGTCGAGCACGATGAAGACGCGATTCGCCTGGCCGACTACGTGGTGGACATCGGCCCGGGCGCGGGCGTGCATGGCGGGCACATCGTCGCCCAGGGCACCGCCGCCGAAGTCATGGCGCACCCTGACTCGCTGACGGGTAAATACCTGTCTGGCCGGGTCAAGATCAAGGTCCCGGCCAAACGTACGCCACGCAACAAGAAGTTGTCGCTGACCCTCAAGGGTGCTCGCGGCAACAACTTGCGCAACGTCGACCTGGAAATCCCGATTGGCCTGCTGACCTGTGTTACCGGCGTCTCCGGCTCCGGCAAGTCGACGTTGATCAACAACACCCTGTTCCCCCTCAGCGCCACGGCCCTGAACGGCGCCACCACCCTGGAAGCGGCCGCCCACGACAGCATCAAGGGCCTGGAGCACCTGGATAAAGTGGTCGACATCGACCAGAGCCCGATTGGCCGTACCCCGCGTTCCAACCCGGCGACCTATACCGGGTTGTTCACACCGATCCGCGAACTGTTCGCCGGCGTACCGGAGTCCCGTTCGCGTGGCTACGGCCCGGGGCGTTTCTCGTTCAACGTCAAGGGCGGGCGCTGCGAAGCCTGCCAGGGCGATGGCCTGATCAAGGTGGAAATGCACTTCCTGCCAGACATCTACGTGCCGTGCGACGTGTGCAAGAGCAAGCGCTACAACCGCGAAACCCTGGAAATCAAGTACAAGGGCAAGAACATCCACGAAACCCTCGAGATGACTATCGAAGAAGCACGGGTGTTCTTCGACGCGGTGCCGGCCCTGGCGCGCAAGCTCCAGACGCTGATGGATGTCGGCCTGTCGTATATCAAGCTGGGACAGTCGGCAACCACGCTGTCGGGCGGTGAAGCCCAGCGGGTCAAGTTGTCCCGCGAGCTGTCCAAGCGCGACACCGGCAAGACCCTGTATATCCTCGACGAGCCGACCACAGGCCTGCACTTCGCCGATATCCAGCAATTGCTCGACGTGCTGCACCGCCTTCGTGACCACGGCAACACCGTGGTGGTGATCGAACACAACCTGGACGTAATCAAGACCGCTGACTGGCTGGTGGACCTGGGGCCGGAAGGTGGTTCCAAAGGTGGCCAGATCATCGCCGTAGGGACGCCGGAACAAGTGGCCGAGATGAAGCAGTCCTACACCGGCTACTACCTCAAGCCGCTGCTGGAACGTGATCGGGACTGATTTTACCCGAGCACGAAAAAGCCCCTGTCATCTCATCGATGGCAGGGGCTTTTTTGCGATTTCGAAAGGATCGCAGCCTTCGGCAGCTCCTACATTCAGAACTGCGATTGCAGGTAGTTTTCCAACCCGACCAGCTTGATCAGACCCAACTGCTTCTCCAGCCAGTAGGTGTGGTCTTCTTCGGTGTCGTTGAGCTGGATCCGCAGGATCTCGCGGGTCACGTAGTCGTTGTGCTGCTCACAGAGCTCGATGCCTTTGCACAGCGCAGCGCGGACTTTGTATTCCAGGCGCAGATCGGCGGCGAGCATATCGGGCACCGTGGTGCCGACGTCAAGATCATCGGCACGCATGCGTGGCGTACCTTCGAGCATCAGGATCCGGCGCATCAGCGCATCGGCGTGCTGGGTCTCTTCTTCCATCTCGTGGTTGATACGTTCGTAGAGCTCGGTAAAACCCCAATCCTCGTACATCCGCGAATGGATGAAATATTGATCACGGGCTGCCAGTTCGCCTGTCAGCAACGTGTTGAGGTAATCGATTACGTCTGGGTGACCTTGCATCGCCCTACATCTCCACAAGCTTTTAAAGGTTGTAGTTTGAACCAAGCTGACCGCAAGGTCACTGCCTCAACGCTACAAAAGCGAAGAAAATCCGAGAAAACCAGGTTAAATAACGCAAAAACCGCCCTAATGAGGGCGGTTCTGCTTCTCGTTTAGACTTAGGTAAGCGCTATACCCAAGGCTTTTGCAATGCCTTCTCCATAAGCAACATCTGCCTTGAAGAAGTGCTGCAACTGGCGGTCAACCACATCCGGCGATACGCCAGCCATCGCACCGGCGATGTTGCTGATCAACAGCGCTTTCTGCTCATCGCTCATCAAGCGGAACAGCGCACCAGCGTGGCTGTAGTAGTCAGTGTCTTCGCGATGATCGTAACGATCCGCCGCGCCACTGAGGGCCAGTGCTGGTTCTGCGTAACGTGGAGCCTGCTTCGGCGCTTCCACGTAGCTGTTAGGCTCGTAGTTCGGAGCCGCCCCGCCATTGCTGCCAAACGCCATGGCGCCGTCGCGCTGGTAGGTATTGACCGGACTGCGCGGCGCATTCACCGGCAATTGCTGGTGATTGGTGCCCACACGGTAGCGGTGCGCATCAGCGTAGGCGAAAACGCGGCCCTGCAACATGCGATCCGGCGAGAGACCAACCCCTGGCACCATGTTGCTAGGGCCAAACGCCGCTTGCTCGACTTCGGCAAAATAATTCAGCGGGTTACGGTTGAGCTCCAGCACGCCGACTTCAATCAGCGGAAACTCTTTCTGCGACCAGGTCTTGGTGACGTCAAACGGATTCTCGTAATGCGCCGCGGCCTGGGCCTCGGTCATGACCTGGATGCAAACGCTCCATTTCGGGAAGTCACCGCGCTCGATGGCGCTGAACAAATCACGCTGGGCGTAATCCGGGTCGGTACCCGCCAGGCGTGCTGCCTCTGCCGGCGCGAGGTTCTTGATCCCTTGCTGGGTCTTGTAGTGCCACTTCACCCAGTGGCGCTCACCCTGTGCGTTGATCAGGCTGTAGGTGTGACTGCCGAAGCCGTGCATGTGGCGGTAGCCATCCGGAATACCGCGATCGGAAAACAGAATGGTGACCTGGTGCAGCGCCTCAGGCGAATGCGACCAGAAATCCCACATCGCTTGCGCGCTTTTCAGATTGCTTTGCGGCAGACGTTTCTGGGTGTGGATGAAATCTGGAAACTTCAACGGATCACGGATGAAGAATACCGGCGTGTTATTGCCGACGATGTCCCAGTTGCCTTCCTCGGTGTAGAACTTCAGGGCGAAGCCGCGCGGGTCGCGCTCAGTGTCAGCCGAACCACGCTCGCCGCCCACAGTGGAGAACCGCAGGAAGGTGGGCGTCTGCTTGCCAACCGATTCGAACAACTTGGCGCTGGTGTACTGGGTAATGTCCCGGGTGACGGTGAATGTGCCGTAGGCGCCCGAGCCTTTGGCGTGCACACGGCGCTCAGGGATGTTTTCGCGGTTGAAGTGAGCAAGCTTCTCGATCAGGTGAAAGTCGTCGAGCAGCAGCGGGCCGCGCGGGCCGGCGGAGCGAGAGTTCTGGTTATCGGCGACAGGAGCGCCGCTGGCGGTCGTAAGCGTTTTGGTCTGGCTCATGCTCAATCTTCCTAGGTCGGTCTTCGAACTGCCGGCTAATCGGCTGGAAAGGAGTATTGATCATGTTAATGACAGTATCCAAATTCATTAAATCATGGACATCGATAGTCATTATCTAACGCTGAATACTTGCCGATAGCCAAGCCAGGCAAAACAGCCCGTCTGCTTTTCCTCCAGGATCGAGTAGGAGGCGGCCTTACAGCCGCCGTCCTCTCACACCACCGTACGTACGGTTCCGTATACGGCGGTTCAGGTTACACGGCTAAGCCGGTTTATCGTATCCAGTATCGAGAGCAATCCGAGCTGATTCCACAGTTTCTTCGGTAGCGCCTGATTCATATGTGACGCTCCCGAGTTCCACCATGGGCCTCGCCCGTTGAATGCTGATGTACAGGCTCGCGCTTCGCTAAGGCCTAGGCGTATCAGGTTGCGCGCCCTCGTCGAGGGCTGCTTCCATTGGCGCCAGATGACACATCGAAGCTTACGTCGTACCCAACCGTCCAGTTCCTCAAGGGCTCGCTTGTTCTGACTGCGCTTGAAGTAGCCCGCCCAGCCAAGCAGCACGGGGTTTATCCGGTCAATGACATCCGCCATCTTGTGACCACGTGCCCCACGCAACAGCGCTCTGAGCCGGTCGCGCAAGCGCCCTAGGCTCAGCGTCGCCACTTTCAGCTTCGGCTGTTTATGCCAACTCATCCCATAACCCAGGTAGTCACAGACCCAGGGCCGCGCCACACGGCTCTTTTCCCGATTCAGCGCTAGTTTCAGTCGCCGGCTCAGGAAGCGCTCAACCCCGGCCAACACCCGTTCGCCAGCACGACGACTGCGCACATAAATGTTCGCATCATCGGCATAACGCACGAAGCGATGGCCCCGCCGTTCCAATTCGCGGTCGAGTTCGTTGAGCAGGATGTTCGACAGCAGCGGCGAGAGCGGGCCGCCTTGCGGCGCCCCCTCCTGCCGGCGGCTGACGACCCCACCCGACATGACTCCAGCTTCGAGGTAACAACGGATCAGCCTGAGCACCCGCTTGTCTTCGACTTGACGCTCGACGTAGGCCATCAAGACATCGTGGTTGACCCGATCAAAGAACTTCTCCAGATCGAGCTCCACGCACCAGCGGTGGCCCGCCGCCACATGGGTGCGGGCTGTTTCGATGGCTTGATGAGCGCTTCTACCCGGGCGAAAGCCGTAGCTGTAGTCCGAGAACAGAGGGTCGAAAATCGGCGTGAGCTGTTGCAGCAAGGCCTGTTGGATCAGACGATCCACGACGTTGGGAATGCCCAACTGCCGTGTTCCACCTTTGGGTTAGGGGATTTCGACGGCGCGCACACCTTGCGGGTGATACTCGCCGGCCAGCAGCCGAGCCTTGAGGATCGGCCAATACTGATTCGTGTAGTCCGCCAATTGCTCCACCGTCATGCCATCGGCACCCGGTGCGCCCTTGTTGCTGACCACGCGTTGGTACGCACGCCGCAGGTTGGCGGGCGCAAGCACCCGCTCCATCAGCGTGTCCGGCTCCGCGTTCGTCCACGTCACAGACGCCGCCGATGTTTGTGCCCTGCCAGTCGTCACCCTCGGATACCGTCCGGAGCTTGGGGTAGCAGTCTTCTCTTAGAGAATATTCCACACTTCAACATTCGACGAGACTCTGACGCCTACTGGCGGCATAACCTGTTCGGCCCTTCATCGCCCCGGTTTCGGCGATTACTACGGCTTCAGCTGACTTCTGCACGCTCATCCCGTCGCCTCTCGACGCTCGGTAGCACAGTGGCAAGCCTGCAGATCTCCCAGGGTAATTCGCGCGACCTTCCTGCTTATGCCTGTCGGATCTACGTCACAGCGTTCCGTGCAAGTATTGGGCTTTGAAGATGTTGGCCTTCTTACCCCGCTGCGCCGACTCTATCCGCTTCCTGTTCGTCAGGCCAGCATTTTGCCTCGGGCTTCCTTCAGATTCGCAGTCACCCGCGACACCCTTGCCTCTGGCTAACACTTCCCCTTGCCGGGTGTGTAGAGGACTTGCACCTCCAAGTCACCAGCGTGGCCACCACAGCCAAGCTGGTTGCGCTTACGCGCAACGCGCCATGCCTGGCGCACCAACAAAAAACCGGGCACAAGGCCCGGTTTTTTGTATGTTGCCGACTTACTCAGCGGATACAGCTTCACCGCTGGTAGCACGATCAACCAACTCGACGTACGCCATAGGCGCGTTGTCGCCAGCGCGGAAACCGCACTTGAGGATGCGCAGGTAGCCACCCTCACGGGTAGCGTAGCGCTTGCCCAGGTCGTTGAAGAGCTTACCAACGATAGCTTTCGAACGAGTACGGTCGAAAGCCAGACGGCGGTTAGCCAGGCTATCTGTCTTGGCCAGAGTGATCAGCGGCTCAGCAACGCGACGCAGTTCTTTGGCTTTCGGCAGTGTAGTTTTGATCAGCTCGTGCTCGAACAGCGACACCGCCATGTTTTGGAACATGGCCTTGCGGTGCGAGCTGGTGCGGCTCAGGTGACGACCACTTTTACGATGACGCATGGTTCATTCCTTACCAAACACAACGTTCGGTGATTACGACGATCAGGCAGTCGCCTTGTCGTCCTTCTTAAGACTTGCAGGCGGCCAGTTGTCGAGGCGCATGCCGAGGGACAGACCGCGGGAGGCCAGAACGTCCTTGATTTCAGTCAAGGATTTCTTGCCAAGGTTCGGAGTCTTCAACAGCTCTACTTCGGTACGCTGAATCAGGTCGCCGATGTAGTAGATGTTTTCCGCCTTAAGGCAGTTAGCCGAACGTACAGTCAGTTCCAGATCGTCAACCGGGCGGAGCAGGATCGGATCGATCTCGTCTTCCTGCTCGACAACCACTGGCTCACTGTCACCTTTGAGGTCGACGAACGCAGCCAACTGCTGTTGCAGGATGGTTGCAGCGCGGCGAATAGCCTCTTCAGGATCCAGGGTACCGTTGGTTTCCAGATCAATAACCAGCTTGTCCAGGTTGGTACGCTGTTCGACACGGGCGTTTTCCACCACGTATGCGATACGGCGAACTGGGCTGAACGAAGAGTCAAGCTGCAAGCGACCGATGCTGCGGCTTTCGTCTTCATCGCTCTGACGCGAGTCTGCCGGTTCATAACCACGACCACGAGCTACAGTGAGCTTCATGTTCAGGGCGCCGTTAGACGCCAGGTTAGCGATTACGTGATCGGGGTTAACGATCTCGACATCATGATCCAGCTGAATATCGGCAGCGGTAACCACCCCCGAACCCTTCTTCGACAAGGTCAGCGTAACTTCGTCACGACCGTGCAGCTTGATAGCCAGACCTTTAAGGTTCAACAGGATTTCAATTACATCTTCCTGTACACCTTCGATGGCGCTGTACTCGTGGAGCACACCGTCAATCTCGGCCTCGACTACTGCACAGCCGGGCATTGAGGACAACAGGATGCGGCGCAGCGCGTTGCCCAGGGTGTGGCCAAAACCACGCTCGAGAGGCTCGAGTGTGATCTTGGCGCGGGTTGGACTGACAACCTGCACATCAATATGGCGGGGTGTCAGGAACTCATTTACCGAAATCTGCATGGATGCACCTATTTTCTAGCCCTTACTTGGAGTAGAGCTCGACAATCAGGCTTTCGTTGATGTCGGCGGACAGATCACTGCGAGCAGGAACGTTCTTGAAAACGCCCGACTTCTTCTCAGTGTCTACTTCTACCCATTCTACGCGGCCACGTTGGGCACACAGATCGAGAGCTTGGACAATGCGAAGTTGGTTCTTTGCTTTCTCGCGAACAGCAACCACGTCACCAGCACGAACCTGGTAGGACGGAACGTTTACGGTCTGACCGTTAACGCTGATCGACTTGTGCGATACCAGCTGACGGGATTCGGCACGAGTAGAACCGAAACCCATACGGTATACAACGTTGTCCAGACGGCATTCGAGCAGTTGCAACAGGTTTTCGCCGGTTGCGCCTTTCTTGCCAGCAGCTTCTTTGTAGTAGCCGCTGAATTGACGCTCGAGAACGCCGTAGATACGACGGACCTTCTGCTTTTCACGCAGTTGGGTGCCGTAGTCGGACTGGCGACCGCGGCGTTGGCCGTGGATACCAGGTGCTGCTTCAATGTTGCACTTCGATTCGATCGCGCGCACGCCGCTCTTCAGAAAGAGATCGGTGCCTTCGCGACGAGCGAGTTTGCATTTTGGACCAATGTAACGAGCCATTCTTTACAATCTCCTGGATTACACGCGGCGCTTCTTCGGCGGACGGCACCCGTTGTGCGGGATTGGCGTCACGTCGGTGATGCTGGCGATCTTGTAGCCACAGCCGTTCAAAGCGCGGACTGCGGATTCACGACCTGGACCTGGACCCTTGACGTTGACGTCGAGGTTTTTCAGGCCGTATTCCAGCGCAGCTTGACCAGCACGTTCAGCAGCTACTTGAGCAGCGAACGGGGTGGACTTGCGGGAACCGCGGAAACCCGAACCACCGGAGGTAGCCCAGGAAAGAGCGTTACCTTGACGGTCGGTAATGGTCACGATGGTGTTGTTAAAAGAAGCATGGATGTGGGCGATGCCATCAACCACTGTCTTTTTAACTTTTTTACGAGGACGAGCAGCAGGTTTTGCCATGATTAAATTCCTGTCGATTCGCTGGGGCGATTACTTGCGGATCGGCTTACGCGGACCTTTACGGGTACGCGCGTTGGTCTTGGTACGCTGACCGCGTACTGGAAGACCACGACGATGACGCAGACCGCGATAGCAACCGAGGTCCATCAAGCGCTTGATTTTCATGTTGATTTCGCGACGCAGGTCACCTTCAGTGGTGAACTTCGCCACTTCGCCACGCAGCTGTTCAATTTGCTCGTCGCTCAGATCCTTGATCTTTGCCGCTGGGTTAACCCCAGTCACTGCACAAATTTTCTGTGCAGTAGTGCGACCAACACCATAGATGTAGGTCAGCGAGATAACAGTATGCTTGTTATCTGGAATGTTGACGCCTGCAATACGGGCCATTCAGTGGGACTCCAATTGACAGCTACCTACGCCCCGGAAGCCAAGAAATAGGGCGCGAGATAATATCGCTGTAATAACAAATAATCAACCCGGCAGCGCACTAGCTGCCGGGCTTAAAGCACAATCACACTCAGCCTTGGCGCTGTTTGTGACGCGGTTCCGCGCTGCAAATTACCCGAACAACACCTTCGCGGCGAATAATCTTGCAGTTACGGCACAGCTTTTTCACCGATGCACGAACTTTCATCACCAACTCCTCGAACCTTATGGACGCTACTCAGCGCAACATGCCGCTGCCGTAGCCCTTCAGGTTGGCTTTCTTCATCAGGGATTCGTACTGGTGCGAAACGAGGTGCGATTGTACTTGGGACATGAAGTCCATCACAACCACGACCACGATCAGCAACGAGGTCCCGCCAAGGTAGAACGGTACGTTTGCCGCAACCACCAGGAACTGGGGCAACAGACAGACGGCCGTCATGTAAAGAGCACCGAACATGGTCAAGCGAGTCAGAACGCCATCAATGTAGCGCGCAGACTGCTCACCTGGACGGATGCCCGGAATAAAGGCACCGGACTTCTTCAGGTTTTCCGCTACGTCTTTCGGATTGAACATCAACGCCGTATAGAAGAAGCAGAAGAAAATAATCCCTGCACTAAACAGCAGAATATTCAACGGCTGACCAGGAGCGATCGACTGCGAGATGTCCTGCAACCAGCCCATACCTTCAGACTGGCCGAACCAGGCACCCAACGAAGCCGGGAACAGCAGGATGCTGCTCGCGAAAATAGCCGGAATTACGCCGGCCATGTTCACCTTCAACGGCAAGTGGCTAGTCTGCGCAGCAAATACCTTGCGGCCCTGCTGACGCTTGGCGTAGTGAACAGCAATACGACGCTGACCACGCTCAATGAACACCACGAAACCGATAATCGCTACTGCCAGCAGACCGATGGCAACCAGGGCGAAAATATTGATATCACCCTGACGCGCAGACTCGAAAGACTGCCCGATCGCTCTCGGAAGACCGGCGACGATACCTGCGAAGATCAACATCGAGATACCGTTGCCAACACCACGCTCAGTAATCTGCTCACCCAACCACATCATGAACATCGCGCCCGCCACAAACGTGGTTACCGCAACGAAATGAAAGCTGAAGTCAGCAGTGAACGAAACGCCCTGCCCCGCCAAGCCGATGGACATGCCAATGGCTTGAACGAGAGCGAGGACGACAGTGCCGTAGCGGGTGTACTGGCTGATCTTGCGACGGCCAGCTTCACCTTCCTTCTTCAACTGCTCCAGCTGCGGGCTGACGGCGGTCATCAGTTGCATGATGATCGATGCCGAGATGTACGGCATGATCCCCAGTGCAAAGATGCTCATCCGCTCCAGCGCACCGCCGGAAAACATGTTGAACAAGCTAAGAATGGTCCCCTCATTCTGTCGAAACAGGTCCGCGAGTCGGTCCGGGTTGATACCTGGAACCGGGATGTGTGCGCCTATTCGGTAGACGATAATCGCCAGGAACAGAAAACGCAGACGAGCCCAGAGTTCAGACATACCGCCTTTGCCGAGCGCAGAGAGAGCACCTTGCTTAGCCATTTATTCCTCGAACTTGCCGCCAGCTGCTTCGATAGCCGCACGCGCACCTTTGGTGGCGCCGATTCCCTTTCCGATGGTGACAGCACGAGCAACTTCGCCCGACAGCATGATTTTCACACGCTGTACGTTCTGGTTGATCACGTTGGCATCCTTCAGGGACTGCACGGTGACGATGTCGCCATCCACTTTGGCCAGCTCGGACAGACGCACTTCGGCGCGGTCCATGGCTTTCAGGGAAACGAAACCGAACTTCGGCAGGCGACGATGCAGCGGCTGTTGACCGCCTTCAAAGCCTGGAGCGATGGTGCCACCGGAGCGGGAGGTCTGACCTTTGTGGCCACGGCCACCGGTCTTGCCCAAACCGCTACCGATACCACGGCCCGGACGATGCTTTTCGCGACGGGAACCCGGCGCTGGACTCAGATCATTGAGTTTCATCGATTAACCCTCGACACGCAGCATGTAGTAAGCCTTGTTGATCATCCCGCGATTCTCGGGAGTATCCAGGACTTCTACAGTGTGACCGATGCGACGCAGACCCAGACCCTTAACGCACAGTTTGTGGTTAGGGATGCGGCCGGTCATGCTTTTGATCAGCGTAACTTTTACGGTAGCCATGATCAGAAGATCTCCTTGACGCTTTTGCCACGCTTGGCGGCAATGGATTCAGGAGACTGCATTGCTTTCAAACCCTTGAAAGTGGCGTGAACCACGTTTACCGGGTTAGTCGAGCCGTAGCACTTGGCCAGAACGTTCTGAACGCCAGCAACTTCGAGGACAGCACGCATAGCGCCGCCAGCGATGATACCGGTACCTTCAGAAGCAGGCTGCATGTACACCTTCGAAGCGCCATGGGCGGACTTCATTGCGTACTGCAGAGTGGTGCCGTTCAGATCAACCTGGATCATGTTGCGGCGAGCAGCTTCCATTGCCTTCTGGATCGCAGCAGGCACTTCACGCGACTTGCCACGGCCGAAGCCAACACGGCCTTTACCATCACCCACTACGGTCAACGCAGTGAAAGTGAAGATACGGCCGCCTTTAACGGTTTTGGCTACGCGGTTAACTTGAACCAGCTTCTCAATGTAGCCTTCGTCGCGCTTTTGGTCGTTATTTGACATAACTTAGAACTCCAGCCCAGCTTCACGAGCAGCATCAGCCAGCGCCTTGACGCGGCCGTGGTACTTGAAGCCAGAGCGGTCGAAAGCCACCTGCGAGACGCCAGCGGCTTTAGCACGCGTAGCGACCAGCTGGCCAACCTTAGTGGCCGCGTCGATGTTGCCAGTGGCGCCATCACGCAGTTCTTTATCCAAAGTCGAGGCACTTGCCAGGACTTTGTTGCCGTCGGCCGAAATGACCTGGGCGTAGATGTGCTGCGACGAGCGGAACACGCAGAGACGCACGACTTCGAGTTCGTGCATTTTCAGGCGTGCTTTGCGAGCGCGACGCAGTCGAGTAACTTTTTTGTCGGTCATTTGCTATGCCCTACTTCTTCTTGGCTTCTTTACGACGGACGACTTCGTCCGCGTAGCGCACACCTTTGCCTTTGTACGGCTCTGGTGGACGGAAGTCGCGGATCTCGGCGGCCACTTGACCTACCAGCTGCTTGTCGATGCCCCGGATCAGGATATCGGTCTGGCTAGGAGTCTCAGCGGTGATGCCTTCCGGCAGTTCATAATCCACTGGGTGCGAGAAGCCAAGAGCCAGGTTCAGCACTGTGCCTTTTGCTTGCGCTTTGTAACCAACACCGACCAGCTGGAGCTTGCGCTCGAAGCCTTGGCTTACGCCTTGGACCATGTTGTTTACCAACGCACGAGTGGTACCAGCCATTGCGCGAGTCTGTTGATCGCCATTGCGAGCAGCGAAACGCAACTCACCAGCTTCTTCAACGATCTCAACGGACGAATGGATGTTCAGTTGCAGAGTGCCCTTGGCACCCTTCACCGAAAGCTGTTGGCCTGCGAATTTGACTTCGACACCGGCTGGCAGCTTAACGGGGTTCTTAGCGACGCGTGACATGCTTATCCCCCCTTAGAACACAGTGCAAAGAACTTCGCCGCCGACACCGGCAGCGCGCGCAGCACGATCCGTCATCACACCTTTGTTGGTGGAGACGATAGACACGCCCAGGCCGCCGCGAACTTTCGGCAGATCCTCGACGGACTTGTACTGACGCAGGCCTGGACGGCTAACGCGCTTCACTTCCTCGATGACCGGACGGCCTTCGAAGTACTTCAGCTCGATGGACAGCAGTGGCTTGATTTCGCTGCTGATCTGATAACCCGCAATGTAACCTTCGTCCTTCAGGACTTTGGCAACAGCTACCTTCAACGTAGAAGATGGCATGCTTACGACGGACTTTTCAGCCATCTGGGCATTACGGATACGAGTTAGCATGTCCGCTAACGGGTCCTGCATACTCATGGGCTAGACGCTCCTAATACACAAAAAATTAGCCTTTCGGCTAGTACGTGTCGCCGAGCGCATCCGCGTAGTAAAAACACGGGCTCAGGCGAGCCGGGTATTCTAGACACACCCCACAAATGAATCAAGCCCCAATAGGGGCTTGATTCAAGTTCAAGGTCACCGACGGTCAGGATCTTGCGATCCCGAACGCCACGACTTTGACATTGCTTACCAGCTGGCTTTAACCAGACCTGGAACGTCACCACGCATTGCAGCTTGACGCAGCATGTTACGGCCAAGGCCGAACTTGCGGTACACGCCGTGCGGACGACCAGTCAGGCGGCAGCGGTTACGCATGCGCGAGGCGCTTGCGTCACGTGGCTGCTTCTGCAGGGCTACGGTAGCTTCCCAACGCGCTTCTGGACTTGCGTTCAGATCAACGATGATAGCTTTCAGCGCTGCACGCTTGGTGGCGTACTTGGCAACGGTGAGCTGACGCTTCAGCTCACGGTTCTTCATGCTCTTCTTGGCCATTTTCCTACTCCAATCAGTTGCGGAACGGGAATTTGAAAGCGCGCAGCAGTGCGCGACCTTCATCATCCGTCCGAGCAGTGGTGGTCAGGGTAATGTCCAGACCGCGGAGAGCGTCGATCTTGTCGTAATCGATTTCCGGGAAAATGATCTGCTCTTTAACGCCCATGCTGTAGTTGCCACGACCATCGAAGGACTTGGCATTCAGGCCGCGGAAGTCGCGAACCCGAGGCAGGGAGATCGACAGCAGACGATCCAGGAACTCGTACATACGCTCACGGCGCAGGGTCACTTTGACGCCGATCGGCCAACCTTCACGGACTTTAAAGCCAGCGATGGATTTCCGAGCGTAAGTCACGACGACTTTCTGACCGGTGATCTTTTCCAGGTCAGCAACAGCGTGCTCGATGACTTTCTTGTCGCCGATCGCTTCGCCCAGACCCATGTTCAGGGTGATTTTGGTAACGCGCGGAACTTCCATCACGTTCGAAAGCTTAAGTTCTTCCTTAAGTTTCGGTGCGATTTCCTTCCGGTAAATCTCTTTTAGTCGTGCCATGGTCTTCTACCTAGCAGTGTTCAAGCATCAACCGCTTTTTGGGTCGACTTGAAGACACGAATTTTCTTACCGTCTTCTACTTTGAAACCAACGCGGTCAGCCTTGTTGGTTTCGCCGTTGAAGATGGCGACGTTGGAAGCGTGCAGTGGCGCTTCTTTCTCGACGATACCGCCCTGTACGCCCGACATCGGGTTAGGCTTGGTATGACGCTTGACCAGGTTCAGACCACCAACAACCAGACGGTTGTCAGCAAGAACCTTCAGCACCTTACCGCGCTTACCTTTGTCTTTGCCGGCGATCACGATGATCTCGTCGTCACGACGAATCTTTTGCATGTCGGATCTCCTTACAGCACTTCTGGGGCGAGCGAGACGATCTTCATGAACTTCTCAGTACGAAGTTCACGGGTCACTGGCCCAAAGATACGGGTGCCGATCGGCTCTTGCTTGTTGTTCAACAGAACAGCAGCGTTGCCATCAAAGCGGATGATGGAGCCGTCAGCACGACGGACGCCATGGCGAGTGCGGACTACGACAGCAGTCATCACTTGGCCTTTTTTCACCTTACCGCGAGGAATTGCTTCCTTGACGGTAACTTTGATGATGTCACCGATACCAGCGTAACGACGATGGGAGCCACCCAGCACCTTGATGCACATAACACGGCGAGCGCCGCTGTTATCGGCCACATCGAGCATGGATTGAGTCTGAATCATATAATTTCTCCGACCCCTAGCCCTTAGACTTCCACAGCGCGTTCGAGAACATCAACCAGCGCCCAAGACTTGGTCTTGGCCATCGGACGAGTTTCACGAATAGTGACTTTGTCGCCGATGTGGCACTGATTGGTTTCGTCGTGCGCGTGCAGCTTAGTCGAACGCTTAACGTATTTACCGTAGATCGGGTGCTTAACGCGACGCTCGATCAGAACGGTGATGGTTTTGTCCATCTTGTCGCTGACAACACGGCCAGTCAGCGTACGGACAGTTTTTTCGGCTTCAGCCATGATTACTTACCTGCCTGCTGGTTGAGCACAGTTTTCACGCGAGCGATGTCACGCTTAACTTGCGAGAGCAGATGAGACTGCCCCAACTGGCCAGTTGCTTTCTGCATACGCAGATTGAACTGGTCGCGCAGCAGGCCGAGCAGTTGCTCGTTCAGCTGCTGTGCTGATTTTTCACGAAGTTCATTCGCTTTCATCACATCACCGTCCGTTTAACAAAGGAGGTGGCGAGCGGCAGCTTTGCAGCAGCCAGGGCGAAAGCCTCACGCGCCAGCTCTTCAGAAACACCCTCGATTTCATACAGGACTTTGCCTGGCTGAATCTGGGCAACCCAGTACTCCACGTTACCCTTACCTTTACCCATACGAACTTCGAGTGGCTTCTTGGTGACAGGCTTGTCCGGGAATACACGGATCCAGATCTTGCCGCCACGTTTTACGTGACGGGTCAGAGCACGACGCGCTGACTCGATCTGACGAGCGGTGAGACGACCACGAGCAACAGACTTCAGCGCGAACTCGCCGAAGCTGACTTTGCTACCGCGCAATGCCAGGCCACGGTTGTGACCGGTCATTTGCTTGCGGAACTTCGTACGCTTTGGTTGCAACATTTGGCGTACCCCTTACTTAGCAGCTTTTTTACGAGGCGCTGGTGCTTGTGGCTTCAGCTCTTCTTGGCGACCACCAATTACTTCGCCTTTGAAGATCCAAACCTTTACACCGATCACACCGTAGGTGGTGTGAGCTTCGTAGTTGGCATAGTCGATGTCGGCACGCAGGGTGTGCAGTGGCACACGACCTTCGCGATACCATTCAGTACGTGCGATTTCAGCACCGCCGAGACGACCGCTCACTTGGATTTTGATGCCTTTGGCACCAATGCGCATTGCGTTCTGTACAGCGCGCTTCATAGCGCGACGGAACATTACGCGACGCTCCAGCTGCTGAGCTACGCTCTGCGCAACCAGCATACCGTCGAGCTCCGGCTTGCGGATCTCTTCGATATTGATGTGCACAGGCACACCCATTTGCTTGGTCAGGTCCTGACGCAGTTTCTCAACATCTTCACCTTTCTTCCCGATAACGATACCTGGACGAGCGGTGTGGATGGTGATACGTGCAGTCTGCGCCGGACGATGGATATCGATACGGCTTACGGACGCGCTTTTTAGTTTGTCTTGGAGATACTCACGCACCTTCAGATCAGCGAACAAGTAGTCCGCATAAGTCCGACCGTCTGCGTACCAGACGGAGGTGTGCTCCTTGACGATTCCCAGGCGAATGCCAATGGGATGTACTTTCTGACCCATCTCTTCGACTCCGTTACTTGTCAGCAACCTTGACAGTGATATGGCAAGACCGCTTGACGATGCGATCAGCACGGCCTTTGGCACGTGGCATGATGCGCTTCAGCGAACGCCCTTCGTTGACGAAAACGGTGCTGACCTTCAGGTCATCAACGTCTGCGCCTTCGTTATGCTCGGCGTTGGCTACGGCCGACTCCAGCACTTTCTTCATGATCTCGGCGGCTTTCTTACTGCTGAAAGCCAACAGGTTGAGCGCTTCGCCCACCTTCTTCCCGCGGATCTGGTCGGCGACCAAGCGGGCTTTCTGGGCGGAGATTCGAGCGCCCGACAACTTAGCGGCTACTTCCATTTCCTTACCCCTTAACGCTTGGCTTTCTTGTCAGCCACGTGCCCACGGTATGTGCGGGTACCGGCGAACTCGCCCAGTTTGTGGCCGACCATGTCTTCGTTCACAAGAACTGGGACGTGTTGGCGACCGTTGTGTACTGCGATGGTCAAACCGACCATTTGTGGCAGGATCATCGAACGACGCGACCAGGTCTTAACTGGTTTGCGATCGTTCTTTTCCGCCGCCACTTCGATCTTCTTCAGTAGGTGAAGATCAATAAAAGGACCTTTTTTCAGAGAACGTGGCACTGTCGTATCCCTCTATTTACTTGCGACGACGGACGATCATTTTGTCGGTACGCTTATTACCACGAGTCTTCGCGCCCTTAGTCGGGAAGCCCCATGGCGATACCGGATGACGACCACCAGAGGTACGACCTTCACCACCACCATGTGGGTGGTCAACCGGGTTCATGGCAACACCACGAACGGTTGGGCGAACGCCACGCCAGCGCTTGGCACCAGCTTTACCCAACGAACGCAGGCTGTGCTCGGAGTTCGAGACTTCGCCCAGGGTCGCACGGCATTCAGCCAGTACTTTACGCATCTCACCAGAACGCAGACGCAGGGTCACGTAGACACCTTCACGAGCGATCAGCTGAGCCGAAGCACCAGCGGAACGAGCGATCTGTGCGCCTTTACCTGGCTTCAATTCGATGCCGTGTACGGTGCTACCAACTGGAATGTTACGCAGTTGCAGAGCGTTGCCCGGCTTGATCGGTGCCAGGGCACCTGCGATCAGCTGGTCGCCAGCACTCACGCCTTTAGGGGCGATGATGTAGCGACGCTCGCCATCTGCGTACAGCAGCAGAGCGATGTGAGCAGTACGGTTTGGATCGTATTCGATACGCTCGACGGTGGCAGCGATGCCATCCTTGTCGTTGCGACGGAAGTCGACCAGACGATAATGCTGCTTATGACCACCACCGATGTGACGAGTGGTAATACGGCCATTGTTGTTACGACCACCAGACTTCGATTTTTTCTCGAGCAGCGGTGCGTGAGGAGCGCCTTTATGCAGCTCCTGGTTGACCACCTTGACCACAAAACGGCGGCCAGGGGAAGTCGGTTTGCATTTAACGATTGCCATGATGCACCCCTTCCTTACTCAGCACTGCTGCTGAAATCGAGATCTTGGCCTGGCTGAAGGGAGATAACTGCCTTCTTCCAGTCATTACGCTTGCCCAGACCGCGAGCAGTGCGCTTGCTTTTACCCAGAACGTTCAGGGTAGTCACGCGCTCTACTTTCACGCTGAACAGGCTTTCGACGGCCTTCTTGATTTCCAGCTTGGTTGCGTCGGTAGCAACCTTGAAAACGAACTGGCCTTTCTTGTCTGCCAGAACCGTAGCCTTCTCGGAAACGTGCGGGCCAAGCAGAACTTTAAATACGCGTTCCTGGTTCATCCCAGCAGCTCCTCGAATTTCTTCACGGCCGACACGGTGATCAACACCTTGTCGTATGCGATCAGACTGACCGGATCGGAACCCTGCACGTCACGAACGTCGACGTGTGGCAGGTTGCGAGCAGCCAGGTACAGGTTCTGATCAACAGCGTCAGACACGATCAGGACGTCAGTCAGGCCCATGCCGTTCAGCTTGTTCAGCAGATCTTTGGTTTTCGGTGCTTCAACAGCGAAGTCCTGAACCACGACCAGACGATCAGTACGCACCAGCTCAGCAAGGATGGAACGCATTGCTGCGCGATACATCTTCTTGTTCAGCTTCTGGGAGTGATCCTGAGGACGAGCTGCGAAAGTGGTACCGCCGCCACGCCAGATTGGGCTACGGATAGTACCGGCACGAGCACGGCCAGTACCTTTCTGACGCCATGGGCGCTTGCCGCCACCGGAAACGTCGGAACGGGTCTTTTGCTGCTTGCTACCTTGACGGCCGCCGGCCATGTAGGCCACGACTGCTTGGTGAACCAGCGTCTCGTTGAATTCGCCGCCAAATGTCAGTTCGGAAACTTCGATCGCTTGAGCGTCATTTACATTTAATTGCATGTCAGCTTCCCCTTAACCGCGAGCCTTGGCTGCTGGACGTACAACCAAGTTGCCGCCAGTAGCGCCAGGAACAGCGCCCTTGACCAACAACAGATTGCGTTCAGCGTCCACGCGCACTACTTCGAGGGACTGCACGGTCACGCGCTCAGCGCCCATATGACCGGACATTTTTTTGCCCTTGAATACACGACCAGGAGTCTGGCACTGGCCGATAGAGCCTGGAACGCGGTGGGATACGGAGTTACCGTGGGTGTTATCTTGCCCGCGGAAGTTCCAACGCTTGATCGTACCCTGGAAGCCTTTACCTTTGGACTGACCGGTTACATCAACCAGTTGACCAGCGGCGAAGATTTCAGCGTTGATCAGATCGCCGGCCTGGTACTCGCCTTCTTCAAGACGGAATTCCATTACGGTACGACCAGCGGCTACGTTCGCCTTGGCGAAGTGGCCAGCCTGAGCTGCTGTTACACGCGAAGCGCGACGCTCGCCGACAGTGACTTGCACTGCACGATAGCCATCGGTCTCTTCAGTTTTGAACTGGGTGACGCGATTCGGCTCGATCTCAATGACCGTGACCGGAATGGAGACACCTTCTTCGGTGAAAATACGGGTCATACCGCATTTACGACCGACTACACCAATAGTCATGTTGTAAACCTCATGAGTGTACGGGGCTTTCACCCGCTATGGCCGCCCATTTCAGAGCGTTACACGACTAAGACCGAGTCTTAGCCGAGGCTGATCTGCACTTCCACACCGGCCGCAAGATCAAGCTTCATAAGTGCATCAACGGTTTTATCCGTTGGCTGGACGATGTCCAGAACGCGCTTATGAGTACGGATCTCGTACTGGTCACGCGCGTCTTTGTTGACGTGCGGGGAGACCAGAACGGTAAACCGCTCTTTACGGGTAGGCAGTGGAATTGGACCACGCACTTGAGCACCAGTACGTTTCGCGGTTTCCACGATTTCCTGGGTGGATTGGTCGATCAGGCGATGGTCAAAAGCCTTCAACCTGATACGGATTTGCTGATTTTGCATTGGATTTCAGACTCCGGCTGCTATTCCCACCGGGCGCAATACGCCCGTTAAAAGGAGGCGCAATTCTATAGACGCCCCCGATAGGTGTCAACCCAATAAAAAAGCCCCCGCTAAGCGGAGGCTTTTTCAACTCATCAAGCTGACTCTATATGAGACTTACTCGATGACTTTGGCTACGACGCCAGCGCCGACGGTACGACCGCCTTCACGGATAGCGAAACGCAGACCGTCTTCCATCGCGATGGTCTTGATCAGAGTGACAGTCATCTGGATGTTGTCACCTGGCATTACCATTTCAACGCCTTCTGGCAGCTCGCAGTTACCAGTCACGTCAGTTGTACGGAAGTAGAACTGTGGACGGTAGCCTTTGAAGAACGGAGTATGACGGCCGCCTTCTTCCTTGCTCAGAACGTAAACTTCTGCGGTGAACTTGGTGTGCGGCTTGACGGTGCCTGGCTTGACCAGAACCTGGCCACGCTCAACGTCGTCACGCTTGGTGCCGCGCAGCAGCACGCCGCAGTTCTCGCCAGCACGACCTTCGTCGAGCAGCTTGCGGAACATTTCAACGCCGGTGCAGGTAGTTTTCTGAGTGTCGCGCAGACCGACGATCTCAACTTCTTCCTGGATACGGACGATGCCACGCTCAACACGACCAGTCACAACAGTACCGCGACCGGAGATCGAGAATACGTCTTCGATTGGCATCAGGAACGGCTTGTCGATAGCACGCTCTGGCTCTGGGATGTAGCTGTCCAGAGTTTCCACCAGCTTCTTGACAGCAGTGGTGCCCATTTCGTTGTCGTCTTGGCCGTTCAGAGCCATCAGAGCCGAACCGATGATGATTGGAGTGTCATCACCTGGGAAGTCGTAAGTGCTCAGCAGGTCGCGCACTTCCATCTCAACCAGTTCCAGCAGCTCAGCGTCGTCAACCATGTCAGCCTTGTTCAGGAAGACAACGATGTACGGAACGCCTACCTGACGGGACAGCAGGATGTGCTCACGGGTTTGTGGCATCGGACCATCAGCGGCCGAGCAAACCAGGATCGCGCCATCCATCTGGGCAGCACCAGTGATCATGTTTTTTACGTAGTCGGCGTGACCTGGGCAGTCAACGTGTGCGTAGTGACGCACGGCCGAATCGTATTCAACGTGAGCGGTGTTGATGGTGATACCGCGAGCTTTCTCTTCCGGGGCGCTGTCGATCTTGTCGAAGTCAACCTTGGCCGAACCGAAAACTTCGGAGCAGACACGGGTCAGAGCAGCGGTCAGCGTGGTTTTACCGTGGTCAACGTGACCGATGGTACCAACGTTGACGTGCGGTTTGTTCCGTTCAAATTTTTCTTTAGCCACGACAATTAACTCCTAGCTTAAAGGGGCTGAATCAGCCTTGCTTTTTGGTAACAGTCTCGACGATATGCGACGGAGCTGTATTGTATTTTTTGAATTCCATAGAGTAGCTTGCGCGACCCTGAGACATGGAACGAACGTCGGTCGCGTAACCGAACATTTCACCCAACGGGACCTCAGCACGAATCACTTTGCCGGAAACCGTATCTTCCATACCCAGAATCATGCCACGACGACGGTTAAGGTCGCCCATGACATCACCCATGTAGTCTTCAGGCGTAACGACCTCTACTGCCATGATCGGCTCAAGCAACTCACCACCGCCCTTCTGGGCCAGTTGCTTGGTTGCCATGGAAGCAGCCACCTTAAACGCCATCTCGTTGGAGTCGACGTCATGGTAAGAACCATCGAACACAGTCGCCTTCAGGCCGATCAGCGGATAGCCGGCAACAACGCCGTTCTTCATCTGCTCTTCGATACCCTTCTGGATCGCGGGGATGTATTCCTTAGGAACCACACCACCTACGACTTCGTTCACGAATTGCAGACCTTCCTGACCTTCGTCAGCCGGTGCAAAACGAATCCAGCAGTGACCGAACTGGCCACGACCACCGGATTGGCGAACGAACTTGCCTTCGATTTCACAGTTCTTCGTGATGCGCTCACGATAGGAAACCTGAGGCTTACCGATGTTGGCTTCGACGTTGAACTCACGGCGCATCCGGTCAACCAGGATGTCCAGGTGCAGCTCGCCCATGCCGGAGATGATCGTCTGACCAGTCTCTTCATCAGTCTTGACGCGGAAAGACGGGTCTTCCTGAGCGAGCTTGCCCAGTGCAATACCCATTTTTTCCTGGTCGTCCTTGGTCTTAGGCTCAACGGCAACCGAAATAACCGGCTCCGGGAAGTCCATGCGAACCAGGATGATTGGCTTGTCGCCATTGCACAAAGTTTCACCAGTGGTGACGTCCTTCATGCCGATCAAGGCCGCGATGTCGCCAGCGCGTACTTCCTTGATCTCTTCGCGGGCGTTTGCGTGCATTTGCACCATACGGCCTACGCGCTCTTTCTTGCCTTTTACAGAGTTGATCACGCCGTCGCCGGAGTTCAACACGCCCGAGTAAACTCGAACAAAGGTCAAGGTACCCACGAATGGGTCGGTAGCGATCTTGAACGCCAGAGCCGAGAACGGCTCGTTGTCGTCTGCATGACGCTCCAGCTCGACAGTCTCGTCATCCGGGTCAGTACCCTTGATGGCAGGAATGTCGGTCGGCGCAGGCAGGAAGTCGATAACGGCGTCGAGAACCAGGGGAACACCCTTGTTCTTGAAGGAAGAACCGCAAACAGCCAGGACGATTTCACCAGCGATAGTACGCTGACGCAGAGCGGCCTTGATTTCCTCATTGGTGAGTTCTTCACCTTCGAGGTACTTGTTCATCAGCTCTTCGTTGGCTTCGGCCGCAGCCTCAACCATGTTGCTGCGCCACTTCTCGGCTTCTTCCAGCAATTCAGCAGGAATGTCCTTGCGAACAGGGACCATGCCTTTGTCAGCATCGTTCCAGTAGACAGCCTGCATGTTGATCAGATCGATCTGACCCTGGAAGTTGTCTTCAGAACCGATAGCCAGCTGGATAGGCACTGGAGTGTGGCCCAGACGCTGCTTGATCTGACCGATCACGCGCAGGAAGTTGGCACCAGCACGGTCCATCTTGTTCACATAAACAAGACGCGGAACGCCGTATTTGTTGGCTTGACGCCATACGGTTTCCGACTGAGGCTCAACGCCCGAGGTACCGCAGAATACAACCACAGCGCCGTCGAGTACGCGCAGGGAACGTTCTACTTCAATAGTGAAGTCAACGTGGCCCGGGGTATCGATGACGTTGAAGCGGTGCTCGTCCTTGTACTGCTTCTCGGAACCCTTCCAGAAAGCGGTAATGGCAGCAGAAGTAATGGTAATACCACGCTCCTGCTCCTGCACCATCCAGTCGGTGGTCGCGGCGCCATCATGCACCTCGCCCATCTTGTGACTTTTGCCGGTGTAAAAAAGGACGCGCTCGGTGGTGGTGGTTTTACCAGCATCCACGTGAGCAACGATACCGATGTTACGGTAGCGGTTAATCGGTGTAGTACGAGCCATAAAGCCCTCGCAAATTGAGTGACGCTAAAATTAGAAGCGGTAGTGCGAGAAAGCCTTGTTGGCTTCAGCCATACGGTGCACGTCTTCACGCTTCTTAACTGCAGCACCTTTACCTTCAGCAGCGTCCAACAGTTCGCCAGCCAAACGCAGGGCCATGGACTTCTCGCCGCGCTTGCGGGCGAAGTCTACCAACCAGCGCATTGCCAGGGCGTTACGACGGGACGGACGAACTTCGACCGGAACCTGGTAAGTAGCACCGCCTACACGGCGCGACTTCACTTCGACCAGCGGAGCGATGGCGTCGAGAGCTTTCTCGAAGATTTCCAGGGGATCGCTGTTCTTGCGTTCCTTAACTTTGTCCAGTGCGCCATAAACGATACGCTCGGCAACGGCTTTCTTGCCGCTTTCCATTACGTGGTTCATGAACTTGGCGAGAATCTGGCTTCCGTATTTCGGATCGTCCAGAATCTCACGTTTGGCTGCTACGCGACGTCTTGGCATTGATAAGCCCTCAAACGGTCTTCAGGTTAGCCCGGGACAGCAGATGCGTGCCCGACCTTACTCTTATCGACTCAATAAAATTAAAAACTGCAAAACGGCCGATTATTTCGGACGCTTGGTACCGTACTTCGAACGACCCTGGTTACGACCTTTAACGCCGGAAGTATCCAACGAGCCGCGAACGGTGTGGTAACGAACACCTGGCAAGTCTTTTACACGACCGCCGCGGATCAGTACCACGCTGTGTTCTTGCAGGTTGTGGCCTTCACCGCCGATGTACGAGGAAACCTCGAAACCGTTGGTCAGACGCACACGGCATACTTTACGCAGTGCCGAGTTAGGTTTTTTCGGCGTGGTGGTATACACACGGGTGCATACGCCACGACGTTGCGGGCAGTTCTGCAGCGCAGGTACGTCGGATTTCTCGACGATACGCTTACGCGGCTGACGTACCAGCTGGTTGATAGTTGCCATCTACTAGCTCCACTGTTGTCTTGCGACGCTATTGTCTTACAAGAAAAGCAAAATGGCAGGAACGAATTCCCGCCAAATTTAGGGGATCAAGAGTCTAAAGAGGATCTTGTCCCCAGTCAAGGCAAGGCCCCGACCTCCCCGCCCGCCGGATCTCGACAATTTGTCTCGATCCGCCGAACGGGGCGACCAGGGCCAGGCACTCAATTACCGCAGAACTCAGTTACCACTCGAGTTCAGTGCTTCGGTCAGTGCAGCTTCCACTTCACTGGCGCTTACGCGCAACGGCTTGTCAGCTTCACGGCGACGCTTGCGCTCGCTGTGATAGGCCAAACCGGTACCGGCCGGGATCAGACGACCCACGACCACGTTTTCTTTCAGGCCGCGCAGGTAATCGCGCTTGCCGGTTACCGCCGCTTCGGTCAGTACGCGGGTGGTTTCCTGGAAGGAAGCCGCCGAGATGAACGATTCGGTGGACAACGACGCCTTGGTGATACCCAGCAGCACGCGAGTGAACTTGGAGACAAACTTGTCTTCGGTCGCCAGGCGCTCGTTTTCCACCAGTACGTGAGTCAGTTCCATCTGGTCGCCCTTGATGAAACTCGAGTCGCCGGATTCAGCGATCTCGACCTTACGCAGCATCTGACGCAGGATGGTCTCGATGTGCTTGTCGTTGATCTTCACGCCTTGCAGACGGTAAACGTCCTGGATCTCGTTCACGATGTACTTGGCCAGCGCACTCACACCCAACAGACGCAGGATGTCGTGTGGATCGCTCGGACCGTCCGAGATAACTTCGCCGCGGTTTACCTGTTCGCCTTCGAAGACGTTCAGGTGACGCCACTTCGGAATCAACTCTTCGTACGGATCGCTACCGTCGTTCGGGGTAATGACCAGGCGACGCTTGCCCTTGGTCTCTTTACCGAACGCGATGGTGCCGCTGACTTCAGCCAGAATCGAGGCTTCTTTCGGACGACGGGCTTCGAACAAGTCGGCAACACGCGGCAGACCACCGGTGATGTCGCGGGTTTTCGAAGTTTCCTGCGGAATACGGGCGATAACATCACCGATCGCGATCCGCGCACCGTCCGCAACACCGACCAGGGCGTTGGCTGGCAGGAAGTACTGAGCGATTACGTCAGTGCCTGGCAGCAACAGATCCTTGCCGTTGTCGTCGACCATCTTCACAGCAGGACGGATGTCCTTGCCAGCAGCTGGACGATCTTTCGCGTCAAGTACTTCAATGTTGGTCATACCGGTCAATTCGTCGGTCTGACGCTTGATCGTAATACCTTCTTCCATGCCCACGTAGGTCACGGTACCTTTCATTTCGGTAACGATCGGGTGAGTGTGCGGATCCCACTTGGCCACGATGGCACCAGCGTCGACCTTGTCACCTTCCTTCACCGAAATCACAGCACCGTACGGCAGCTTGTAGCGCTCACGCTCACGACCGAAGTCATCAGCGATGGCCAGCTCACCGGAACGCGATACTGCCACCAGGTGACCATCCACTCGCTCAACATGCTTGAGGTTGTGCAGACGGACGGTACCGCCATTCTTCACCTGAACGCTGTCGGCCGCGGAGGTCCGGCTTGCCGCACCACCGATGTGGAACGTACGCATCGTCAGCTGGGTACCCGGCTCACCGATGGACTGGGCAGCGATAACGCCGACCGCTTCACCGATGTTCACCTGATGACCACGTGCCAGGTCGCGACCGTAGCACTTGGCGCAGATGCCGTAGCGAGTTTCGCAGCTGATCGGCGAACGCACGATCACTTCGTCGATACTGTTGAGTTCGATGAACTCGACCCACTTCTCGTCAACCAGGGTGCCCGCAGGAACGATCACGTCCTCGGTACCCGGCTTGAATACGTCGCGAGCGATGACACGACCCAATACGCGTTCACCCAATGGCTCTACAACGTCACCGCCTTCAATGTGCGGAGTCATTACCAGGCCATGTTCGGTGCCGCAATCGATCTCGGTCACGACCAGATCCTGGGCAACGTCTACCAGACGACGAGTCAGGTAACCGGAGTTCGCCGTTTTCAACGCGGTATCCGCAAGACCCTTACGAGCACCGTGAGTGGAGATGAAGTACTGGAGTACGCTCAAGCCCTCACGGAAGTTCGCGGTAATCGGGGTCTCGATGATGGAGCCGTCCGGCTTGGCCATCAGGCCACGCATACCGGCGAGCTGACGGATCTGCGCAGCAGAACCCCGTGCGCCCGAGTCGGCCATCATGTACATCGAGTTGAAGGATTCCTGATCGACTTCGTTGCCATGACGGTCGATGACTTTCTCTTTCGAGAGGTTGGCCATCATCGCCTTGGAGACTTCGTCGTTCGCCTTGGACCAGAGGTCGATCACCTTGTTGTACTTCTCGCCCTGAGTTACCAGGCCGGAGGCGTACTGACTTTCGATCTCTTTCACTTCTTCGGTAGCAGCACCGATGATGCGAGCTTTTTCATCCGGGATAACGAAGTCGTTAACACCGATGGAAACGCCGGAAATGGTCGAATAGGCAAAACCGGTGTACATCAACTGGTCAGCGAAGATCACGGTCTCTTTCAGACCAACCACGCGATAGCACTGGTTGATCAGCTTGGAGATCGCCTTTTTCTTCATCGGCAGGTTGACGACGTCGAAGGACAGACCTTTTGGCACAACCTGGAACAACAGCGCACGGCCGACGGTAGTGTCGACGATACGAGTGTTGGTCACGCTGCCGCCGTCACGATCGTTTACGGTTTCGTTGATCCGCACCTTGACCTTGGCGTGCAGTGCGGCTTCGCCGGCACGGAACACACGGTCAACTTCTTGCAGATCCGCGAACACACGACCTTCGCCCTTGGCGTTGATCGCTTCACGCGTCATGTAGTACAGACCCAATACAACGTCCTGCGACGGAACGATGATTGGCTCACCGTTGGCTGGCGACAGGATGTTGTTGGTCGACATCATCAACGCACGCGCTTCCAACTGGGCTTCCAGTGTCAGCGGTACGTGCACGGCCATCTGGTCGCCGTCGAAGTCGGCGTTGTACGCAGCACAGACCAGCGGGTGCAGCTGGATAGCCTTACCTTCGATCAGTACCGGTTCAAACGCCTGGATGCCCAGACGGTGAAGGGTCGGTGCACGGTTGAGGAGAACCGGGTGTTCGCGAATCACTTCAGCGAGAACGTCCCAGACCTCTGGCAGCTCGCGCTCGACCATTTTCTTGGCTGCTTTGATAGTGGTCGCAAGACCACGCATTTCCAGCTTGCCGAAAATGAACGGCTTGAACAGCTCCAGGGCCATTTTCTTTGGCAGACCGCACTGGTGCAGACGCAGGGTCGGGCCTACGGTAATTACCGAACGACCGGAGTAGTCAACACGCTTACCGAGCAAGTTCTGACGGAAACGACCCTGCTTACCCTTGATCATGTCAGCCAGGGATTTCAGAGGACGCTTGTTGGAACCGGTGATAGCGCGGCCACGACGACCGTTGTCGAGCAGTGCGTCGACCGCTTCCTGCAACATACGCTTTTCGTTGCGCACGATGATGTCCGGAGCGGACAGATCGAGCAGGCGCTTCAAGCGGTTGTTACGGTTGATCACTCGACGATACAGATCGTTGAGGTCGGAAGTCGCGAAACGACCGCCATCGAGTGGAACCAGTGGACGCAGGTCCGGCGGCAGAACCGGCAGAACGGTCAGCACCATCCACTCTGGCAGGTTGCCGGAACCCTGGAAGGCTTCCATCAACTTCAGACGCTTGGACAGCTTCTTGATCTTGGTTTCGGAGTTGGTTTGCGGAATTTCTTCGCGCAGACGGCCAATCTCGTGTTCCAGGTCGATAGCGTGCAGCAGCTCGCGGACAGCTTCGGCACCCATGCGGGCATCGAAATCATCGCCGAACTCTTCCAGCGCTTCGAAGTACTGCTCGTCGTTGAGCAGCTGACCCTTTTCAAGGGTGGTCATGCCTGGGTCGATAACGACATAGCTCTCGAAGTAGAGAACGCGTTCGATATCACGCAGGGTCATGTCCATCAGCAGGCCGATACGGGACGGCAGCGATTTCAGGAACCAGATGTGGGCAACTGGCGAGGCCAGTTCGATGTGCGCCATGCGCTCACGACGAACTTTTGCCAGCGCGACTTCAACGCCGCACTTCTCGCAGATCACACCACGGTGCTTCAAGCGCTTGTACTTACCGCACAGGCACTCGTAATCCTTGACCGGGCCAAAGATCTTGGCGCAGAACAGGCCGTCACGCTCAGGTTTGAACGTACGGTAGTTGATGGTTTCCGGCTTTTTAACTTCACCGAACGACCACGAACGGATCATCTCAGGCGAGGCCAATCCAATGCGGATGGCGTCGAACTCTTCGACTTGACCCTGGTTTTTCAGCAAATTCAGTAGGTCTTTCAAGGCCTTTCCTCCTGGCGGAGCAGAGAGCGGGCAAAACAGCCCCGCTCTCGATTCGCGTCACGTGTTATTCGGTTTCCAGATCGATATCGATGCCGAGGGAACGAATTTCCTTGATCAACACGTTGAAAGACTCGGGCATGCCCGGCTCCATACGGTGATCGCCGTCCACGATGTTTTTGTACATCTTGGTCCGGCCGTTCACATCGTCCGACTTCACTGTGAGCATTTCTTGCAGAGTGTATGCAGCACCGTACGCTTCCAGTGCCCAGACCTCCATCTCCCCGAAACGCTGACCACCGAACTGCGCCTTACCACCCAGCGGCTGCTGGGTAACCAGGCTGTAAGAACCGGTAGAACGAGCGTGCATCTTGTCGTCTACCAAGTGGTTCAGCTTCAGCATGTACATGTAGCCAACGGTAACCGGGCGCTCGAACTTGTTGCCGGTACGGCCGTCGAACAGCTGCATCTGGCCGCTTTCTGGCAGGTCTGCCAGTTTCAGCATGGCCTTGATTTCGCTTTCCTTGGCACCGTCGAACACCGGAGTAGCCATTGGAACGCCGCCGCGCAGGTTCTTCGCCAGATCCAGGATTTCCTGGTCGGAGAAGGTGTCCAGCTCTTCGTTGCGACCGCCGATCTCGTTGTAGATCTCGTGCAGGAACTTACGCAGGTCAGCGACCTTGCGCTGCTCTTCGATCATACGGTTGATCTTCTCGCCCAAGCCCTTGGCCGCGAGGCCCAGGTGGGTTTCAAGGATCTGACCAACGTTCATACGCGAAGGTACGCCCAACGGGTTGAGGACCACATCGACCGGGGTGCCATTGGCATCGTGCGGCATGTCTTCAACCGGCATGATCACGGAGACCACACCTTTGTTACCGTGACGACCGGCCATCTTGTCGCCCGGCTGGATGCGACGACGGATTGCCAGGTAAACCTTGACGATTTTCAGCACACCTGGAGCCAGGTCATCGCCCTGCTGCAGTTTGCGCTTCTTGTCTTCGAACTTGTCGTCCAGCAGACGGCGGCGATCAACGATATAGGCCTGGGCCTTCTCGAGCTGCTCGTTCAGAGCATCTTCAGCCATGCGCAGTTTGAACCACTGGCCATGCTCAAGACCGTCGAGCACTTCGTCGGTGATTTCCTGACCTTTCTTCAGGCCGGCGCCGCCTTCGGCTTTGTGGCCGACCAGAGCGGAGCGCAGACGCTCGAAAGTTGCGCCTTCGACGATACGGAACTCTTCGTTCAGGTCCTTGCGGATCTCGTCGAGCTGAGTCTTCTCGATCGACAGTGCACGAGCATCACGCTCAACGCCGTCACGCGTGAAGACCTGTACGTCGATGACGGTACCCTTGGTGCCGGTAGGCACGCGCAGGGAGGTGTCTTTAACGTCGCTGGCTTTTTCACCGAAGATGGCACGCAGCAGTTTTTCTTCCGGAGTCAGCTGGGTCTCGCCTTTCGGAGTGACCTTGCCCACCAGGATGTCGCCTGCGCCTACTTCAGCACCTACATAAACGATACCTGCTTCGTCCAGCTTGTTCAGTGCAGCTTCACCCACGTTCGGGATGTCCGCAGTGATTTCCTCTGGGCCAAGCTTGGTGTCACGGGCCACACAGGTCAGTTCCTGGATGTGGATCGTGGTGAAGCGGTCTTCCTGAACCACACGCTCGGACAGGCAGATGGAGTCTTCGAAGTTGAAGCCGTTCCATGCCATGAACGCGATGCGCATGTTCTGACCCAACGCCAGCTCACCCATATCGGTGGACGGACCGTCGGCCATGATGTCGCTACGCTGAACCCGATCACCTTTGCTCACCAGCGGACGCTGGTTGATGCAGGTGTTCTGGTTGGAGCGGGTGTATTTGGTCAGGTTGTAGATGTCGACACCGGCTTCGCCAGTTTCAACTTCGTCATCGGCAACACGAACCACGATACGGCTGGCGTCGACGGAGTCGATCACGCCACCACGACGAGCCACGACGCAAACGCCGGAGTCACGGGCAACGTTACGCTCCATGCCAGTACCTACCAGCGGCTTGTCGGCACGCAGGGTGGGTACAGCTTGACGCTGCATGTTCGAACCCATCAACGCACGGTTGGCGTCGTCGTGCTCGAGGAACGGGATCAGCGACGCTGCAACCGAAACTACCTGCTTCGGCGATACGTCCATCAAGGTGACGTCTTCCGGCGCCTTGACGGTGAACTCGTTCAAGTGACGAACAGCTACCAGCTCGTCGACCAGGACCTTCTTGTCGTTCATCGTGGCCGAAGCCTGAGCGATCACGTGATCAGCTTCTTCGATGGCGGACAGGAACACGATCTCGTCGGTAACCAGGGCGTCTTTCACCACGCGGTACGGGCTCTCGAGGAAGCCGTACTGGTTGGTGCGCGCATAGGCTGCCAAGGAGTTGATCAGACCGATGTTCGGACCTTCCGGCGTTTCGATCGGGCATACACGACCGTAGTGAGTCGGGTGTACGTCACGAACTTCGAAGCCAGCACGCTCACGGGTCAGACCGCCCGGGCCGAGTGCAGAGACACGACGCTTGTGGGTGATCTCGGACAGTGGGTTGTTCTGGTCCATGAACTGGGACAGCTGGCTCGAACCGAAGAACTCCTTCACCGCCGCAGCCACAGGCTTGGCGTTGATCAGGTCTTGCGGCATCAGGCCTTCGCTTTCAGCCATCGACAGACGTTCCTTGACCGCACGCTCTACGCGCACCAGGCCAACACGGAACTGGTTCTCGGCCATCTCACCTACACAGCGAACACGACGGTTACCCAGGTGGTCGATGTCATCGACGATGCCCTTGCCGTTACGGATGTCGACCAGGGTCTTGAGAACGGCAACGATGTCGTCCTTGTTCAGTACACCCGAACCTTCGATTTCGGTACGACCGATACGACGGTTGAACTTCATCCGGCCGACCGCAGACAGGTCATAGCGCTCAGGGCTGAAGAACAGGTTGTTGAACAGGGTCTCGGCGGCATCCTTGGTTGGCGGCTCGCCAGGACGCATCATGCGATAGATCTCGACCAGGGCTTCCAGTTGGTTACCGGTGGAGTCGATCTTCAGCGTGTCGGAGATGAACGGACCGCAGTCGATGTCGTTGGTGTACAGCGTCTCGATGCGAACGACCTGGGCCTTGGCGATTTTTGCCAGGATCTCGGTGTTCAGCTCGGTGTTGCACTCTGCCAGGATTTCGCCGGTGGCCGGATGCACGATGACCTTGGCCGTGGTGCGACCCAGGACGTAGTCCAGAGGCACCTGCAGCTCTTTGATCCCGGCCTTTTCCAACTGGTTGATGTGGCGAGCGGTGATACGACGACCCTGCTCGACAATAACCTTGCCTTTGTCATCCTGGATATCGAGGACAGCGATTTCACCGCGCAGGCGCTGAGGCACCAGTTCCAGGCTGAGGTTCTCACCTTGCACATGGAAGACGTTGGTGGTGTAGAACGCGTCCAGCACTTCTTCGGTGGTATAGCCGAGCGCGCGCAGCAGTACCGATGCAGGCAGCTTGCGACGACGGTCGATACGCACGAATACGCAGTCTTTCGGGTCGAACTCAAAGTCCAACCACGAACCGCGGTAAGGAATGATGCGCGCGGAGTAAAGCAGTTTGCCGGAGCTGTGCGTCTTGCCACGGTCGTGGTCGAAGAACACGCCCGGAGAACGGTGCAGCTGGGAAACGATTACACGCTCGGTACCGTTGATTACGAAGGTACCGTTCTCAGTCATCAGGGGGATTTCACCCATGTAGACTTCTTGCTCTTTGATGTCCTTGATCGCTTTGTTCGACGATTCTTTGTCGAAAATGATCAGGCGCACTTTTACCCGCAAAGGTACGGCGTAAGTAACACCGCGCAATACGCATTCTTTGACATCAAATGCCGGTTCGCCCAGGCGATAACCGACGTACTCCAGCGCAGCATTGCCGGAGTAGCTGATGATCGGGAAAACGGATTTGAAGGCCGCATGCAGGCCCACGTCGCGGAACTGATCTTTAGTCGCTCCCGCTTGCAAGAATTCACGATACGAATCCAGCTGGATGGCCAGGAGGTACGGCACATCCATGACGTCCGGCAACTTGCTAAAGTCCTTGCGGATACGTTTTTTCTCAGTATATGAGTAAGCCATCAGCGTTCCCCAGCTTGGTCACCTGCTTGTTTGGCCCCTCCCGACGGGAGCAGCCAGAAAATCGTGCAAACCCCATGGTTTGCGCCACCACATCGGGTGGTTACAGCTCGCTATCGGCACCGACCCAGTCGGCTGCCAATAACGGAAAAAGGCCGGTGGCAAGAGCCACCAGCCATCAGCCTGTCGCTTAACGCTCGGGCTGGAGACGCAAAGTCGATGCTTACTTCAGCTCGACTTTAGCGCCTGCTTCTTCCAGAGCGGCCTTGGCTTTGTCAGCTGCGTCTTTGGCAACAGCTTCCAGAACCATGGCAGGAGCGCCGTCAACTACAGCCTTGGCTTCTTTCAGGCCCAGACCGGTCAGTTCACGTACTGCCTTGATCACGTTTACTTTCTTCTCGCCAGCTTCGGTCAGCATGACGTTGAATTCGGTTTGCTCTTCAGCAACGGCAGCAGCAACAGCTGGGCCAGCGGAAGCAGCAGCAGCGGTAACACCGAATTTTTCTTCGAAAGCTTTGATCAGCTCAACAACTTCCATTACGGACATGTTGCCAACGGCTTCGAGGATATCGTTTTGAGAGATAGACATGAATCTAAATTCCTGGATTGGGGGACGGCCTACGCGACCATCGAAATAAACAAAAAACGCGAAAAGGAGTGTCGAGCCTTAGGCTGCGGCAGCTTCTTTCTGGTCGCGCAGTGCCGCCAGAGTACGAGCCAATTTGCTGGTTGCGCCTTGAATCACGCTCATCAGCTGGGAAATTGCTTCGTCACGGGTCGGCAGAGTTGCCAGTACGTCGATCTGGTTAGCTGCGAGGAACTTGCCCTCGAACGCAGCTGCCTTAATCTCGAACTTGTCCTGACCTTTGGCGAATTCCTTGAACAAACGGGCAGCAGCGCCAGGATGTTGGGTGGAGAACGCGATCAAGGTCGGGCCGGTGAACACGTCGTTGAGGACACTGTATTCAGTGTCAGCAACAGCGCGCTTGAGCAGGGTGTTACGTACAACACGTACGTAAACGCCAGCTTCACGAGCCTCTTTACGGAGTCCGGTCATAGCGCCTACTGTTACGCCACGGGCATCAGCCACGACAGCGGACAGAGCAGCTTTGGCAGCCTCGTTGACTTCAGCGACGATGGCCTTCTTGTCTTCGAGTTTAATTGCCACGGGTTTAACTCCTGCTTGTTACCGTTTCATCCGGTCGAAACCGAATGTCGTTTTGGTGTCTGATTCGGTAAGGAACCGGGAGCACCATCTGCGTAGGCTTGTGGTTTAAGACTTGCGTCGCCTACGGTCTTGGACAGCCCCCGCCAGGCAGGGACCCCAATTTTTTGATTGGCGCGATCACTCGCGCCAACCTGAGTCTTACGCGTCGAGCGAGCTCTGATCGATGACCAGACCTGGGCCCATAGTGGTGCTCAGGGTAACGCGCTTGACGTAGATACCTTTCGAAGAAGCTGGCTTGATACGCTTCAGATCAGCGATCAGGGCTTCAACGTTTTCCTTCAGCTTGACGGCGTCGAAGCCGATCTTGCCAACGGAAGTGTGGATAATGCCGTTTTTGTCGGTGCGATAACGAACCTGACCAGCCTTGGCGTTTTTAACCGCGGTGGCTACGTCTGGCGTTACGGTGCCGACTTTAGGGTTAGGCATCAGACCACGTGGACCGAGGATCTGACCCAACTGACCTACAACGCGCATGGCATCCGGGGACGCGATCACTACGTCATAGTTCAGGTCGCCGCCCTTCATTTCAGCAGCCAGATCGTCCATGCCTACGCGATCAGCGCCAGCAGCCAGAGCAGCTTCAGCTGCTGGGCCCTGGGTGAAGACAGCTACACGAACGGTCTTGCCAGTGCCGTGTGGCAGCACGGTAGCGCTACGAACGACCTGGTCGGATTTACGTGGGTCAACGCCCAGGTTTACAGCAACGTCGAACGACTCGCTGAACTTGACAGTCGACAGCTCAGCCAGCAGAGCGGCGGCGTCTACAAAGTTGTAGGCCTTGCCTGCTTCGATTTTGCCGGCGATAGCCTTTTGACGCTTGGTCAGCTTAGCCATTACACACCCTCCACGTTAAGGCCCATGCTACGAGCAGAACCGGCGATAGTACGCACGGCTGCATCCATATCAGCTGCAGTCAGATCCGCGTTTTTGGTTTTCGCGATTTCTTCCAGCTGAGCACGGGTAACGGTGCCAACCTTAACGGTGTTTGGACGAGCGGAACCGCTGGTCAAACCTGCAGCCTTCTTCAGCAGAACCGAAGCTGGGGTGCTTTTTGTTTCGAAAGTGAAGCTACGGTCGCTGTAGACAGTGATGATCACTGGAGTCGGCAGACCTGGCTCAAGACCCTGAGTACGGGCGTTGAAGGCCTTGCAGAATTCCATGATGTTCACGCCGTGCTGACCCAGGGCAGGACCAACAGGTGGGCTTGGGTTAGCCTGAGCGGCCTTCACTTGCAGCTTGATGTAAGCGGTAATTTTCTTGGCCATGAGGCACTCCAATTACGGGTTCGAACGCCTCGAAAGGCTCCCCGGTTACTTGCGCGTTTATCCCAGTGACGACAAAACCCCACAGCCTTGGGCTGCGGGGTTGGGATGCCTGTTCAATCAGACCTTTTCGACCTGACTGAACTCTAACTCTACCGGAGTAGAGCGACCGAAAATGAGCACTGCCACTTGGATCCGGCTCTTTTCGTAGTTAACTTCTTCAACCGTGCCGTTGAAATCAGCGAATGGACCGTCGGTGACGCGTACAACCTCACCTGGTTCAAACAGTGTCTTCGGCTTCGGCTTGTCGCTACCATCAGCGACGCGACGCAGAATCGCTTCTGCCTCTTTGTCTGTGATCGGTGCAGGCTTGTCGGCGGTACCGCCAATGAAGCCCATCACCCGAGGGGTATCCTTGACCAAGTGCCAAGTCCCTTCGTTCATGTCCATCTGTACCAGCACATAGCCCGGAAAGAACTTACGTTCACTTTTGCGCTTCTGGCCATTACGCATCTCAACCACTTCTTCAGTGGGGACCAGAATCTCGCCAAAGCCATCTTCCATGCCAGCCAGCTTTACGCGCTCTACCAGCGAGCGCATGACATGCTTCTCGTAACCCGAGTAAGCATGCACAACGTACCAACGCTTAGCCACGGGACACCCTTAGCCAACAATCAAGGAAACAAGCCAGCCGAGCAGGGAATCGAGCCCCCACAACAGCAACGCCATAACCAGGACAACAGCCACAACAATCAACGTGGTCTGCGTGGTTTCTTGGCGAGTCGGCCATACGACTTTACGAATCTCGGTGCGAGCTTCCTTAGCGAGTACAAAGAAAGACTTGCCCTTGGCTGTTTGCAGGCCTACAAAGGCAGCTACAGCAGCAATGGCAAGCAAAGCGAGTACACGGTACAGGATCGGCGAAGCAGAGTAATACTGATTGCCAACAACGCCAACAACCACCAAAGCGACTACCACTAGCCACTTGAGCAGATCGAAGCGAGAGCCTTGAGCTTCAGCTTTAGGAGTCATCTATGAAGATCCTGTGAAAAGAAAGCCAGACACACCAAGTGAATCTGGCAGGTCAGGAGGGAATCGAACCCCCAACCTACGGTTTTGGAGACCGTCGCTCTGCCAATTGAGCTACTGACCTAAAACAAAATCAGGCCGACCATTATGCCGGCCCGAAAAAGACATTACAACTGTTTACTCGATAACTTTGGCTACGACGCCAGCGCCGACGGTACGACCGCCTTCACGGATAGCGAAACGCAGACCGTCTTCCATCGCGATGGTCTTGATCAGAGTGACAGTCATCTGGATGTTGTCACCTGGCATTACCATTTCAACGCCTTCTGGCAGCTCGCAGTTACCAGTCACGTCAGTTGTACGGAAGTAGAACTGTGGACGGTAGCCTTTGAAGAACGGAGTATGACGGCCGCCTTCTTCCTTGCTCAGAACGTAAACTTCTGCGGTGAACTTGGTGTGCGGCTTGACGGTGCCTGGCTTGACCAGAACCTGGCCACGCTCAACGTCGTCACGCTTGGTGCCGCGCAGCAGCACGCCGCAGTTCTCGCCAGCACGACCTTCGTCGAGCAGCTTGCGGAACATTTCAACGCCGGTGCAGGTAGTTTTCTGAGTGTCGCGCAGACCGACGATCTCAACTTCTTCCTGGATACGGACGATGCCACGCTCAACACGACCAGTCACAACAGTACCGCGACCGGAGATCGAGAATACGTCTTCGATTGGCATCAGGAACGGCTTGTCGATAGCACGCTCTGGCTCTGGGATGTAGCTGTCCAGAGTTTCCACCAGCTTCTTGACAGCAGTGGTGCCCATTTCGTTGTCGTCTTGGCCGTTCAGAGCCATCAGAGCCGAACCGATGATGATTGGAGTGTCATCACCTGGGAAGTCGTAAGTGCTCAGCAGGTCGCGCACTTCCATCTCAACCAGTTCCAGCAGCTCAGCGTCGTCAACCATGTCAGCCTTGTTCAGGAAGACAACGATGTACGGAACGCCTACCTGACGGGACAGCAGGATGTGCTCACGGGTTTGTGGCATCGGACCATCAGCGGCCGAGCAAACCAGGATCGCGCCATCCATCTGGGCAGCACCAGTGATCATGTTTTTTACGTAGTCGGCGTGACCTGGGCAGTCAACGTGTGCGTAGTGACGCACGGCCGAATCGTATTCAACGTGAGCGGTGTTGATGGTGATACCGCGAGCTTTCTCTTCCGGGGCGCTGTCGATCTTGTCGAAGTCAACCTTGGCCGAACCGAAAACTTCGGAGCAGACACGGGTCAGAGCAGCGGTCAGCGTGGTTTTACCGTGGTCAACGTGACCGATGGTACCAACATTGACGTGCGGCTTATTACGTTCGAACTTTTCCTTAGCCATCGAAATCACCCCTAGGAGAAGAATTTAGCGAGTCACACAAGCCATTAAAACAAAGGCAGATATTTTCATATCTGCCTTGTTATATGGAGCTCTTGAGCGGATTTGAACCGCTGACCTCACCCTTACCAAGGGTGTGCTCTACCAACTGAGCTACAAGAGCGAAACACTTTGCACAACCTGCAAACTTGGAGCGGGTAGCGGGAATCGAACCCGCATCATCAGCTTGGAAGGCTGAGGTTCTACCACTAAACTATACCCGCGGAGCTTGCAGCTCACGCTAAAAATGGTGGAGGGGGAAGGATTCGAACCTTCGAAGTCGTAGACGTCAGATTTACAGTCTGATCCCTTTGGCCGCTCGGGAACCCCTCCTAAGCGAGCCGGCATTCTATATCATGCCAGCCTTCTGTCAAGCATTTTCTCATTAAAAACCTGAGGTTAGCTGCGTTGACGTCGCTTCGTATCGCTAGCCTTTAAAGGTCTTCGCTGCGAAGCGGGCGCCATTCTATGCAAACTACCCAGCGGGTGCAACCCCCTCGCATGGCATTATTTTATGTTTTAACTCATTGAATTCTTTAGAAAGGTTTTGAAGCAACGTTTCATTCACCCTTCCCGCGCTTTCCTGGGAAACCTGAACCCAGAATCCCCCACCCTCGGGGAGGTTTGGCGAGTTCGACGCAGCAGAACGACCTACGACGCCCGAGGCAGCCAATCGCTGCTCCAGCTGCCTGGCCAGCTCCGGACGCACAAAACCACCCAAGTAAATACAGGTCTTTTGCGCCTCGCCGGATTTACCCAAGTCGCGCCTGACAAGTGCATCCGCCGTTTCGCTCAGAAGGTGAATATCCTGCTGCGAACCGCGGTACAAACTGAGCGGAGTCACATCCTTGGCGCGAAGTGGGGCCTCCTGCTGATGCCAGATGTAGTAGAAGACATTCAGAACCAGCAACAATAGAAACAACCACCGCATAGAAACCTCAAGACAAAGGACAGGCCATCGCCAAACCGACAAAAACCAGGTCGGGCACCACCTTGGCATCAGGAACAACCCCGGAAACCAGATTGGCGTCCCCCCCTGTGAGAAACACCACGAAATCCTTTCCCCAATATTGCTGCGCCATTTCAAGCTGAGTCAGGACAAACCCTCTGAGCATCAGCATGCAACCGCGCTCGACCGCCTCGACAGTTGTCCGACCTGGAGCAAGACTCTCATGGGCTCGCTCGGCTGCCATATCGTCGTAGCGAATTCTTCGCGTATGGGTACGCAATTGGTTACGCATCAAAGGCATGCCCGGACAAATAAATCCGCCGAGATGCTCACCGTCCGCTGCCACAAAATCAGCCGTAATGGCAGTACCAAAATCAAGGACCAGACACGCACCTGAAGCAAGATGAAACCCACCCAGCAAGGCCAGCCATCGATCAAGCCCCAGCCGCTCATAGTCCTGGTAGCCGTTTTTCACCCCCGCCATTTCCCGAGCAGGCGCAGCACGCGTTACCGACACTCCAAACACATCAACTAGAGAGGCGACCAATAAATCCGTCTCCTCCAGGGTCCTTACGCTAACAAGACGACATTTCTTGAGCTGGAACTTCTCGGCATTACTCAGGCTCACCAACAAATCGTTGTCAGAGCTGACCACGCCACCTTCGACCGGCGTCACTCCGTCGGAACGAAGAACACGCCATTTGATAAAGCTATTGCCGCAGTCAAGCTCAAGAATCATCACGCAACCTCAGACTGAGCTCACCACCGCTAAAGTTTTTTTCCACACCCTCTACCTTCAAACGCAGCGCACCCTGGTGATCAATGCCCAGCACAATACCGTCAATTTTATTAACACCGGCAATCAGGGAGACAGCCCTTCCCTGCCAAAGATGATATTGCTCCCACTCCGACTGGATTGCGGCAAACCCAGATGCATGATGAAGCTTCAGATAGTGCTGAAGCTTCGCCCCCAATCGTGCTACCAACTCGTTTCGATCAAAATCCCTGCCTGCCTCAAGACACATGGATGTCCATTGCTGGTCGACCTCATCAGTCGATTGCATATTCACATTAATCCCCACACCCAGGACAACATGGCAAACGTCGGCAGGATCCCCGACCAACTCAAGCAAAATGCCGGCGATCTTTTTCTCTCCAACCAGGACATCATTAGGCCATTTCAGCCCCGCCTCAGCGATCCCCATATCACGCAGGGCGTGCATGACAGCAAGCCCAACGACCAGACTCAGCCCTTCAATCTGTCGCATGCCGCCATCAATGCGTAACACCAGGCTATGGTAGAGGTTTTCGGCAAACGGACTGACCCACTTACGGCCACGACGACCGCGACCGGCGATCTGTCGCTCAGCCAGAACCATGAACGGCGCTGTCGCCCCACGCTCGATGAAACGCAGCGCCTCTGCGTTGGTAGAGTCGATAGTGTCGAAGATATGGACAGGCCACTCATGAAGGCCTTTTGCGCAAATCTCTGCAGCATCCAAAAGCACCAGGGGCTTAGCCAACTGATACCCCCTACCTCGAACCTTATGAACAGAAAGCCCTATTTCTGCTTCCAAGTGCTGCAATTGCTTCCATACAGCACTACGACTGATACCCAGCGCAGCACCCAGCGCCTGCCCTGAATGAAAGCGACCATCCTTCAGAAGTTTTAGCAACGTGAGCATGCGGACTGCGCCTGATAATGAGGCCCGCATGATAGCCATGCGCAAGACAGTTGCATAGAAACACAAAGTGACTTCCCCGCAGGCAAAACAAAACCCCTACCTGCGTCAGCAGATAGGGGTTTCGGAATTTAATCTTGACGATGACCTACTCTCACATGGGGAAACCCCACACTACCATCGGCGATGCATCGTTTCACTGCTGAGTTCGGGATGGGATCAGGTGGTTCCAATGCTCTATGGTCGTCAAGAAATTCGGTAGCCGGTGCGTGCCTTGCGGTCACGTGCCAGCGAATGGGTATGCGATAGTTTGTGTGTTGCTGGTGAGTTCTCGAACTTTCGGTTCGTTTCGTCTTCACACACCGCAATCTGGTCTCTTTGCTTTTCAGCTTGGAGCATACAAATTGCTTGGGTGTTATATGGTCAAGCCTCACGGGCAATTAGTACAGGTTAGCTCAACGCCTCACAGCGCTTACACACCCTGCCTATCAACGTCGTAGTCTTCGACGGCCCTTCAGGGGACTCAAGGTCCCAGTGAGATCTCATCTTGAGGCAAGTTTCCCGCTTAGATGCTTTCAGCGGTTATCTTTTCCGAACATAGCTACCCGGCAATGCCACTGGCGTGACAACCGGAACACCAGAGGTTCGTCCACTCCGGTCCTCTCGTACTAGGAGCAGCCCCTCTCAAATCTCAAACGTCCACGGCAGATAGGGACCGAACTGTCTCACGACGTTCTAAACCCAGCTCGCGTACCACTTTAAATGGCGAACAGCCATACCCTTGGGACCGGCTTCAGCCCCAGGATGTGATGAGCCGACATCGAGGTGCCAAACACCGCCGTCGATATGAACTCTTGGGCGGTATCAGCCTGTTATCCCCGGAGTACCTTTTATCCGTTGAGCGATGGCCCTTCCATACAGAACCACCGGATCACTAAGACCTACTTTCGTACCTGCTCGACGTGTCTGTCTCGCAGTCAAGCGCGCTTTTGCCTTTATACTCTACGACCGATTTCCGACCGGTCTGAGCGCACCTTCGTACTCCTCCGTTACTCTTTAGGAGGAGACCGCCCCAGTCAAACTACCCACCATACACTGTCCTCGATCCGGATAACGGACCTGAGTTAGAACCTCAAAGTTGCCAGGGTGGTATTTCAAGGATGGCTCCACGCGAACTGGCGTCCACGCTTCAAAGCCTCCCACCTATCCTACACAAGCAAATTCAAAGTCCAGTGCAAAGCTATAGTAAAGGTTCACGGGGTCTTTCCGTCTAGCCGCGGATACACTGCATCTTCACAGCGATTTCAATTTCACTGAGTCTCGGGTGGAGACAGCGCCGCCATCGTTACGCCATTCGTGCAGGTCGGAACTTACCCGACAAGGAATTTCGCTACCTTAGGACCGTTATAGTTACGGCCGCCGTTTACCGGGGCTTCGATCAAGAGCTTCGCGTTAGCTAACCCCATCAATTAACCTTCCGGCACCGGGCAGGCGTCACACCCTATACGTCCACTTTCGTGTTTGCAGAGTGCTGTGTTTTTAATAAACAGTCGCAGCGGCCTGGTATCTTCGACCGGCGTGGGCTTACGCAGCAAGTGCTTCACCCTCACCGGCGCACCTTCTCCCGAAGTTACGGTGCCATTTTGCCTAGTTCCTTCACCCGAGTTCTCTCAAGCGCCTTGGTATTCTCTACCCAACCACCTGTGTCGGTTTGGGGTACGGTTCCTGGTTACCTGAAGCTTAGAAGCTTTTCTTGGAAGCATGGCATCAACCACTTCGTCACCCAAAGGGTAACTCGTCATCAGCTCTCGGCCTTAGAATCCCGGATTTACCTAAGATTCCAGCCTACCACCTTAAACTTGGACAACCAACGCCAAGCTGGCCTAGCCTTCTCCGTCCCTCCATCGCAATAACCAGAAGTACAGGAATATTAACCTGTTTTCCATCGACTACGCTTTTCAGCCTCGCCTTAGGGACCGACTAACCCTGCGTCGATTAACGTTGCGCAGGAAACCTTGGTCTTTCGGCGTGGGTGTTTTTCACACCCATTGTCGTTACTCATGTCAGCATTCGCACTTCTGATACCTCCAGCAAGCTTCTCAACTCACCTTCACAGGCTTACAGAACGCTCCTCTACCGCATCACTTGCGTGATACCCGTAGCTTCGGTGTATGGTTTGAGCCCCGTTACATCTTCCGCGCAGGCCGACTCGACTAGTGAGCTATTACGCTTTCTTTAAAGGGTGGCTGCTTCTAAGCCAACCTCCTAGCTGTCTAAGCCTTCCCACATCGTTTCCCACTTAACCATAACTTTGGGACCTTAGCTGACGGTCTGGGTTGTTTCCCTTTTCACGACGGACGTTAGCACCCGCCGTGTGTCTCCCATGCTCGGCACTTGTAGGTATTCGGAGTTTGCATCGGTTTGGTAAGTCGGGATGACCCCCTAGCCGAAACAGTGCTCTACCCCCTACAGTGATACATGAGGCGCTACCTAAATAGCTTTCGAGGAGAACCAGCTATCTCCGAGCTTGATTAGCCTTTCACTCCGATCCACAGGTCATCCGCTAACTTTTCAACGGTAGTCGGTTCGGTCCTCCAGTCAGTGTTACCTAACCTTCAACCTGCCCATGGATAGATCGCCCGGTTTCGGGTCTATTCCCAGCGACTAGACGCCCTATTAAGACTCGCTTTCGCTACGCCTCCCCTATTCGGTTAAGCTCGCCACTGAAAATAAGTCGCTGACCCATTATACAAAAGGTACGCAGTCACCCAACAAAGTGGGCTCCCACTGCTTGTACGCATACGGTTTCAGGATCTATTTCACTCCCCTCTCCGGGGTTCTTTTCGCCTTTCCCTCACGGTACTAGTTCACTATCGGTCAGTCAGTAGTATTTAGCCTTGGAGGATGGTCCCCCCATATTCAGACAAAGTTTCTCGTGCTCCGTCCTACTCGATTTCACTTCTAAGATCCTTTCGCGTACAGGGCTATCACCCACTATGGCCGCACTTTCCAGAGCGTTCCGCTAAAATCAAAGAAGCTTAAGGGCTAGTCCCCGTTCGCTCGCCACTACTAAGGGAATCTCGGTTGATTTCTTTTCCTCAGGGTACTTAGATGTTTCAGTTCCCCTGGTTCGCCTCTTGCACCTATGTATTCAGTACAAGATAACCATCTTATGATGGCTGGGTTCCCCCATTCAGACATCTCCGGATCAAAGTCTGTTTGCCGACTCCCCGAAGCTTTTCGCAGGCTACCACGTCTTTCATCGCCTCTGACTGCCAAGGCATCCACCGTATGCGCTTCTTCACTTGACCATATAACCCCAAGCAATCTGGTTATACTGTGAAGACGACATTCGCCGAAAATTCGATCTTGCTCAAAGAGCAACTCACAAATTTTACCTTAGCCTGATCCGTTACCAGTGAAAGTAACGTTCAGTCTATCTTTCTATCACATACCCAAATTTTTAAAGAACGAACTAGTCAAAGACTAGAAATCAACATTCACCATCGAACCGATGGAATGCTCATTTCTAAGCTTTATACAATCGAAGCAGTAGTGGTGGAGCCAAGCGGGATCGAACCGCTGACCTCCTGCGTGCAAGGCAGGCGCTCTCCCAGCTGAGCTATGGCCCCGTATTTCTACAGGCGTTTCCCACACAAAATTGGTGGGTCTGGGCAGATTCGAACTGCCGACCTCACCCTTATCAGGGGTGCGCTCTAACCAACTGAGCTACAGACCCAATTTCGGGCTGCTTCTTTCGTCTTCTTCAATGAATCAAGCAATTCGTGTGGGAGCTCATGGAGCAGCTGCGGTCGTCGATTAAGGAGGTGATCCAGCCGCAGGTTCCCCTACGGCTACCTTGTTACGACTTCACCCCAGTCATGAATCACACCGTGGTAACCGTCCCCCCGAAGGTTAGACTAGCTACTTCTGGTGCAACCCACTCCCATGGTGTGACGGGCGGTGTGTACAAGGCCCGGGAACGTATTCACCGCGACATTCTGATTCGCGATTACTAGCGATTCCGACTTCACGCAGTCGAGTTGCAGACTGCGATCCGGACTACGATCGGTTTTGTGGGATTAGCTCCACCTCGCGGCTTGGCAACCCTCTGTACCGACCATTGTAGCACGTGTGTAGCCCAGGCCGTAAGGGCCATGATGACTTGACGTCATCCCCACCTTCCTCCGGTTTGTCACCGGCAGTCTCCTTAGAGTGCCCACCATAACGTGCTGGTAACTAAGGACAAGGGTTGCGCTCGTTACGGGACTTAACCCAACATCTCACGACACGAGCTGACGACAGCCATGCAGCACCTGTCTCAATGTTCCCGAAGGCACCAATCCATCTCTGGAAAGTTCATTGGATGTCAAGGCCTGGTAAGGTTCTTCGCGTTGCTTCGAATTAAACCACATGCTCCACCGCTTGTGCGGGCCCCCGTCAATTCATTTGAGTTTTAACCTTGCGGCCGTACTCCCCAGGCGGTCAACTTAATGCGTTAGCTGCGCCACTAAGAGCTCAAGGCTCCCAACGGCTAGTTGACATCGTTTACGGCGTGGACTACCAGGGTATCTAATCCTGTTTGCTCCCCACGCTTTCGCACCTCAGTGTCAGTATCAGTCCAGGTGGTCGCCTTCGCCACTGGTGTTCCTTCCTATATCTACGCATTTCACCGCTACACAGGAAATTCCACCACCCTCTACCATACTCTAGCTCGACAGTTTTGAATGCAGTTCCCAGGTTGAGCCCGGGGATTTCACATCCAACTTAACGAACCACCTACGCGCGCTTTACGCCCAGTAATTCCGATTAACGCTTGCACCCTCTGTATTACCGCGGCTGCTGGCACAGAGTTAGCCGGTGCTTATTCTGTCGGTAACGTCAAAACACTAACGTATTAGGTTAATGCCCTTCCTCCCAACTTAAAGTGCTTTACAATCCGAAGACCTTCTTCACACACGCGGCATGGCTGGATCAGGCTTTCGCCCATTGTCCAATATTCCCCACTGCTGCCTCCCGTAGGAGTCTGGACCGTGTCTCAGTTCCAGTGTGACTGATCATCCTCTCAGACCAGTTACGGATCGTCGCCTTGGTGAGCCATTACCCCACCAACTAGCTAATCCGACCTAGGCTCATCTGATAGCGCAAGGCCCGAAGGTCCCCTGCTTTCTCCCGTAGGACGTATGCGGTATTAGCGTCCGTTTCCGAGCGTTATCCCCCACTACCAGGCAGATTCCTAGGCATTACTCACCCGTCCGCCGCTCTCAAGAGGTGCAAGCACCTCTCTACCGCTCGACTTGCATGTGTTAGGCCTGCCGCCAGCGTTCAATCTGAGCCATGATCAAACTCTTCAGTTCAAACATCTTTGGGTTTTGAGAAAACCCTAAACTTGGCTCAGCAATCGTTGGTTACATCTTTGATTTCTCGCGGAGTAACTTGTGATGCTGATAATCTGTTGACTAGCAGTCTGACTCCACAAACACCCACACGAATTGCTTGATTCAGTTGTTAAAGAGCGGCTGGCTGAGTCTTTCGTCTCAACCGAGGCGCGCATTCTACAGCGCCCCGTGCATCTGTCAAGCGGTTATTTTAAGAAGTTTTCAAAGTTTCGCTTCGGAAACATCAACAACTTCAACCACTTGCGCTTCCGATCTCTCGTTAGCGGGAGGCGAATTCTACAGCGTTACTCGCTGCTGTCAACACCTCTTTTTCACCGCTTTCGACCGAGAAGATCGAACCGCCGATAGAGCCAAACAACACTGCTCTACCTGCTCATTCCGGGCTTCGATGAACTGAAGCCCAACACCTTCGAAACTTACTTAACTCATTGAATCTCAAGGAGTTTTCCGTTTCGACTGCGCCGGAAGTGGGGCGAATTATAGACTTCCAGAATCTGCCGTCAACCCCTACTTTCACCTTTATTCAGATTTCAGCGTAATACGCGCGAAAGCCTTCTTGCCAGCCTGGCATACATGAGTAGAACCCAGCTCATATATATAGGTGCGATCCACAACCTCACCATCTATACGCACACCACCCGAACCCAGGAGGTCTCGCGCCACCGCCGCGTTCTTGACCAGACCCGCCTTGTTAAGAACTGCCGCAATCGGCATATCCTCGGCTGCAGTCAGCTCGATCTCCGGCAAATCGTCCGGAAGCTCGCCATCCTTCATACGATTACCCGCCGCACGATGGGCATTGGCCGCAGCCTCTTCACCATGGAAACGAGCAACGATCTCTTCGGCCAGCTTGATCTTGATGTCTCGCGGATTGGCCCCTGCCTCTACATCGGCACGGAACGCATTGATCTCATCCATGGACCGGAAGCTCAACAACTCGAAGTAGCGCCACATCAACACATCGGGAATGGAGACCAGTTTGCTGTACATGACGCCCGGCGCTTCCTGGATGCCTACGTAGTTGCCCAGCGACTTGGACATCTTCTTCACGCCATCCAGACCTTCGAGCAGTGGCATGGTCAGGATGCACTGCGCCTCCTGCCCATAACCGCGCTGCAGTTCACGCCCCATCAACAGATTGAACTTCTGGTCTGTACCGCCGAGTTCAACGTCCGCGCGCAACGCGACCGAGTCATAACCCTGTACAAGCGGGTAAAGAAACTCATGAATGGCAATTGGCTGATTGGTTTTATAGCGCTTGTCGAAATCATCGCGCTCGAGCATACGGGCCACGGTGTACTGGGACGTCAGGCGAATGAAATCCGCCGGCCCCATCTGATCCATCCAAGTGGAGTTGAAAGCCACTTCGGTCTTGGCCGGATCAAGAATCTTGAAAACCTGAGTCTTGTAGGTCTCGGCGTTATCGAGAACCTGCTCACGGGTCAGCGGCGGGCGCGTAGCGCTCTTGCCACTCGGATCACCGATCATCCCGGTGAAGTCACCTATAAGGAAGATGACCTGGTGCCCCAGATCCTGGAACTGGCGCAGCTTATTAATAAGCACGGTATGACCCAGGTGCAGATCGGGTGCCGTCGGATCGAAACCAGCCTTGATACGCAGCGGCTGCCCGCGCTTGAGCTTTTCGATCAGCTCGGACTCGACCAACAGTTCTTCCGCACCACGTTTGATCAGCGCTAGCTGCTCTTCAACCGACTTCATAACAGACCCGTAAGGCTCAGATTCAAAGGGCCCCAACCATACAAGATCGCGCACCAAATACAAGGTTTGCCCGGCGCGCGTACACCAATCCACAGAACAGAGCGTCCGCGGGCTTGCTTCGCAGGGGTTTTGGTTATATTTTATACAGTTATTTCATCTTCATCATGTCATTCATCTTTTCCAATCCATCTTTTCAAAAGTCAAAATTACCTATGACCACAGAACCGTCTAAAGCGCCACCGCTTTACCCAAAGACCCACCTGCTTGCCGCAAGCGGTATTGCAGCCCTCCTTAGCCTGGCGCTCCTGGTGTTTCCCTCCAGCGATGTTGAAGCCAAAAAGACGACTCTGAGTCTTGAACTGGAAAGCCCTGCTGATCAACTGACACAAGAACAAGACGCCGCCGAAGCCGTTCAAGCCACAAACGAAGCGGCCGCCTCTCCCTTTGCGCAGATTGAAAACAGCCCAGAGGCCACCGCCCAGGCAGAAGCGCCTGTGGCAGAAGAAAAGAAAGGACCGGACCATCGCGAAGTGATTGTTGCCAAGGGCGACACACTATCCACCCTCTTCGAAAAGGTTGGCCTACCCCCAACCTCGGTCCATGAAGTCCTGGCCAGCAACAAGCAAGCCAAGCAGTTCACTCAACTGCAACGCGGCCAGAAACTTGAATTCGAACTCAGTCCAGACGGACAGCTGAATAACCTGCACACCCAGCTGAGCGATCTGGAAAGCATCACCGTAACCAGAAACGACAAGGGTTACGCATTCAACCGCGTCATTACCAAACCTACCGTCCGCTCGGCCTATGCTCATGGTGTCATTAACAGCTCATTATCTCAGTCGGCCGCACGCGCCGGCCTTTCCCACAGCCTGACCATGGACATGGCCAACGTATTCGGCTACGACATCGACTTCGCCCAGGACATTCGCCAGGGAGACGAATTCGACGTCATCTATGAGCAGAAAATGGTCAATGGAAAGAGCGTCGGCAACGGCCCGATTCTCTCTGCGCGCTTCACCAACCGCGGCAAGACATATACCGCCGTGCGCTACACCAACAAGCAAGGCAACAGCAGCTACTACACCGCCGATGGCAACAGCATGCGCAAGGCGTTCATCCGTACGCCGGTTGATTTCGCTCGCATCAGCTCGAAGTTCTCCGTGGGCCGCAAGCATCCGATCCTGAACAAGATTCGCGCCCATAAAGGTGTCGACTACGCAGCTCCCCGTGGCACGCCAATCAAGGCCGCCGGCGACGGCAAGGTATTGCTGGCCGGCCGTCGCGGCGGTTATGGCAATACCGTGATCATCCAGCATGGCAATACCTACCGCACGCTTTACGGCCACATGCAAGGTTTTGCCAAAGGCGTGAAGACAGGCGGCACCGTCAAGCAAGGCCAGATCATCGGATACATCGGCACTACCGGCCTGTCCACCGGCCCGCACTTGCACTATGAGTTCCAGGTCAATGGGGTCCACGTCGATCCGCTTGGCCAGAAATTGCCGATGGCCGATCCGATCGCCAAAGCTGAGCGCGCACGCTTTTTGGCCCAAAGCCAACCCTTGATGGCTCGTATGGATCAAGAGAAAGCCACCATGCTGGCCTCGAGCAAGCGCTAAGCATGGCGCTCTATATCGGCGTGATGTCCGGGACCAGCCTGGATGGCCTGGATATCGCACTGATCGAACTGACCCCGGCGATCAAATTGATCGCCACGCACTACATCCCGATGCCCGCCACCCTGCACACCGAATTGCTCGGTTTGTGCAGCAGCGGACCCGACGAGATCGCTCGATCCGCCGTTGCCCAGCAAAGCTGGGTAAAACTGGCCGCACAGGGTATCCATACCCTGCTCGATGAACAGAAACTCAAGCCTGACGACATCACAGCGGTTGGCAGCCACGGCCAGACCATCCGCCATGAACCAGCCCGCGGATTTACCGTACAGATCGGCAATCCAGCCTTATTGAGCGAGTTGACCGGCATCGCCGTCGTCAGCGATTTCCGCAGTCGTGATGTCGCCGCTGGCGGACAAGGCGCACCACTGGTTCCGGCGTTTCACGAAGCATTGTTCGAAGAACGAGTCGGCAATCGCGCCGTGCTGAATGTCGGCGGTTTCAGCAATCTCAGCCTGATAGAGCCCGCAAAACCTGTAGCCGGTTTCGACTGTGGCCCAGGCAACGTATTGCTCGATGCCTGGATACATCAACAACGAGGCGACCGTTTCGATCGCGACGGTCAATGGGCTGCCAGCGGGAAGGTCGAGCCAGTTCTACTCAAGACGCTGCTCAACGACCCCTTCTTCGTCACCAAGGGTCCGAAAAGTACCGGGCGCGAAGTATTCAACCTGCCTTGGCTGATACAGCATTTGTCTCAGTTGCCAGCCTTCGCCCCGGAAGACGTGCAGGCAACGTTGCTCGAACTGACAGCCCTGACCATCGTCGAATCACTCCAACATGCCCAGCCCGATACTCAGGAGTTGCTGGTCTGTGGCGGCGGTGCGCACAACCAGGCGCTCATGAGGCGCTTGGCTGACTTGCTGCCGGATGCCAAAGTCAGCAGTACGGCGGTGTACGGCGTAGACCCGGATTGGGTTGAAGCCATGGCTTTCGCCTGGCTTGCCCATTGTTGCCTTGAAGGTATTCCAGGCAACCGCCCAAGTGTCACCGGCGCCCGTGGGCTGCGCGTACTCGGCGCTATCTATCCGGCCTGAATCCGTTATTGCGGACAAAAAAACGCCGCAGGACCTTAAGGCACTGCGGCATTTTTATTGAAGCGCTCAGATCGAGAATGAAGAACCGCACCCACAGGTCGTGGTCGCGTTAGGGTTCTTGATCACGAAACGCGAGCCTTCCAGGCCTTCCTGATAATCCACCTCGGCACCTGCCAGGTACTGGAAGCTCATCGGATCGACCACCAGGCTGACCCCTTCGCGCTCGACGATGGTGTCATCTTCGGCCACTTCTTCATCAAAAGTGAAGCCGTACTGAAAACCGGAACAACCGCCGCCCGTTACAAACACGCGCAGCTTCAAACGATCATTGCCCTCTTCATCGACCAGGCTCTTCACCTTGTGCGCGGCACCGTGGGTGAATTGCAAAGCCGTGGGGGTGAAGGTTTCGACGCTCATGCTGAATATCTCCCGGCGCTTACGCCGCCATAATGCGTGATGGCGGGCATTATCCGCTTCTCCTAGAAAATCGGTCAACTATTTAGAAGAGCAGCGGCAAACTACAAGCTCAAGCGTGTAGCTGCCAACTTGAAGCGTGTGACTACCGTTACGGCAGCATCCCCGCGTGGGACAGCCCCAGGCGCTCATCCAGCCCGAACAGGATGTTCAAGTTCTGCACTGCCTGGCCAGACGCGCCCTTGACCAAGTTATCGATGACTGACAACACCACCACCAGATCGCCGTCCTGCGGACGATGCACAGCGATCCGGCAAACGTTCGCACCGCGCACACTGCGGGTTTCTGGATGGCTGCCGGCCGGCATCACGTCGACGAACGGTTCGTTGGCGTAACGCTTTTCAAACAAAGCCTGCAGGTCCACCGACCGATCGACGACGGTTGCATAAAGAGTGGAGTGGATGCCACGAATCATCGGCGTCAGGTGGGGCACGAAGGTCAGCCCGACTTCCTTGCCCGCGGCCCGGCGCAATCCCTGGCGAATTTCCGGGAGGTGGCGATGCCCCTTGACCGCGTATGCCTTCATGCTTTCCGACGTCTCGGAGTACAGCGAGCCGACACTGGCTCCGCGCCCGGCACCGCTGACACCGGATTTGCAATCGGCAATCAGACGCGAAGCATCGGCAAGACCGGCCTCAAGCAGCGGCAGGAACCCCAACTGTGTGGCCGTCGGATAGCAACCCGGCACGGCGATCAATCGTGCCTGTTTGATTTTCTCGCGATTGACTTCCGGCAATCCATAGACCGCCTCGACGAGCAGATCTGGCGCGCCGTGAGGCTGGCCATACCACTTGGCCCATTCATCGGCGTCCTGCAGGCGGAAGTCCGCCGATAGGTCGATGACCTTGGTCCCGGCTGCCAGCAGTTCACCTGCCAAGGCATGGGCGACGCCATGGGGCGTGGCGAAGAACACCACATCGCAGGCACCGAGGGTCTTGATGTCCGGAACGCTGAACGCCAGGCCGTCGTAATGGCCTCGCAGGTTCGGGTACATGTCGGCGACGGCCAGGCCGGCCTCGGATCGGGAGGTGATGACCACCACCTCAGCCTGCGGGTGCTGTGCCAGCAGACGCAGCAGTTCGACACCGGTGTAACCCGTGCCGCCGACGATACCGACCTTGACCATAAACCTGCCCTCAACGAACCCACTGGAAAGCCGTCGATGATAGGGGCCGCAAGGCGCGGCGACAACCGTCAAGGTGACGTGTGGCCGCTCTAACCTCTACTATCAGGCTACCGTGAATTCTGGGAATAACTAAAAATGCTCTATCTGTGGCTCAAAGCACTTCACATCGTCAGCATGGTCTGCTGGTTCGCCGGTCTGTTCTACCTGCCTCGCCTGTTTGTCTATCACGCCCAAAGCGAGGACAGCGTCAGCAAAGAACGTTTCAGCGTCATGGAGCGCAAGTTGTACCGCGGCATCATGGGTCCGGCGATGATTGCCACCCTGGTATTCGGCATCTGGCTGCTCAGCCTCAACGCCAGCGCCTACTTCACCCAAGGTGGCTGGATGCACGCCAAGCTGACCCTGGTCGTGCTGCTAATCGGTTACCACCATATGTGCGGCGCCCAGGTGAAGCGTTTCGCCCGTGGCGAAAACACCCGCAGCCATGTCTTTTATCGCTGGTTCAATGAAGTGCCGGTTCTGATATTGCTGGCTATCGTAATTCTGGTCGTGGTCCGGCCGTTCTAACCTCCAATCTGCATCCATTATCCGGGGTACTTGCCATGTCGTTGCCCGCTCTGCTTGAACAACGCTTGCGCCTGCCCATCGTGGCGGCGCCAATGTTCCTGATTTCCAATCCGCAACTGGTACTGGCTTGCTGCCGCAACGGTATCGTCGGCAGTTTTCCGGCGTTGAACCAGCGCGAAAGCAGTGGTTTCAAGAACTGGCTGGAGGAAATCGAAGCAGGCCTGGCGACCCTGGAAAATCCGGCCCCCTACGCCGTGAACCTGATCGTCCATCACAGCAATCCGCGACTTCAGGCCGACTTGGCCATCTGCATCGAACACAAGGTGCCGATCGTCATCACCAGCCTGGGCGCGGTGAAAGAGTTGGTGGACGCGGTTCACGGTTACGGCGGCCTGGTGTTCCACGACGTAACGACCCGGCGCCATGCCGAGAAAGCAGCAGAAGCTGGTGTCGATGGCTTGATCGCCGTTGCCGCCGGTGCAGGCGGGCACGCCGGGACCTGGAGCCCGTTTTCGCTGATTGCCGAGATACGCCAGTTTTTCGATAAGACCTTGCTGCTTGCGGGATGCCTGAACCATGGCCATCAGATTTTGGCCGCACAATTGCTCGGCGCCGATCTGGCCTATTTTGGTACACGCTTTATCGCTACGAGCGAAAGCCACGCCCCTGACGCTTATAAAGAGATGTTGCTCACATCCAGAGCCGCAGACATCGTGCATACTCCCGCTGTATCCGGGGTACCGGCCAGTTTCATGCGCCAGAGCCTGGAGAACGCCGGTTTCGATCTGGCCGTTCTGCAGAACAAAGGCGAGGTGGATTTTGGCTCGAAACTCAAACCGCTGAACGATGAAGCCAAGGCCTGGAAAACCGTATGGTCCGCTGGCCAGGGCGTGGGTGAAATCGATGATTTGCCCAGCGTCGATCAGTTGGTGGCACGCCTGGATGAAGAATACCGTCAGGCACATGCCCGGGCGGCGCAGCTTGGCGGGCAATGGCCCCGCTGAAGCAGCCTATAAAACAGTTACTTAATTTTCAGAGACAAGGATGCCGGGCATGAGCGAAACCCGTTTCAACATAGTATTCGACGGAGGCCTGATGCCGGGCGTCGACAGCACCACGGCCAAACTCAACCTCGCCGAACTGTTCAAAAGTGATATCAGCGCCATTGAACGGCTGTTCAGTGGTCGCAAGATTGCCCTTAAAAGCAACCTGTCCCAGAGTGAAGCCCAACAGTACCTGGAAGCGCTCAACAAGAGCGGAATCGATGCCCGAATCGAAGCCGAACCCACCCTCCAGCTGAGTCTTGGCGAAGTACAGGAGTCGCCACAACAGCCGGGTGGACGCCATCCAGAGTCGATCGTCGACCCCGTCTCGCCGTACGCGCCTCCCCGGGCCGAAGTGGGTGATACGCTCGCCGAGTACAGCACGCTCAAGCCGTTCAGCTTCGATGGGCGTATCGGGCGTTTGCGCTACCTGGCCTGGACCATGGTGTTGACCCTGGCCATGCTACCTTTGGTCGGCCTGGGCTTCTGGTTGGCCACGGCCTGGCTGCTGGTTTCAGACTCGATAGCTGCACTGGTCGTCGGCGGCCTGCTCGGCGCAGCCGTCGTACTTGCCTTTGCCTTCGTGAGCATCCAGTTCAACGTCCAGCGCCTGCATGACCTCGGCTGGTCGGGATGGTTGTGGCTGGTCAACCTCGTTCCATTCGTGGGCAGCATCTTCCCGTTCATCCTCATCATTGCCCCGGGCAATACCGGCGCAAACCAATATGGCGCGCCACCACCGCGCAATACCACGGCGGTCAAATTGCTGGCGTCGCTTTGGCTCGTGATGATCGTCCTGATTTTCCTGGCTACCTTTGCCGGCATCTTCGGAGCCCTCCAGGAGGACTACGACAGTAGCAGCCTGAGCAGCTATGAAAGCAGCGAGTACAGCAACGAAACCGTCGAAGAACCCGCTGTCGAGGCAGCCGAGCCCGCCTCGCCTTCTGTAGACTATGAAGAAGAGGAACAATAAGCGCGCTTCATGCCGGTGACAGCCCAGTCGACTGGCGGCGGGCTGTTGCGATGGAGAACTGCATGACCCGTTACGCACTGATCACTGGCGCCTCCAGCGGCATTGGCCTGGCCATGGCCGAAGCGCTGGCCCGGCGCGGTCGCAACCTGATACTGGTGGCTCGACAGCGCGATCGGCTGGAAAGTATTGCAATCGAACTGACTCAACGGTTTGGCGTGGAGGTGTTGTTCCGGGCTTGCGACCTGGGAGAACCGCTGAGGCTTTCAGGCTTTCTCCTGGAACTTGAGGAAGGTGAGCGGCAGATCGACCTGTTGGTCAATTGTGCAGGCATCGGCACCAGCGGGCCGTTCCTTGGCCAGGACTGGATGACCGAGCAGGACCTGATCGAAGTCAACATCCTCGCCCTGACACGGCTTTGTCATGCCATCGGCAACAGCATGGCGCTGCTTGGCGGCGGCCAGATCCTCAACGTCGCCTCGATTGCCGCGTTCCAGCCCGGCCCCTGGATGAGTACCTATTACGCCAGCAAGGCCTATGTGCTGCACTTCTCCGAAGCCCTGCGGGTGGAGCTGAAGAAATGCGCGATCAAGGTCTCGGTGCTTTGCCCTGGCCCGACCCGGACCGGCTTCTTTTCCAGGGCGCAGATGGACGAACAGAAACTCATCGACAGCAAGTTGCTAATGAGCCCGGAAGAAGTGGCCCTGTACGCTGTGCGCGCGCTGGACCGCAACCGCGCCATCATCATTCCCGGACGCCGCAACCGCTGGCTGGCCGCATTGCCACGACTGGGGTCGCGATGGCTGGTCCGAACCATCGCCGGCATGATCAACAAGGCCTATTGCCCGCGCTGATCCCTTCAATTTGAACTACCAGGCGCCTCAACCGGAGCCTTCACGCCCTCGACCTCGACGAACCCAATGGAGAAAACAGCTGTGGATACTCTGTTCACCAAGATCATCAACCGGGAAATCCCGGCGAAGATCATTTACGAGGATGACCAGGTATTGGCCTTCCACGACATCGCCCCACAGGCGCCTGTACATTTTTTGGTCATACCGAAAAAACCGATCCGCACCCTCAATGACCTGACCGAAGAAGACAAAGGCCTGGCTGGACACATCTTGTTCACTGCTCAGCGCCTGGCGCTTGAATTGGGCTGTGAAGAAGGTTTTCGCGTGGTAATGAACTGCAATGAACTGGGGGGACAAACGGTCTATCACATTCATATGCATGTGCTGGGGCAGCGCCAGATGAACTGGCCGCCGGGCTGATACCCCTGACCCAACGCAAATCTTCGGCGGTCGATTGGGTTAAACTGGCCGCTGTGATTTTTCCCGGAGGTAAGCATGACTACCCAACGTCACTACTCGCCGATTGACCGTTTGTTGCTGCAAGCTGATACCGCGATGCGCACACTGCTGCCCTTCAGTGGCCAGCCGTACCGCCCTTCACCGGCTATCGTGCAGCCGGACGCGCAACTGAGTGACGAGCAAACCCGCCACGTCGCCGGACTGATGCGCATCAACCACACCGGTGAAGTCTGTGCCCAGGCGCTGTACCAAGGCCAGGCGCTGACAGCGAAGCTGCCACAAGTGCGAGAGGCAATGGAGCATGCCGCCGAGGAAGAAATCGACCATCTGGTCTGGTGTGAGCAACGGATTCGCCAGTTGGGCAGCCACACCAGCGTCCTGAACCCGCTGTTCTATGGGATGTCATTCGGAATCGGCGCCGTTGCCGGGCTGATCAGCGACAAAGTCAGCCTCGGCTTCGTTGCGGCGACCGAGCATCAGGTGTGCAAACACTTGAATGAACACCTCGAACAACTGCCGGCCGAAGATGAAAAATCCCGGGCGATCCTTGAGCAGATGCGCGTGGACGAGGAACACCATGCCGAGAGTGCGCTAGAGGCCGGAGGCTTCCGATTTCCGGCCCCGGTAAAGTTCGGCATGAGCCTGCTGGCCAAAGTCATGACCAAGAGCACTTATCGGATCTGACGGCGATGGGGACTGAATAGCTCGTCCTCATGCCCACGGAAATTAAAAAGGCGGCTCCCCCAGGGGAAGTCGCCTTTTTTCCATCCAAAAACTCAATACAGCCAGTCGCAGGCCGTTGCTATTGGCTATCGACTCACCCCAACTCGATGATTTCATAATCGTGGGTGATTTCGACCCCGGCGGCACCGAGCATGATCGAAGCCGAGCAGTATTTCTCGGCGGACAGCTCAATGGCGCGCTTGACCTGGGCTTCCTTCAGGGCTCGTCCCTTCACTACGAAGTGCATGTGGATCTTGGTAAACACTTTTGGATCTTCGGTGGCACGTTCTGCCTCCAGGAAGGCTTCACAGCTTTCGACGGCCTGGCGGGACTTTTTAAGAATGCTGACCACGTCGAAGTTGCTGCAACCGCCTACGCCCAACAGGAGCATTTCCATCGGCCGAACACCCAGGTTCCGCCCACCGGCCTCTGGCGGGCCGTCCATGACGACCACATGACCACTGCCTGACTCACCGAGGAACATGGCTTCGCCAGCCCATTGGATGCGTGCCTTCATCGCCAAGACTCCACTGTTAAAAAAGGGTTGCCAGCTTAGCACAGCACTCCGGAATGACCGCTCTGCGTCTTAGGAGACCTGACCTGCCAGCATGTAGGTAAATTCTCAAATCAATTAAGAACGCCTCTGTTAAGCTGGCGCCAACTCGCTGGCGTATGGCCAGCTTTTAGCGATAACCCTTCGCGCCTATAAAAAAAAAACCAAACCATCACACTGCGCAGTCTTTCGGGATACAACCATGGTTGCCGTTACTCCCACGTTCAAGATCAAGAATCTCGACAAGCTCTTGATGCATTGCCAGCGCCGCCGCTATCCAGCCAAACACAACATCATTTGTGCGGGAGATCGTTCCGACACGCTGTTTTTCATCATCAAGGGCTCGGTCACTATCCTGATAGAAGATGACGACGGTCGGGAAATGATCATCGCCTACCTCAACTCCGGAGATTTTTTCGGCGAGTTGGGGTTGTTCGAACAGGCGGGCAAGGAACAGGAGCGCAGTGCCTGGGTGCGGACCAAGATTGAATGTGAAGTCGCAGAAATCAGCTACGCCAAATTCCGAGAACTGTCCCTGCAAGACCCGGACATTCTTTACGTCCTCAGTGGACAAATCGCACAACGCCTGCGTAATACCACCCGCAAGGTGGGTGATCTTGCGTTTTTCGACGTCACCGGACGTGTCGCGCGTTGCCTGTTGGAACTGTGCAAGCAGCCCGATGCCATGACCCACCCCGACGGCATGCAGATCAAGGTGACCCGCCAGGAGATCGGTCGGATTGTCGGTTGTTCGCGTGAAATGGTCGGTCGCGTACTCAAGGATCTTGAAGAGCGCAACCTGGTCAGCGTCAAAGGCAAGACCATGGTGGTGTTCGGAACGCGTTAAGCGCCCAGCAGATTGGTCAGCAGCTCCCGGTACAAAGCCTCGAGTCGCTCCAGCGCGTGAGGCGCCGGGAATTTTTCATGCAAGGCAATATGGCTCTCGGCCCGCACTCGCTGCTCCAGGCCGCAAGCCTCATTGAAGCGATTGACTGCCGCGACCATGGACTCGCGCTCGTTCTGCAGCAAAAGCGCGCCATGGACCAAGCCCACCGGCCGTTGACCGCCCTTGCTCTGACGCCAGCGCTGAGCGGTACCCACCATTTTCCGGCCGTCGAGGTTGACGTTGAAGCGCCCGTCACAAAAAGCCCCTTGCACCTCTCCCAGCGAAGCCACCCCGCCCAGCTCGTCCAACAGCTGACAGATGGGATCGCACAATCGGCGATACCCGGTTTCGATACGTCCGTGGTCACCTTCGCTGCGCGGTGGTGCATAGACCAGGGCAATATTGACGGTAGCGCCCGACTGCGGCACCGGTTCGCCACCCGTTTCACGCAGCAAGACAGGCCAGCCATGGGCGGCTGATACTTCACAGGCGTGTGCAAACCCCGGCAGGCGACTCAAGCGACGCGGCATCACCAGCGCACGATCGTTGGGCTGCCAGAACAGCAGGCCGAACTCCGCGTCGCCTGCACAGATGCTGGCCAGCAGTTCCTGTTCGGCTTGCAGGCCAGCTTCGACGGTCAGTGAAATCACAGGCGACATGGATCAGTCCAGCGTCGAGCCGCTCACCGGCAAGCCTCGTTCAGGAAAGAACAGTCGCTGCAATTCCGTACCCGGGTTCTCGGCCCGCATGAACGCTTCGCCCACCAGGAACGAGTACACATCGCTGACTTCCATCAGTTCGACATCGGCCCGGTTGAGGATGCCGCTTTCGGTGATGACCAAGCGATCGCGCGGGATGCGCGGCAACAGGTCCAGGGTGGTTTCCAGGTTGACTTCGAAAGTGTGCAGGTTGCGATTGTTCACGCCGACCAGCTTGGTATCGAGGGTCTTCAGGGCTCGCTCCAACTCGTCACCGTCGTGGACTTCCACCAGGACATCCAGCCCGACGCTTTTGGCAACGGTCGCCAGCTCGGCCATTTTCACGTCGTCCAAGGCGGAAACGATCAACAGTACGCAATCGGCGCCCAACGCACGCGCCTCGATGATCTGGTACGGGTCGATCATGAAATCCTTGCGGATCACCGGCAGCTTGCACGCCGCCCGTGCTTGCTTCAGGTAGTCGTCGGCCCCTTGAAAAAAGTCGACGTCGGTCAGCACCGAGAGGCAGGTCGCACCGCCCTTTTCGTAGCTTCGCGCGATCTCGGCCGGAACGAAATGCTCACGAATCACGCCTTTGCTGGGGGATGCCTTCTTGATTTCGGCAATCACCGCCGGTTGTTTTTTCTTGGTCTGATCGATCAGGGCCTGGGCAAAGCCACGCGGCGCATCCGCTGAACGCGCCAGGCCTTCCAACTCGGCCAGACTGACCCGGGCGCTGCGCTCGGCCACTTCCTGGGCCTTGCGAGCCAGAATGTTTTCCAGAACCGTTGGCACGCTCATCCTTCGTTCTCCACTTTGAATACGGCAGTAAATGCACCTAACTCTTCGAGCTTTTCCCTGGCCAGGCCGGTATGCAGTGCGTCATGGGCCAACTCCACGCCTTGCTTGAGGCTGCTGGCGTGGTCGGCGGCGTACAACGCGGCACCGGCATTGAGCACGATCATCTCAGCGGCTTTCTGGCCATTCTCGGTCTTGCGGCGACCCAAGGCATCACGGATCAGTTCCAGCGATTGGGCCGGGCTGTCGACCGCCAGCCCGTGCAGGCTCTGGCTCTTCATGCCGAGGTCTTCAGGTTCGACCCAATACTCGCTGATCTGATCATTTTTTAGTTCGGCCACGAATGTTGGCGCCGCCAGGCTGAACTCATCCAGGCCATCCTTCGAATGGACCACCAGCACGTGCTTGCTGCCCAGGCGTTGCAGGACTTCAGCCAATGGCCGGCACAACGCCTGGCTGAACACTCCGACCACCTGATGTTTCACGCCGGCCGGATTCGTAAGCGGGCCGAGCATATTGAACAGCGTGCGCAGCCCCAGATCACGACGGGGGGCCGCGGCGTGTTTCATGGCGCTATGGTGGGTCTGGGCAAACATGAAACCGATGCCGACGTTATCGATGCAGCGTGCCACCTGGATCGGCGTCAGGTTCAGGTAGATACCGGCCGCCTCCAGCAGATCGGCACTGCCGCTCTTGCCGGAAACTGCCCGATTGCCGTGCTTGGCAACGGTGCAACCCGCCGCCGCGACGACAAACGACGAGGCAGTGGAAACGTTGAAGATATTGGCGCCGTCACCGCCGGTACCGACCACATCCACCACACCGTCCAGCGTCTTGAGTTCGACCTTGTCCGCCAGCTCGCGCATCGCCGAAACCGCACCAACGATTTCATCGATGCTCTCACTCTTCATGCGCATGGCCATCATGAACGCGCCGATCTGCGCATCCGTGCATTGGCCGGTCATGATTTCGCGCATCACATCGCGCATCTCGTCGGTGCTCAGGTCGAGATGGCCGACGATACGGCTCAGGGCTGTCTTGATATCCATGAAAAGTCCTTAGCGCGTGCCGCCGGTTTGTTTGAGAAAGTTGGCGAACAGTTCGTGGCCCTGTTCGGTGAGAATAGACTCGGGATGAAATTGCACACCCTCGATATTCAGCGTCTTGTGGCGCAGCCCCATGATCTCATCGACCGAGCCGTCTTCAAGTTGGGTCCAGGCCGTCAATTCCAGGCAGTCAGGCAGAGTTTCGCGCTTGACCACCAGGGAATGGTAGCGGGTTACGGTAAGCGGATGATTCAGCCCCTCGAACACGCCCTTGTCCTCGTGGAATACCGGGCTAGTCTTACCGTGCATGACTTGTCGGGCGCGCACCACGTCACCGCCGAACGCCTGGCCAATCGACTGATGTCCCAGGCAAACACCCAGGATCGGCAGCTTGCCGGCGAAATACTTGATGGCCTCGATGGAAATGCCCGCCTCGGTCGGCGTGCACGGGCCGGGCGAAACCACGATGCGCTCAGGCTTGAGGGCTTCGATTTCGGCGATGGTCAGTTCGTCGTTGCGCACGACCTTGACCTCGGAGCCCAGCTCGCCGAGGTACTGCACAACGTTGTAGGTAAAAGAGTCGTAGTTATCGATCATCAGCAACATGGCGTAAGCAACCTATTGAATTCACTGACTTTAAATACAACCTTCAGAGAGTGACCCGCACGCTGCTGCGCTTGGCGAGGCAAGTGATGCCCCTGCGAAGCGGCTCTACAAGCGGGTAAAGAAGGCAAATCGGTACAGGTCCGGCGAGGCCGGCGGAGAATGTTCAGGCGCGCCAACGCCAGCGGGCGTGTGCCTTGATCATTTGATCCAGAAGTTTGCTGACAATCGACACAGGGAAAGTCTCGTTCATACGTCCCGGCACAGTAGCTTAGCTGGGCGGAGCACGCAATATGACCGTTCCCGAAGGGCTTTGAAACAATCGCGACGTTCAAGATGGATGGCAAGACGCCGGAAATTTTTGGCACTATCGTTTCGTTCTAACAAAAACAAGATGGAAACGGACTTTCTCAGGCCATCTATGGGCATTCAGCACGCGTGTAGGCTATGACATCGCCCAACCGGGCAGCGAGTGGCACCTCTCGCCGTTTGTCAGCGCTGACTATGCGAAGGTGAAGTCGATGGTTATTCGGAAAAGAGCAACCGCTCCACGGCCCTGACCTTCGATGACCAGACCCGTGATTCGAAACGCCTGGGCATCGGCTTGCAAGGCAAATACAACATCACCCGCCAGACCCAGGTGTTTGGCGAATATGCCCACGAACGCGAGTACGAAGACGACACGCAAAAGGTCAACATCGCCCTCAACAGCCTGCCGGCCAACGACTTCACGCTGGAAGGCTATACGCCACAGAGCCACCTGAATCGCCTGAGCCTGGGGGTCAGCCTGGATTTCTAACGAAGGGGCGACTTGCTTCTGCAGGAGCTGCCGGAGGCTGCGATCTTTTGATCTTGATCTTTTGTTCTGGACTCAATTGGTCTTGGAAAGATCGCAGCCTCGTTGCACTCGACAGCTCCTACACAACGCCTACACAGCGCCTATGTCGTGTCAGGTGGATCAGTTGCTGGGGGTCTGCTCGGCCAGTGCCACGGCGCGGAACATCGCCCGACGCTTGTTCAGGGTTTCTTCCCACTCCAGCGCCGGCACCGAGTCGGCGACGATGCCGCCGCCAGCCTGCACGTGCAGTTCGCCGTTCTTGATGACGGCGGTGCGAATGGCAATGGCGGTATCCATGTTGCCGTTCCAGGCGAAGTAACCCACGGCCCCGCCGTACACCCCCCGCTTGACTGGCTCCAGTTCGTCGATGATTTCCATCGCGCGGATTTTCGGCGCGCCGGACAAGGTGCCGGCCGGCAGGATCGCCCGCAAGGCGTCCATCGCTGTCAGTCCGGCCTTCAACTGGCCCGTGACGTTGGAGACGATGTGCATCACATTGGAATAGCGCTCGATGACCATCTTCTCGGTGAGTTTCACCGACCCGATTTCCGAGACCCGCCCGGTGTCGTTGCGCCCCAGGTCGATCAGCATCAGGTGCTCGGCGATCTCCTTGTCATCCGACAGCAGGTCCTTTTCCAAGGCCCGGTCAGCTTCCTCCGTGGCGCCACGGGGGCGAGTGCCGGCGATCGGTCGCACGGTGATCAGGTTGTCTTCGACCCGTACCAGCACTTCCGGCGAACTGCCCACGACATGGAAGTCGCCGAAGTTGAAGAAGTACATGTAGGGCGTCGGGTTGAAACAGCGCAGCGCCCGGTAGAGATCGATGGGCGCCGCCTTGAAGTCGATGGACATCCGTTGCGACGGCACGACCTGCATGCAATCACCGGCGAGGATGTACTCCTTGATGGTATCGACGGCCCGTTCGTAATCGTCCTGGGTGAAACTGGAACGAAACACCGGATCGGCCGCCGACTGCTTGCTGAAGTCCAGGCCGGGACGCGGAGCGATCGGCTGACGTAACTTTTCCAACAGTGCTTGCAGGCTTTGTTGACCTTGCTCGTAGGCACCTTCCTGGGACGGATCGGCCAGGACGATGGCGTGCATCTTGCCGGCGAGGTTATCGAAGACCACGACCGCGTCGGAGACCATCAGCAAAATGTCTGGCACACCCAGCGGATCGGGGTTCGGGCAAGTGCCCAGGCGTTTCTCCACGTAGCGCACGCAATCGTAGCCGAAATAACCCACCAGGCCGCCGTTGAAGCGCGGCAAGCCAGGGATGGTTGGCACGTTGTAACGAGCCTTGAAGGTTTCGACGAAGGCCAGCGGGTCTTCGACTTCGAGGCTTTCGATTTCGACACCGTCGTGGGTCACGCTGATGCGATGGTCATGGACCCGCAGCACTGTACGGCACGGCAGGCCGATGATGGAGTAACGGCCCCATTTCTCGCCGCCCTGCACCGATTCGAGCAAGTAGGAGTTGGGCTGGTCGGCCAGCTTGAGGTAGATCGACAGCGGCGTGTCGAAGTCGGCCAGGGTTTCACAGGCAAGGGGGATGCGGTTGTAGCCGGCAGCGGCTAGACGCAGAAATTCTTCACGGATCATGGGGTGCCTCGTGGCAAGAGGAGCTGACAGTCAGGTATGCAAACGCGCCGGATAACCGGCCAGGATCACGTCAGGTGCGCCAACGCCAGCGGGCCAGGGCCTTCATGACTTTCATCCAGAGCTTGCGAGTGACCACCACGATGGCGTTTCCAGAAGAGGATTGAACAGCGTCGGGCAACGTTATCTCAGCGGCCGGGTCCAGGCAACCGGGAATTAACAGGCGCAAATCGTCGATCACCAGCGTTGGAAACTCTTCGGCGATCGGCCGACCATGGTTGTAGCCATAACTCAACGCCACACATTTGACCCCAGCCGCTTTCGCCGCCAGCACATCGCTGCGCGAGTCGCCGACGAACAACGATTGGGAGGCCGGGATGTTGGCCATTTTCATCACGAAGAACAGCGCGGCCGGGTCCGGTTTTTTCTGCGGCAAGGTGTCGCCGCCGATGATCCAGCGGAAATAACGGCCGATTTTCATCTGGTCCAGCAACGGCGCAACGAAGCGCTCCGGCTTGTTGGTAATCAGGGCCATTTCCACGCCCTGTTTTTGCAGCCACTTGAGGGTGGAGCGCACGCCGGGATAGACCACCGTCAGTTGGTGATTGTCTTCGTAGGCGTCATTGAACAACGCCAGCGCCCGCTCGGCCTCGGCATCATCGACACCTTGGGCGTCGATGTCATTGGCCAGGGCCCGGCGCACCAGCATCGGCGCGCCATTACCGACCCAATGGCGTACCGAATCGAGGCCGGCAGGCGGGCGTCCAAGCTTGAGCAGCATCGTGTCCACCGCCGCCGCAAGGTCCGGGACCGAATCGACCAATGTGCCATCGAGGTCGAACATCACCAGACGCGGCAAGCTGCCGGGGAACAGCTGCTCGAAGCCGCTCATGGGCGCGCCAGGGCCAGTTCGGCGCGCATTTTTGCAATCACCTCTTTGTAGTCGGGTGCACTGAAGATCGCCGAACCCGCGACGAACGTGTCGGCGCCGGCCGCGGCGATTTCACGGATATTGTTCACGTTCACGCCACCGTCGATTTCCAGGCGGATATCACGGCCCGAGGCATCGATCAGCGCACGGGCTTCGCGCAGCTTGTCGAGGGTGCCCGGGATGAACTTCTGCCCGCCGAAGCCAGGGTTGACGCTCATCAGCAGGATCATGTCGACCTTGTCCATCACGTACTTGAGCACGTCCAGGGGCGTGGCCGGGTTGAACACCAGGCCGGCCTTGCAACCGCCTTCGCGGATCAGCTGCAGGGAGCGATCGATGTGCAGCGTGGCTTCCGGGTGGAAGGTGATGTAGGTGGCGCCGGCTTCGATGAAGTCACCGACAATGCGGTCCACCGGGCTGACCATCAGGTGCGCATCGATCGGCGCGGTGACGCCGTACTTGCGCAGCGCCGCGCAGACCATCGGGCCGATGGTCAGGTTGGGTACGTAGTGGTTGTCCATGACATCGAAGTGCACGATGTCGGCCCCGGCGGCCAGAACGTTGTCCACTTCCTCGCCCAGGCGGGCGAAGTCGGCAGAGAGAATCGACGGAGCAATAGCGAAGGGCTGCATGACGCACCTGTTTTGAGCGAAATCACGATGGCGCGCATTGTATACCTCAAGATTTGGCGCGCCCACCGCGACAATCGATCAATACGCTGCGCGGTAGATTTCCTCGATATCGGCAGCGCTCAGTTTGCGCGGATTGTTGCGCATCAGCCGTTCTATCCCCGCCGCTTCCACCGCCATGGATGGAATCACCTCCTCGGTCACGCCCAGGCTGCTGAGGCCCTTGGGTATTTCCACCGCGGCACACAGCGTTGCCATGGCCTCCACAGCCTCGTCGGCAGCCTCAAGATCGCTCAGGTGAGCGGTCTTGAGGCCCATGGCCTCGGCGATGTCACGCATGCGTTCGACACACGCCATCTTGTTCCAAGCCATGACGTACGGCAGCAACAAGGCGTTGGCCACGCCATGGGACACGTGAAAGCGCCCGCCCAACGGATAGGCCAGCGCATGCACCGCTCCAACTCCGGCATTGCCAAATGCCATGCCGGCCATCAGGCTGGCCGTGGCCATGTCTTCACGGGCTTGCAAGTGAGCCGGGTTGGCATAGGCCTTGGGCAGCGCGCGGGTGATCAGCTTGATTGCGCCTATGGCCAGGGCATCGGTGATCGGCGAAGCATTGAGCGACAGGTAGGCCTCGATGGCGTGGACCAGCGCATCAACGCCACTGGCAGCCGTGACGCTGCGCGGGCATGTGAGGGTCATCTGCGGGCTGACCAGCGCCACGTCCGGCAACAGATAATCGCTGACGATGCCTTTTTTCAACTGCGCGGCCTTGTCGGAGAGGATCGCCACGTTGGTGACTTCCGAACCGGTACCGGCCGTGGTGGGGATGGCAATCATCGGCGGGCCTTTGCGCGGCACCTGATCGACGCCGAACATATCTTGCAACTCGCCGTGGTACCCGGCATAGACCCCCACGCACTTGGCGATGTCGATGGCACTGCCGCCACCCAGACCAATCAGGCCGTCATGACCACCGTCGCGGTAGGCTTGCATGCAGTCTTCGACAATGGCGATTTCCGGGTCCGGCATGACCCGGTCGAAAATCTCGTAGTCCCGTCCACCCAGATGTTGCAGGGCCAGCTCAACAGTGCCGGACTTGACGAGCGCGGCATCGGTGACGATCAGCGGGTTGTCGACATCCAGCCGGGTCAGCTCAGCCGCCAGTTGCTCGATGGCAGCGGCACCGGTGATCAGTTTGTGGGCGATCTTGAATGAGGAAAGACTCATGTGCGCGGCCTCTTATTCGAGTATGGGCTGGCACAAGGATAGCTCGGTATTGAGGGTTGTCTGCTATTCAGCGCATGAATACACCCCAGCCCCCGTGGGAGCGAGCAAGCCCGCTCCCACAGGGACCAACGCTGGCCTCAGACTTGGGCAGTGCGCAGTTTCTCGCTGCGCCCACGCAACCATTCCAGGGTCAGCAGCAGGATCACCGAGAAGGCGATCAGCAGCGTCGCCGCCGCCGCGATGGTGGGGCTGAGGTTTTCGCGGATGCCGCTGAACATCTGCCGTGGCAGGGTTACCTGCTCGGGACCCGCCAGGAACAGGGTCACCACCACTTCATCAAACGACGTCGCGAAGGCAAACAGTGCGCCGGAGATCACCCCCGGGGCGATCAACGGCAGGGTCACCCGACGAAACGCCGTCAGTGGCGAAGCCCCAAGGCTGGCGGCGGCCCGAACCAGGTTGTAGTTGAACCCCTGCAGGGTCGCCGACACCGTGATGATCACGAACGGTACGCCCAGCACGGCGTGGACCACGATCAGCGAGACGAAACTGTTGCCCATCCCCAGTGGCGCGAAAAACAGGTAACTGGCCACGCCGATGATCACCACCGGTACCACCATCGGCGAGATCACCAGGGCCATCACCAGCGCCTTGCCTGGGAAGTCGCCACGGGTCAGGCCGATGGCCGCCAGTGTGCCGAAGATCATCGCCAGAAACGTCGCCGCCGGGGCCACGATGATGCTGTTTTTCAGCGCCCGCATCCATTCGGCCGAGGCGAAGAAATCGTGGTACCACTGCAGCGAAAAGCCTTGCAGCGGGTACACCAGGAAACTGCCGGAGTTGAACGACAGTGGGATGATCACCAGCACTGGCAAAATCAGGAACAGCAGGATCAGCCCGCAGAGTATGCGCAAGCTGTAGAACCACACCCGTTCGACGGGAGACATGTAAGGACTCAGCATTTCAATCTCCCCTTAGCTCAGGCGCAGGCGACTGGCGCCCACCAGCCAGTTGTAAATCAGGTAAAGCACGACGGTCGCCAGCAACAGCAACCCGCCGAGCGCCGTGGCCATGCCCCAGTTGATACTGGTGTTGGTGTAGAACGCGACAAAATAGCTGACCATCTGATCGCTCGGGCTGCCCAGCAGCGCCGGGGTGATGTAGTAGCCGATGGCGAGGATGAACACCAACAGGCAACCCGCGCCGACACCGGCATAGGTCTGCGGGAAGTACACGCGCCAGAAACTGGCAAACGGATGGCACCCCAGGGAAATCGCCGCACGCATGTAAGTCGGCGAGATGCCTTTCATCACGCTGTAAATCGGCAGGATCATGAACGGCAGCAGGATATGGACCATGGAGATGTACACACCGGCGCGATTGAACACCAGTTCCAGAGGCTTATCGATGATACCCATGGCCATCAGGCCACTGTTGATCAATCCGCCCGATTGCAGCAGCACAATCCACGCTGCCACCCGCACCAGGATCGACGTCCAGAACGGCAACAGCACCAAAATCATCAGCAGGTTGCTCTGGCGTGACGGCAGGTTCGCCAGCAGGTACGCCAACGGATAGGCCAGCACCAGGCAGATCGTGGTAATCACCAGGCCCATCCAGAACGTACGGGCAAAAATATCCAGGTAGATCGCCTGATCGGGGGTGGCCGGGGCCAGTTCACCGAGGTCATCGATGCGATGATCGACAGCCGCCAGCAGGTAATACGGGGTGACATCACTGGTGTTGCGGCGGATCACCTGCCAATACGCCGGATCGCCCCAGCGTTCGTCGAGGTTCTCCATCGCTTCTTTATAAGAGGCCGGCTCAGTGGCGAACGGCAGCGCACGGGCGGTCTTGGTCATCAGGCTGCGATAGCCGGCCAGTTCCATGTTCAGGCGCTTGGACAAATCGCCCAAGGTCTGATTCTTGCGGGCTTCGGCCAGGTCTTCGCTGGCGGCCTTGTATACCGGCTCGCCTGGCAACCCACGTCCGTCCCAGGCAGCGACCGCAGCGACGGTGCGCGGCATGCCATTGACCACTTCCGGATTGCTGACACTTTTGAACAGCAGCGCCACGATCGGCACCAGGAACACCAGCAACAGAAACAACACCAGCGGCGCGATCAAGGCCTGGGCCTTCCAGCGGTTGACCCGCTCGGCGCGCTTGAGCCGTTGCTTGAGGGTGGGGCTGGTGCCCGCGTTCAGTGGAACGGCGATGGCCATGGCGAACTCCGCAAATCTTTTTGATCGTTACAGCGGCGGCGAACCGCCACTGTTTATGGTGAAACGCAAATCCTGTAGGAGCTGGCGCAGCCTGCGATCTTTTGAGGCCCTCATGGACACTGAAGATCAAAAGATCGCAGCCTTCGGCAGCGCCTACTTGGCCGCCCAGGAGTTGAAGCGCTGTTCCAGTTGCTCACCGTTGTCAGCCCAGAAGCTGACGTCGATCTGCACTTGGTTGGCGATGTTTTCCGGAGTGGTCGGCATGTCTTTCAGAACATCCTTGGCCAGCAAGGGTACTGCCTGGGTGTTGGCCGGGCCGTAGGCGATGTTTTCCGAGTAGGTCTTCTGCTGCTGCGGCGCCACCGAGAAGGCGATGAACTTCTTCGCCGCTTCCGCCCGGGTCTTGTCCAGGCCACGCGGAATGGCCCAAGCGTCGAAGTCGTAGATGCCGCCGTTCCACACCACTTTCAGGTTGCTTTCTTTCTGTACCGCGGCGATCCGGCCGTTGTAGGCCGAGCTCATGACTACGTCACCGGACGCCAGGTACTGCGGCGGCTGGGCGCCAGCTTCCCACCACTGGATGTTCGGCTTGAGCTCATCGAGCTTCTTGAACGCACGGTCCTGACCGTCTTTGCCAGCCAGCACTTTGTAGACGTCTTTCGGTGCGACACCATCGGCCATCAGGGCGAATTCCAAGGTGTACTTGGCGCCTTTGCGCAGGCCGCGCTTGCCTGGGAATTGCTTGGTGTCCCAGAAGTCCGCCCAACTGGTCGGCGCGGTTTTCAGTTTGTCAGCGTTGTAGGCCAGCACGGTCGACCACACGAAGAAGCCCACGCCGCAAGGCTGGATGGCGCCCTTGACGTAGTCTTCGGCCTTGCCGAACAGGGCCGGGTCCAGTTGTTCGAACATGTCTTCGTCACAACCACGGGACAATTCCGGGGACTCGACTTCTACCAGGTCCCAGGAAACGCTCTTGGTATCGACCATGGCCTTGACCTTGGCCATTTCGCCGTTGTATTCGCCAGCGATAATTTTACCGTTACCGGCCGCTTCCCACGGTGCGTAGAAGGCTTTGACCTGAGCCGCCTTGTTCGCCCCGCCAAAAGACACCACGGTCAGGTCCGGGCCCGCCGCCATCGCGCTTGCCGCACCCATCATGCCCAGGGTCAGGGCTGTGAACTTCAGGGATCTCAACATTTATTGTTCTCTCCACGTGCAGGGTTGGTGTTGGTACAGCAGGGGGCGATCAATTCGCCTCTAGAAGGGGATCGAGCGCACGCACATGCTCGACTTGCCAGCCAAGCGGAACCACGTCCCCGACAGCGAGCTCGGGGTCGAGCTCGGCAATCGGTTGTTTCACGAAGAAGTCATTCTTGCCGCAGACTTCCAGGCGAACCCGGACGTGGTCGCCCAGATAGATGAATTCCGCCACCCTCCCTGAGAAGCGGTTGACACATTGTTCGCTTGCGCCGTTGAGGCTCACCCGCTCCGGACGGATCGACAGGGTCACCGGCTCGCCGGGCTTGCCGACATTCACCGCCAGTGCCTCGACCTTCTCACCGCGCCCCAGCTCCACCAGGCAGCGCTCGCCGGTTTGACTGTGCAGACGACCATTGAGACGGTTGTTCTCGCCGATGAAGTTGGCGACGAAGGTGTTTTTCGGCTCTTCATACAGGGTACGCGGCGGGGCGATCTGCTGGATCTCGCCCTGGTGGAATACCGCCACGCGGTCGGACATGGTCAGGGCTTCGCCCTGGTCGTGGGTCACGTAGACCACCGTCACGCCAAGGCGCTGGTGCAGGTGTTTGATTTCCATCTGCATGTGCTCGCGCAATTGCTTGTCCAGCGCACCCAAGGGTTCGTCCATCAGCACCAGCTGCGGCTCGAACACCAGGGCCCGGGCCAGGGCTACCCGTTGCTGCTGGCCACCGGACAGTTGCGCCGGGTAGCGCTGGGCGAAGCTGTCCAGCTGGACCATGCTCAAGACGCGCTTGACCCGATCACTCACGTCGCTCTTGTTCAGGCCACGCACAGTAAGCGGGAACGCCAGGTTCTCGGCGACGGTCATGTGAGGGAACAAGGCGTAGTTCTGGAACACCATGCCGATGTCGCGCTTGTGCGGTGGCACATTGTTGATCGAGCGCCCGGCCAGCAGGATCTCACCGGCGGTTGGGGTTTCAAACCCGGCGAGCATCATCAGGCTGGTGGTCTTGCCGGAGCCGGAAGGCCCGAGCAGGGTCAGGAATTCGCCTTTGCGAATATCCAGGTTGAGGTCCTTGACGATCAGGTTCTCGCCGTCGTAGCTCTTTTGCACACCACGAAAGCTGACCAGCACATCACTGGCCCCCGCGCTTGAATCGACCTGGCTCATACCCGCACCTTTTGTATTGATGACTGCTTGTGAATCAAGCCTAGTGGACCCTGGGAGCCGCGCAAATCGGGAGGCAGGAGAGAATCGCCTCAGCCGGATGGAAGAGTCGGGGTAGGGATTGCCCTACAAGGATGGCGGGATTGGGTAAATGCAGCGGCGAGTTGTAAGCGGCAAGCTGCAAGTAGGGGCAAAAAGCGCTGTTGGAGTGTGTCGCAAATGGATATGCCGACACATTTCCCGTGGGAGCGAGCTTGCTCGCGATAGCGCCATGTCAGCCGACATCAATATTGAATGTGCCGCCGCCATCACGAGCAAGCTCGCTCCCAGGGGGGAATTGCGGGGTTCAGAGCAACTTGTGCTCCATCGCATATTTCACCAACTCTGCCAATGAGGTGATGTTGAGCTTCTGCATCAGCCGCGCCTTGTGGGTGCTGATGGTCTTGCTGCTCAGGGCCAGTTGCTGGGCGATGTCGTTGACGTTGGCGCCCTGGGCCAATCGTTCGAAGACTGAGAACTCACGCTCGGACAGCAGCGAGTGCAACGGCCGCGTGTCGGTCAGGCCGACTTCAAAGACCATGCGGTCGGCCAGGTCCGGGTCGATATAGCGTCCGCCGGCCGCGACCTTGCGAATCGCCATGAGCAGCAGGGCCGGGTCGCTGTCCTTGGTCGCGTAGCCGGCGGCGCCGACCTTCAGGGCGCGGGCAGCCATTTGCGCCTCGTCATGCATCGACAACACCAGGATGGCCGGCGGATTGTTCAGCGCCCGGATCCGTGGGATTGCCTCCAGGCCGTTGACGCCCGGCATGGAAATGTCCAACAGCACCACCTCGCAGGGCACGTGGCGCAAGGTCTCGAGCAACTGTTCGCCATTGCTCGCCTCCCCTACCACCACCAGATCCTTGGCCAGGCCGATCAACTGCTTGATGCCTTCACGGACGATGGTGTGGTCTTCGGCTACCAGTACACGGATCACGTTGTTCTCCAGATTCAGGATCTCATCGCGAGCAAGCTCGCTCCCCCAGGGTCATGTGTACATCTCAATCAATGTGGGAGCGAGCTGGCTCGCGATTGGGCCCGCCCAGGCAACCCACCCCATCAGACCTCATGCAACGGCACCCGCACCGACAGGGTCGTGCCCTCCCCCGGTTCACTCTCCAGGGTCAACTGCCCGCCCATGATCAGCACCCGCTCACGCATGCCGACCAGGCCAAAGGAGGTTGGCCGACCCGTATCGGCAATAAATCCTACACCGTCGTCGCTGACGGTCAGGCACAATTCGTCGCCCTCCTGAACCAGCGTCAGCTCTACAGTATGCGCTTGGGCGTGGCGCATCACGTTGGTCAGCGCTTCCTGGAGAATCCGGAACAGGCCAATGGCCTTGGCATCGCTCAGGGCCGGCAGGTTGTCCGGCACCTGCACCAGGCATGGGATCTGCGTACGCGCCTCGAAACGCCGAGCCTGCCATTCGATGGCCGAGGCAATGCCAGCATCCAGGATCGGCGGGCGCAGCGCCGTTGCCACGTCCCGCACCAGTTGGAACAACTGGGCAATCAGGCGCTTCATGCTGTTGAGCCGCTCATGCAGGCCCGGGTCGAGTTGCGCGTAGGCCAATTCACACATGGATGTTTCTAGCTTCAACACCGTCAGCATCTGGCCCAGCTCGTCGTGAACTTCCCGGGCAATGCGTGCCTTTTCCTCTTCCCGCACGCTTTCCAGGTGCGCCGACAACTCGCGCAACTGCTCCCGGGAGCTGGCCAGTTCCAGTTCGATGCGCTTGCTTTCGGTGATGTCCCAGACGATCCCGTCCCAGACGTAGGCCCCATCTTCCAGGCGACGGGTGATAGCCTTGATCTCGGCCCAACGCTCCTGGCCTTCGCGGGTCAGGATGCGGCCCTGCCACGACCAGTCACTGTCGGTGTCCAGCGCCTGGTCCTGGGTGCGGTGGTAATCGGCCTTGTCCTGCGGGTGCACCAGGCTGCGCAGCCCGGTGTCGCTGCGGGCCAGGGTTGCAGGGGAATAACCCACCAGGCTTTCGCTGCCTTCACTGATGTAGGCAAAGTCGATCTGGCCGGTCACTGGCGCCCGCTCCAGGCGAAAGACCAGGCCTGGCACATTAGCGGCGATACCTTGCAACCGCGCTTCGCTTTCGCGCAACGCCGCCAGCGCACGTCGACGTTCGGTCACGTCATTGAGGTAGACCACCAGGTATTCGGCGTCGCGAAAACGCAGGAAACTCAGGGAAACGTCGGCCGGCAGAATGCTGCCGTCGGCTCGCACGCACTCGGTCTCGAAACTCTGCGGCCGGTCTTCACTGGCCCGGGCGCGCTTCCACAGGTTCAGCCAACGATCCATGTGCAAGCCCGGCTCGAAGTCGATCAAGGGACGGTCGATGATGGCGCCCGAGGCATAGCCGAGCATGGTTTCAGCCGCTCGGTTGGCATAGCGCACGTGGCTGTCCCAATTGACCCAGAGGATGCCGACCGTGCTTTGATCGATGGAAAACTGCGTCAGACGCAAGGCTTCCTCGCTGGCAGCACGCTGGGCGATGTCCTCCTTCGCGGCCCGTAGACGGCGTTCCAGTGCGCGTTGCTGGCGGCGCTGCCAGAACACGATGGCGATGCTGCTGAGCAGCAGGGCCAGAATCAACAGGGTCAAGTTCTGCCAGAAACCCGGGGTCTCGGTCAGGCGCGGGTATTTCGGCTTGAGCCAGCGGCTGTGCAGTTGCTCCAGCTCCTTGGCCGGAATTGCCTGCAAACCGCTCTCGATGATATCGGCCAGTTCCGGCCAGTCCCGGCGCGTGGCAACCCGCAGCAACTGCGGCAGGCCGATGTCGCCCACCACCGCCAGCTCGGCGAATTCGGGCTCGACCATCAGCCGCCCGAGCTGAGCCTCATCGACCACCGCATATCGAGCCTGCTGGGTCAGCAACAATTGCAGGGCCGCGCGCTCCATCGGCACGCCTTGCAGATTCAGCATCGGGTAGTTGCTGCGCAGGTAATCGGCCGTGGCGCTGGGCATGCGCACCGCGACCCGGGCCTGGGTGTCGAGTTTTTCCAACTCCACCCCCTCGGCCCCCTTCTGCGCACCGACGATCAATTGCGGCACGCGCATGTAGGGATCGGAAAACTGCCAGAGCTTGAGCCCGCTCGGAGATTGGCTCAGGCCCGGAGCAATGTCCACTTCGCCAGCGCGCACCGCCGCTTCCAGTTGCGCCAGGTCCTGGAAATTGCGCCACGTGAGTTCGACGTTCAACGCCTTGCCCAGCCATTGCATCAACTCGACGTTGGTGCCGGACAACCGCTGCAAGCGCCGGTCGTATTGCGCATAGGGCGCCTGCAATACCAGGCCGACCCGCCATTGCGGATGCTGCGCCAACCACTGGCGCTGCCCTGCATTCAATTGCACCCCGTGCGCCGACGGCGCGGGCGCGGCCCACGCCATCAAGGGAAGCCATAAACAGCCGATAACCCACAGGCAGCAAAAACGCATCATCGAAGTCTCATGCACTGACAAATACTGACCAACCCATTAGGCTGCCGGAAATACTTCTGGTCATGGAATATCCGATGCCCTCTGTTTATCGCCTGGCGTTGCCAGCATTGTGCCTGTCGCTGATCCTGCCAAGTGCCTTTTCTGTGCAGGCCAGCGAAACGGCACCCGCCGCGCAGCAACCTGCCGAGGAAAAACCCGTCGAGCGCCAACCCTTGCTCGAGCGTAGCCAGGAAGAAGCGATCGCACTTGAGCGAACGATCCCACTTCAGGAACAACAACAGTTGCAGACCGGCAGCGATACCTTCCTGGCGCTGTGGAAACCGGCCAATACCAGCGACCCCAAGGGCGCAGTCATCATAGTCCCCGGCGCCGGCGAAACAGCTGACTGGCCTCAAGCTATCGGCCCGTTGCGTAAAAAATTGCCCGATGTTGAATGGAGCAGCCTGAGTATCACCCTGCCGGACCTGCAAAGCGACGTCATTGCACCGCGCGTGATGGAAACACCGCCCGAAACCAAGCCGGCCGACACCGCTGCGGCAGCACCGGATGCCACCACCGCGGCGCCGATCGAACAGGTCGCGGGCGGCGAAGCTGATGCGGCAGATCCAATCGTTCCCCAAACTGATGAAGAACACGCCAAGGCCGATGCCGAGCGCATCTTCGCCCGTATCGATGCAGCGCTGGCCTACGCCGAACAACAAAGCGCGCGCCGCATCGTGCTGCTGGGCCATGGCACTGGCGCCTATTGGGCAGCGCGTTACTTGAGTGAAAAACAACCCTCGCAAGTCGAACGCTTCGTGATGGTGGCCGCCCAGACCCCGGTCACCGCCAAGCCGGCCCTGGCCGAACTGACCTCGACCTTGAAACTGGCGACCGCCGACATTTTCTACATGGACAAGCCGCTGGATCGCAACGCGGCGCTGGAGCGCTTGCAAGCGAGCAAACGCTTGAAAGGCTCGACCTTCAGCCAAGTGTCCCTCAAGGCCCTGCCGAACCCGGCGGCGGAGCAGGAGCAACTGTTCCGTCGGGTTCGGGGTTGGTTGAGTCCGCAGAAAGCCGGGGAGTAAGGCTGACTATGGCCCCACCCACCGTGGTGGGGGAGCTTGCTCCCGTTGGACCACGCTGTAGGAGCTGCCGAGCGAAGCGAGGCTGCGATCTTTCCAAGGCCAGTTGAGTCTCAGGCGAAATATCAAGATCGCAGCCTTCGGCAGCGCCTACCGCAGGCCAGCAGGCTACCGAAAATCCCGCCGCTCGCGAATCAGTCGATAGGCATTGTGCAGCTCCCGGGTTCTGTCGGTGGCCTCACGCACCTGCAAGGGCGTTGCCCCGCTACCGGCAATCTTGTCCGGATGATGACGACTGAGCAGACGCCGGTAAGCACGCTTGATCTGTGACGGTTCGCTGGTGGCCGAAACACCCAACAAGCGCAAGGCTTCCTGATAGGTCACGCCGCTGTTGGGCCGCGACAGTTTCTGCGGTTCGTAATCAGCCGCCAGCGCTTGGACCTGTTGCGGCGTCCAGCCCAGCCACCGGCCCCACTGCGCCACCAGTTCTCGCTCGTTGACACCGGCACGCCCATCGGCCCAGACCATCCGCCAACACGCGCGCAATACCCCTTCAGCCGCATGAGGCTGGACGGCCAGGCGCCGCATATAACCGCGCAAGTGATCATTTGCGGACTTGCCCCGGTTGAACGCCGCGATCGCCCGGCGCTGCGCCGACTCGCTCAAGTCCAGCGCACGCATTTCCTGGCGAGCCTGCTGGATGTGGCCATCGACCACACGCCCATCACTTTTCGCCAACCGCCCCAGCAATACAAACAACAACTCATCGTTGCGTAACGCCGGGCGCCCACCCAGGCGCTCACGTACCTGCGCCCAGCCCTGCAGGTTCAGGCGCCGATCCAGCGCCTGTCCCAACAACGCCCCAAGCATGGCCCCCGGGATGCTGGCTATGGCAAAGCCAGCCCCGGCTCCAATCAGAGTCCCTGGCCACCACATATCAACCGCTCGCTTCTATCAAGGTTTCGACCTGCGCCAAACGTTCATGGGTGCCGACATCGACCCAATGCCCTTTGAGGTGCTCGCCACTGACGCGTCCCTCGGCCATGGCCGCGCGCAACAGCGGTGCGAGCTTGAACGCACCGGCCGAGCAACCGTCGAACAAGCGCGGGTGCAGGACGGCGATGCCGCTATAGGTCAGGTTGTCGGCAGGTGCGCGCCTATCGTGAACCTTTCCGTCGGCCAGGACGAAATCGCCGTCCGGGTGATGCTCGGGATTATCGACGAGCACCAGGTGCGCCAGCCCCTCGATCGGCCGGCGCAACGCACTGAAATCGTAGTCGGTCCAGACATCGCCGTTCACCACCACAAACGCTTCATCGCCCAGCAGCGGCAAGGCCCTGAAGATTCCGCCGCCGGTCTCCAGCGGCTCGCCTTCGGGGGAAAACCGAATGCTCACGCCAAACCGAGAACCATCCCCCAGGTGATCTTCGATCTGCTGACCGAGCCAGGCGTGATTGATCACGATCTCGGTGAAGCCGGCCCTGGCCAGCGCCCGCAAGTGGTATTCGATCAAGGGAACACCCCCCACGCGAATCAACGGCTTTGGCGTGGTCAGGGTCAAGGGCCGCATGCGTTCGCCCTTGCCCGCCGCCAGGATCATCGCCTTCATGCCGTTGCTCCGGCCGATTGCCGCAGGCTGCCCAGCAATTCACCGAGCGGTGCCAGTTCCGGACGACGGGCAATGACCGCTTCTATATAGGCAAAGAAGCGCGGCACATCGCCGAGGTAGCGTGGCTTGCCATCACGATGGCAAATGCGCGCGAAGATCCCGATGACCTTGAGATGGCGCTGCACGCCCATCAAGTCGCTGGCCCGCAGGAAGTCCTCAAGGTCCGGCTGGACGGGAATGCCAAGGGCGCCGGCCTGCTGCCAGTAATTCTCCAGCCAGCCGCGCACGCGCGCCTCGGGCCAACTGAGGAAGGCGTCCTTGAACAGACAGGTCACGTCGTAGGTGACGGGGCCATAGACCGCATCCTGAAAATCCAGCACACCGGGGTTCGGCACGCTGAGCATCAGGTTGCGCGGCATGTAGTCGCGGTGCACCAGCACTTTGGGCTGGGCCAGGGCGCTGTCGATCAGCAATTCGCTGGCCTGCTGCCAGAGTTGCTGCTGGGCCGAATCCAATTCGATACCCAGCTCGCGCTTGACGTACCACTCGGGGAACAATTCCAGCTCCCGGCGCAGCAACGCGACATCGTAGCTCGGCAACGGCGCAACCATCGGCAGTTGCTGGAAAGCCAGCAAGGCTTGCAGGGCATCGCGGAATAAATCGTCGGCATTTTCGCCGTTGATCACGTCCAGATAGGTCTGGTTGCCCAAGTCATTGAGCAAAAGAAAGCCGCGATCGAGGTCTTCGGCATAAATTTTTGGCACGTTAATGCCGGATTTCGCCAGCAAAAAAGCAATATCCACGAAGGGTTTGCAGTTTTCCTGGGGCGGCGGCGCATCCATTACGATCAAACTGCGACCCTCGCCTTCCCAGCGGAAATAACGCCGGAAACTCGCGTCACTGCTGGCGGCGGTCAACGTGGCCGGGGGTACGACTCCCCAGCCCTGTTGAGTAAAAAGGATAGGCAGTTGTTCATCGAGCCAAACTTTCAGGTGTTGCAAGCGTACATCTTGGTCGGGCATTGCAAGGGTCTCCGACGGCGCTAGCCGTCAAGCGGGTCATGCTTTATTATCCAGCATCTTGTGCGACACGCGTAGCGTGCCTCCAGCTTCGCGATGAGGAGTCATCGTGAAGGGTTCTTGCAAAGGAACCAACAGCCCGGCAGCCAATTCGGGAAACAAAACCGCCCAAGGAGTCCTTCGCTTAAAAAGACTCGTTGTCGCTGCGGCGCAATAGCGAACCCAAAACCACTTAGCACTCGGAAGCGTGGTTATGGTCCGGATTTCGGACTGGGAGTGCTTACTTCATCACATCGGCCCCATGGCCTTACTCTGACGGGAAGAATCCCCGCAGGGGTTCCTCCTTCTGCAAATAGGGGGAACATCACCCAGACAAGCCGTTTTCCTACGGTCCTTGTCCATTTCAACTGGAGACATGAGCGAAAGTTCTGTCTGTCATTGTCCAACTGTTGCAGTCACTGAACAGTAGCGGACTCGTTGTGCGACCAACGATAGCCTAGGAAGACATGCGTCACTGGTAACGGTGGGGTATGAAGCTCTTCCGACAATGTAGCCCCCGTCAGGGCGTGATCTTGCTGCGAGGCAAGTCATGGATGCTCGGAGCAGTACCGGGTTGAGGCGCTAGGCTGGCTGGCAAGGGCAACGTAAGTGAACTGCTGATAAACGCCGTAAGGATAACCATGCCCAAACTGCTGTCAGGCATGAACCAAAAGGTACGAGGCCAGATATTCCTGTGGGATGTGGGAATACGTCGCTGCACAAGCCTCCGGCGAAAAGGCAGGTCCTAAACCAGTCGTGTGACAGTCAGGGAACGTGGTAAGCCCGTATGGCTGCCTTCGGGCAGGCAAACCGCAAGGTGAACTGTTGGCTGTGCGGGTATGGGATCGCAGAGAAAGCGAACGCCGGGCTGTAATGGTTCGGATAGGGATTGGAACATTATCCCACGGGAAACCGGGCAGACTTCTGCGTGGTCTTTCGTCGCATGAATGCTGATTGAGCCTGTTTCAATGAACTTCGAGGTCCAGAAATACCGGACCTTCCAATAGTCCAACCCTGACGGGAGCGCCCCTCCTCATCAGGGGATGCGTACGTCTTTTGCTCAGGGTCATCTGAGAGGAAGGCAGCATGATAGAACACAGCCAAATGGCCGTGTCTGCGCCTTCCGACGTTCCGCAGCAATGGCACGACATCGACTGGTGTCGCGTTCAGCGGAACGTTCGGGCAATGCAGATACGGATTGCGAAGGCTTGTCGGGAAGGCAACTGGCGCAGGGTGAAAGCCTTGCAACGGATGCTGACCCGCTCACGCTCGGCCAGATACTTGGCCGTACGGCGAGTCACTGAAAACCAGGGTAAGCGCACGGCGGGAGTCGACCGCGTGCTCTGGGATACACCGGATGCCAAATGGAAAGCGGCAGATGGATTGAAGCGCCACGGGTATAAACCTCGGCCGCTACGGCGAGTGTTTATCCCAAAGTCGAATGGAAAGGAGCGCCCTTTGGGCATCCCGACCATGACTGACAGGGCAATGCAGGCGTTGTACTTGCTTGCTCTGGCGCCCATCGCAGAAACCACGGGTGATCCCAATAGCTACGGCTTCAGGATCGAACGTTCGACGGCGGATGCGATGGGGCAGTTGTTCGTTTGCCTGTCCAAGAGGCTATCGGCCAAATGGGTTTTGGAAGCGGACATCAAGGGCTGCTTTGACCATATCAACCACGACTGGCTGATCCACCACGTCCCTACGGACAAAATGGTTCTTCGCAAATGGTTGAAAGCAGGCGTGATCCATAAAGGCCAGCTTCAGGCAACGGATGCCGGTACACCTCAAGGCGGGATTATCTCGCCGACCTTGGCAAACATGGTGCTGGATGGCCTGGAAACACAGCTCAAGCGATATCTGGGCGTGACACGGGCCAAGAAGCTGAAAATCAATGTAGTGCGATATGCGGACGATTTTGTGATCACTGGCGAATCGAAAGAGGTGCTCGATAGCGAAGTCAAACCTTGGGTGGAGCAGTTCCTCGCGGTGCGCGGATTGCAGTTATCCCCTGAGAAAACCCATGTCGTCCATATAGATGAAGGCTTTGACTTTCTGGGTTGGAATTTCCGCAAGTACGGCGGGAAGCTTCTGATCAAGCCGAGCAAGAAAAACGTGAAAGCGTTCTATCGCAAGGCCAAGGAGGTCATCAGCACCAACAAAGCGGTGACGCAAGAGGATCTGATCCGATTGCTGAACCCGATGCTGCGAGGCTGGGCGTTCTATCACCAGCCAGTAGTCGCCAAGAAGGCGTACAGCCGCATGGACTTTCAAATATTCCAAGCGCTATGGCGCTGGGCAAAACGGCGACACCCGAACAAAAACCTCGACTGGATCAGGAAGAAGTATTTCCAACTCATCGAGGGTCGAAACTGGGTGTTCTGCACCACGTTACTGACAGAGACTGGGGACAAAGAGGAGATCAGGCTATACACCCTTGAGGCTACGCCGATCGAGAGGCACAGAAAAATCAGCGGGGAGTACAACCCGTTCGATCCTTCGATGGAGGAAATGGGCGAGAAACTGCGGATGTCCCGGATGCTCGGGAAGCTGAAATACCGTAAACAAGTATCAAACCTGTTTCAATCGCAAAAAGGTCTGTGTTTACTGTGCAAGAACCCGATAACCAGGGAGACGGGGTGGCACGACCACCACATCATTTATCGCTCACAAGGCGGTGGTGACTCGCTAAGCAACCGGGTACTATTGCATCCCATTTGCCACCAGCAGCTTCATGCTCGTGGGCTAACAGTGAACAAACCGGCTCCCGATTTCGGGGGTTAAGTAGAGACTTGAGCCGTATGCGCTGAAAGGCGCACGTACGGTTTTTAGGGGGGAGCAGGCCAGAAATGGTCTGCTCCTACCCAACTTTCAGACCATCGAGAGGCGTGCGGCCCACACCGCGGGCAGATGGCACGCAGGAAGCCCGGACTAATAAGATGGCATTGAAATCCCCCGCGTTTCGTAAAAAATTTCCGTTGCTGGTCACCGGCAGTCTGCTGGCCCTGCAACCCCTGGCCTCTTCATTCGTCGTCGCGGCGCAGCAGTATGACTGCTCCGTCTCCGCTTCGGGTGCCTGGGACTGTGCGCCCAAGACACCGGCCGCCGCGTTGCCGCCGCGTCCCGTGCATGACGGCAGCGCGGTTTCCGACAGCGGCGCAACTGCAGCCGACAGCAGCTCGGGCGAGGAAGCCGGCGAAAAGCCGATGCTCGTTACCGAAGCCAAGGGCCGTGGCCTGAAGTCGCGCAGTGCAGACTACAGCCACCTGGATTGGGTTCCACGCGAGAACCTCACCCCGGCGCAATTGGCTGAAACCGGGCCTTACTGCTCGGGTGCCTATATCGAGCCGACCCGTCCTGGCATGAACGACAAGACGGCCAAGAGCGACGCCCCCACCTTCCTCGGCGCCAAGGCTTCACGCTATCAGCAGGAAGAACAGGTGGCGACCCTGGCCGGTGACGTGGTCATGCGCCAAGGCAGCATGCAGGTCGAGGCCGACGAGGCCAACTTGTACCAGGCCGAGAACCGTGGCGAGCTGAGCGGCAACGTGCGGGTTCGCGACAACGGGGCGCTGATCGTCGGCGATCACGCCGATGTACAGCTGGACACCGGCGAAGCCAAGGTCGACAACGCCGAATACGTGATGCACAAGTCGCGCATCCGCGGTAACGCGCTGTACGCCAAGCGCGCCGAGAACGCGATCATCCGCCTCAAGGACGGCACGTACACCACGTGTGAACCGAACAGCAACGCCTGGACCCTCAAGGGCAACAACATCACCCTGAACCCAGCCACCGGCTTCGGTACCGCGACCAACGTGACGCTTCGGGTCAAGGACATTCCAGTCCTGTACACGCCTTATATTTATTTCCCGATCGACGACCGTCGCCAGTCCGGCTTCCTGCCACCAACCATCGGCAGCGGCAGCGATACCGGCTTCCTGCTGGTCACGCCGTACTACTTCAACCTGGCGCCGAACTACGATGCCACGTTGTACCCGCGCTACATGAGCAAGCGTGGCCTGTTGATGGAAGGCGAGTTCCGCTACCTGACCAAGTCCAGCGAAGGTCAGTTCGGCGCGGCGTATCTCAACGACGAAGAAGACGAACGCGCCAAGCAGTCCGACTACAGCAAGACCCGCTACATGTACAACTGGCAGCACAAGGGCGGCCTCGACTCGCGCGTGCTGACGGAAGTCGACTACACCAAGATCAGCGACCCTTACTACTTCCAGGATTTGCAGACCGACCAGATCGGTGTCGAGTCCAGGGATTATGTAAACCAGCAAGGGGCCGTCAGCTATCGAGGGGACAACTACGTTGCCCGCTTGAATGCCCAGGCTTACCAGATGGCGACGATTTCGAAGATCACGCCATATAACCGCCTGCCGCAGATCACTTTCAACGGTGCGCTGCCGCAGCATCCGTACGGCCTGGATTTCGCCTACAAAACCGAACTGGTTCGATTTGATCGGAATCTGCGCGATGGTCTCTATAGTGATGAAGATGGCGTCACGACACCGTGGCTGGATACTCGGGTTTGGGGCCTTGCCCGGGCGAATGGCAATCGCATGAACCTGGCGCCTGTCATCAGCCTGCCGATGAACGCAAGTTATGGCTATATCAAGCCATCACTCAAGTACCAGTACACCCAATATGATCTGGATTTGGACGGCGAAGGCAAAGGTGACATCGCTGGACAGACCGCAGAACAGGATCGTCTGCGCGGCACCTATAGCAGCAGCCAGAGCCGTGGCGTTCCAATCGCCAGCATCGACAGCGGCTTGTATTTTGACCGCGATACCCAATGGTTTGGCACCAACTATCGCCAGACCCTGGAACCACGCTTGTTCTACCTCTATGTACCGGAGAAGGATCAGAGCGATATTCCGGTCTTCGATACCAGCGAATCGACCTTCAGCTATTCCTCGCTGTTCCGGGACAACCGCTTTACCGGCTCCGACCGTGTCGGCGACGAAAACAAGCTGTCCCTGGGCGTAACCAGCCGCTGGATCGAAGAAAACGGTTTCGAACGCCAGCGTATCAGCGTCGGCCAGGCCCTGTACTTCAAGGATCGCGAAGTCCAGTTGCCGGGCATCGACTTCAAGACACGTGAAGACGCCAAGTCGGACGTCTCCCCATACGCCCTGGAATACGAATACCGTTGGAACCGCGACTGGCGCACCACCGCCACCTACAACTGGGACCCGGACACTCGCAGCCCTCGCTCGGGCAGCGCGATGTTCCACTACCAGCCGGAAGACAACCCGAACAAAGTCATCAACGCCGGTTACCGCTATCGCAACGACCAGGTCCGTTACGACGAAGCTACCGGTACATGGCAAGTGGGCGGTGGCGACTACGGCACCCCGGGTACTCCTGGCTACGTGAAGGACTACTACAAAATCAAGCAGCACGACTTCTCGGTCATATGGCCGATCGTGCCGCAGTGGAACGTAATCAGCCGCTGGCAGTATGACTACAACCGCAACCGCACCCTGGAAGCCTTCGGTGGTTTCGAATATGACAACTGCTGCTGGAAACTGCGCCTGATCAACCGTTACTGGGTCGACTATGAAGAATTCAGTCAAGCCGCCCCGGAAAACGAAAAAGGCGACCACGGCGTCTTCCTCCAAATTGTTCTGAAGGGACTCGGCGGCCTGACTGGCGCCAAGGTAGAGAGCTTCCTCGACAAAGGCATCCAAGGTTATCGTGAACGTGAAGACCAAGCTTTCTGATTGTCTGCGCCCGCTGATGCTGGGCGCGCTGTTCCTGGGTACTGCGGCCAACGCCGCGGTACAGCCCATCGATAAAGTGGTGGCCATCGTCGACAACGACGTGGTCATGCAGAGCCAGCTGGACCAGCGCGTCCATGAAGTGCAGCAAACCATCGCCAAGCGCGGTGGTGGCCTGCCGCCGCCAGGCGTGCTGGACCAGCAAGTGCTCGAACGCCTGATCGTCGAAAACCTGCAGTTGCAGATCGGCGAACGTTCCGGCATTCGCATCACCGATGAAGAACTGAACCAGGCCGTTGGCACCATTGCCCAGCGCAATAACATGAGCGTCGACCAGTTCCGTGCCGCCCTGGCTCGCGACGGCCTCTCCTACGAGGACGCCCGCGATCAGATCCGCCGCGAAATGATCATCAGCCGTGTGCGCCAACGCCGTGTAGCCGAACGCATCCAGGTGTCAGAGCAGGAAGTGAAGAACTTCCTCGCCTCTGACCTGGGCAAGATGCAGCTTTCCGAAGAACTGCACCTGGCGAACATCCTGATTCCTACCCCGGAAAGCGCCAACTCCGAAGCGATCCAGAGCGCTTATCGACAGGCGATGGATGTCTACCAACAGCTCAAGCAAGGCGCTGATTTCGGTCAGATGGCCATTGCCAAGTCGGGCAGCGACAACGCCTTGGAAGGCGGCGACATGGGCTGGCGCAAACCCGCTCAACTGCCGCCTCCGTTCGACCGCGAACTGAGCGCCATGGCCGTGGGCGACATCACCCAGCCAGCGCGCACGCCAGGCGGCTTCATCATCCTGAAAGTGCTGGAAAAACGCGGTGGCGGAACCCAGGTGCGTGACGAAGTGCATGTTCGCCACATCCTGATCAAGCCCAGCGAGATTCGCAGCGAAGCCGAGACCAAGCGCCTGGCGGAGAAACTCTACGATCGCATCGAAGCGGGCGAAGACTTCGCCGAACTGGCCAAGAGTTTCTCGGAAGACCCGGGCTCGGCCCTCAACGGCGGCGACCTGAACTGGGTCGACCCCAATGCATTGGTTCCTGAATTCCGCCAGGTCATGGCCAACACGCCGCAAGGCCAACTGTCCAAGCCGTTCAAGAGCCCTTATGGCTGGCACGTGCTGGAAGTCCTTGGCCGCCGCGCCACCGACAGTACCACCCAGGCTCGTGAACAGCAGGCGATGACGGTCTTGCGCAACCGCAAATACGACGAAGAGCTGCAAACCTGGCTGCGGCAGATTCGCGACGAAGCCTACGTTGAAATCAAACTTCCTGGTGCAGACCAGGCAGCGCAGTGAAACCCAAGCGTTTTGCGCTGACACCCGGCGAACCAGCCGGCATCGGTCCCGACCTGTGCCTGCTGCTCGCCTCGCAAGCCCAGCCATATCCCCTGATTGCCATCACCAGTCGCGACCTGCTCCTTGAGCGGGCCGCGCAACTGGGGGTGGTCGTCAAGCTGTTGCCCGTGACACCGCAGGCCTGGCCGGATGTCCCGGCACCCGCCAATAGCCTGTATGTCTGGGATACGCCCCTGGGCGCTCCGGTCGTCACAGGGCATCTGGACAAGGCCAACGCCGCATTCGTCCTCGAGACCCTGACCCGCGCCAGCCAGGGCTGCCTGGACGGCGCGTTCGCCGGCATGATCACTGCCCCCGTGCACAAAGGCGTGATCAACGAATCCGGGATTGCCTTTTCCGGGCACACCGAATTCCTGGCTGAGCTGACCCACACCCCGCAAGTGGTGATGATGCTCGCCACCCGAGGCTTGCGCGTGGCCCTGGTGACCACTCACCTGCCCTTGCGGGACATCGCCGACGCCATCACCGCACAACGCCTGGAGCGGGTCACGCGCATCCTGCACGCCGACCTGCAGGAAAAATTCGGCATCGCCCGGCCACGCATCCTCGTCTGCGGGCTCAATCCCCATGCCGGCGAAGGCGGACACCTGGGCCGTGAAGAAATCGACATCATCGAACCCACCTTGGAGCGCTTGCGCAGCGAGGGCATGGACCTGCGTGGCCCGCTGCCTGCCGACACTCTGTTTACCCCAAAATATCTGGAGCACTGCGACGCGGTGCTGGCGATGTACCACGACCAGGGCCTGCCCGTGCTGAAGTACAAAGGCTTTGGCGCGGCGGTCAACGTGACGCTGGGCCTGCCGATCATCCGCACCTCCGTGGACCATGGCACCGCCCTGGATCTGGCCGGCAGCGGCAAGATCGATACCGGCAGCCTGCAAGTCGCCCTGGAAACCGCCTACCAGATGGCCGAGACCCATTTATGACCGAGCAATACCAACACCGCGCGCGCAAGCGTTTCGGCCAGAACTTCCTGCATGACGCCGGCGTGATCGATCGCATCCTGCGTTCCATCCGGGCCAAGCCCGACGACCGCCTGCTGGAAATCGGCCCGGGCCAGGGCGCCCTGACCGAGGGCCTGCTCGACAGCGGCGCGCAACTGGACGTGGTGGAACTGGACAAGGACCTGGTCCCGATCCTTAACCAGCAGTTCGCCGGCAGGAGCAATTTCAACCTGCACCAGGGCGACGCGCTGAAGTTCGACTTCAATAGCCTGAACGCCGCGCCGAACAGCCTGCGGGTAGTGGGCAACCTGCCGTACAACATCTCCACGCCGCTGATCTTCCACCTGCTGAGCAACGCCGGCCTGATCCGCGACATGCACTTCATGCTGCAAAAAGAAGTGGTCGAGCGCCTCGCCGCCGGCCCGGGCGGGGGTGACTGGGGCCGCCTGTCGATCATGGTCCAGTACCATTGCCGGGTCGAGCACCTGTTCAACGTAGGCCCGGGCGCCTTCAACCCGCCGCCGAAAGTCGATTCGGCTATCGTCCGCCTGGTACCCCACGCCGTCCTGCCGCACCCGGCCAAGGATCATCGCCTGCTGGAACGTGTGGTGCGCGAAGCGTTCAACCAGCGCCGCAAAACCTTGCGCAACACCTTGAAACTGCTGCTCAGCAGCGCCGAAATCGAAGCCGCCGGCGTCGATGGCAGCCTGCGCCCAGAGCAGTTGGACCTGGCAGCGTTCGTGCGCCTGGCCGACAAACTCAGTGAACAGGTCGCCCCGCAAGTCGACGCCAACTGAACGAGTGACGATCGCTATCGGGCAGTACGCCAGTCTGGTCTACTACCCGATACTTGGCCTAGACTGATCCCTTGAGTCGCGCCCGCGTCCCGCTTCGCTTTTAAGGCCTTTTTGCATGTCCGATCCTCGTTACCAGGTCGACGTCAGCGTCACCACCCGTTTTCTGGCAGAACAGTCGCAACCCGAGCATGACCGCTTCGCCTTCGCCTACAGCATTACCGTGCGCAACAACGGCTCCCTGCCGGCCAGGCTGCTGTCGCGGCACTGGATCATCACCGACGGCGATGGCCATGTCGAAGAAGTGCGTGGCGAAGGTGTGGTCGGCCAGCAGCCATTGATCGACGCTGGCAAAAGCCACAGCTACAGCAGCGGCACAGTGATGACGACCAAGGTCGGCACCATGCAGGGCACCTACCAGATGCAGGCCGAGGACGGCAAACGCTTCGACGCCGTCATAAAGCCTTTCCGCCTGGCCGTGCCCGGAGCCCTGCACTGATGGCCACGTATGCGGTCGGCGACCTGCAAGGCTGCCTCGACCCGCTCAAGTGCCTGCTGGAGCGCGTTGCCTTCGATCCTCAAAAAGACACGCTGTGGCTGGTGGGCGACCTGGTCAACCGTGGCCCGCAATCCCTTGAGACGTTGCGTTTTCTCTACAGCATCCGCCAGTCGCTGGTGTGCGTGCTCGGTAACCACGACCTGCATCTGCTGGCTGCCTGGCAGAACATCGAGCGCCTGAAAAAATCCGACACCTTGAGTGAAATTCTCGACGCCCACGATTGCGTTGAACTGCTGGAGTGGCTGCGCCAGCAGAAGCTCATGCATTACGACGAGGCGCGCAACCTGGCGCTGGTCCATGCTGGCATCCCGCCCCAATGGTCCTTGCGCAAGGCGCTCAAGTGCGCCGGCGAAGTCGAACAGGCATTGCGCGACGACAATCTATTGGCCCCTTACCTGGATGGCATGTACGGCAACGAGCCGGTCAAGTGGGACAATGACCTTACCGGCAGCGCCCGTCTTCGCATCATTACTAATTATTTCACGCGCATGCGCTTCTGCACCCGCGACGGCAAGCTCGATCTCAAGGGCAAGGAAGGCATCGAGACGGCACCGCCCGGCTATGCCCCCTGGTTCAAGCACAGTGAGCGCAAGACCCGTAACCTGAAGATCATTTTCGGGCACTGGGCGGCACTGGGTGGCCAATGCGACGAACCCGGCGTCTTTGCCCTCGATACCGGTTGCGTGTGGGGCAGCGCCATGACGCTGATGAACGTCGACACCGGCGAGCAACTGCGTTGCGATTGCGACGAACAGGGCCACGCCAAAACCCATCAACCGACCACTGCACCATTGCCGGCCGGCACTGCCGTTTGACCGGCGTTGCGCTTGAGCCACAGGAGCCCTTCATGAGCGAATTCAAACGCATCCCCCCGGAACAGGCCCAGGCCTTGCGCGAGCAAGGCGCGGTCGTCGTCGATGTCCGCGACCCAGCCACTTTTGCGGCTTCGCATATCAGTGGCTCCCGGCATCTGGATAACCATTCCATCGCCGACTTCATCCATGCCGCCGACCTCGATGCGCCTACAGTCGTGGTCTGCTATCACGGCAACTCCAGCCAGAGCGCAGCCGCCTATCTGGTCAGCCAGGGCTTCAGCGACGTCTATAGCCTGGACGGCGGTTTTGAGTTGTGGCGTGCGACTTATCCTGCAGAAACAGCGCAAGACAATCAGGAATAATTTTTTATGTTGTCCAAGCCCGCGTGAACCGTGGGCTTGAGCGATCGCAGACAAACGGTCTGCCATAACTAATTACGTATTCCACCTTTACCTCCGCGATTCCGAACTATCCTTAGCCTCAGGCCATCCAAAACAGGGGAGAGCCGGTACACCGGCGCGCGGGTCATCGGGAGTCAGCTTTCAAGAGCCTGCATTCTTGAAAGCATTCTGGGGGGTAAACGGCAACTGGGTTCCCAGCGGCTGTCCAGCATCGACTGATTGATCCGACACCGGCTCCACGTATCGAGCGAGGTGACGTCATGAGCATTTTTAGCCACTTCCAGCAACGTTTCGAGTCCACGCGGCAGGAGGAATACTCGCTGCAGGAATACCTCGAACTCTGCAAGCAGGACCGCAGTGCCTATGCATCGGCTGCGGAGCGTCTGTTGCTGGCAATCGGAGAACCGGAGCTGCTGGATACCTCGACCAACTCGAGGCTCTCGCGAATCTTCTCCAACAAGGTGATTCGCCGCTATCCGGCCTTTGCAGACTTCCACGGGATGGAAGAATGCATCGAACAAATCGTGTCCTATTTCCGCCATGCCGCCCAAGGCCTGGAAGAGAAAAAACAAATCCTTTATCTGCTTGGCCCCGTGGGTGGTGGTAAATCATCCCTGGCCGAGAAGCTCAAGCAATTGATCGAAAAAGTGCCCTTCTTTGCCATCAAGGGCTCGCCGGTGTTCGAATCGCCCCTGGGGCTGTTCAACGCCACCGAGGATGGCGAGATCCTCGAGGAGGATTTCGGCATCCCACGCCGCTACCTCAATACCATCATGTCGCCATGGGCGACCAAGCGCCTGGCCGAGTTCGGCGGTGACATCAGCCAGTTCCGGGTGGTCAAGCTCTACCCATCGATCCTCAACCAGATCGCAGTGGCCAAGACCGAACCGGGTGACGAAAACAACCAGGATATTTCCGCCCTGGTGGGCAAGGTCGATATCCGTAAACTGGAAGAATTTCCACAGAACGACGCCGACGCCTACAGCTATTCAGGTGCACTGTGCCGGGCCAACCAGGGCCTGATGGAATTCGTCGAGATGTTCAAGGCGCCCATCAAGGTGCTGCACCCGCTGCTGACCGCCACCCAGGAAGGCAACTACAACAGCACCGAGGGCCTGGGGGCCATTCCGTTCACCGGCATCCTGCTGGCCCACTCCAACGAATCGGAATGGCATACCTTCCGCAACAACAAGAACAACGAGGCCTTCATCGACCGGATCTACATCGTCAAGGTGCCGTACTGCCTGCGAGTGAGCGATGAGGTGAAGATCTACGACAAGCTGCTGTTCAACAGTTCGCTGTCCAAGGCTCATTGCGCCCCCGACACCCTGAAGATGCTTGCCCAGTTCACGGTGCTGTCGCGCCTCAAGGAGCCGGAAAACTCCAACATCTATTCGAAGATGCGCGTGTACGACGGTGAAAACCTCAAGGACACCGATCCGAAGGCCAAGTCGATCCAGGAATACCGCGACAACGCGGGGGTCGACGAGGGGATGAACGGGCTGTCTACACGTTTTGCGTTCAAGATCCTGTCCAAGGTCTTCAACTTCGACCCTCACGAGATCGCGGCCAACCCGGTTCACCTGCTGTATGTGCTGGAACAGCAGATCGAGCAAGAGCAATTCCAGGCCGAAACCCGCGAGCGTTACCTGCGCTTCCTCAAGGAATACCTGGCCCCGCGCTACATCGAGTTCATCGGCAAGGAAATCCAGACGGCGTACCTGGAGTCCTACAGCGAGTACGGCCAGAACATCTTCGACCGCTACGTGCTGTACGCAGACTTCTGGATCCAGGACCAGGAATACCGCGACCCGGAAACCGGCGAAATACTCAATCGCGTGGCCCTCAACGAGGAACTTGAGAAAATCGAGAAACCGGCGGGCATCAGCAATCCGAAGGACTTCCGCAACGAGATCGTCAACTTCGTGCTCCGCGCCCGGGCCAACAACAACGGCAAGAACCCAACCTGGCTGAGCTATGAAAAGCTGCGGGTGGTCATCGAGAAGAAAATGTTCTCCAACACCGAAGACCTGCTGCCAGTCATCAGCTTCAACGCCAAGGCCAGCAAGGAGGACCAGCAAAAACACAACGATTTCGTCACACGCATGGTCGAACGTGGCTACACCGACAAACAGGTACGACTGCTCTCCGAGTGGTATCTGCGGGTCCGGAAATCGCAGTAAGCAGCGGCAAGCTTCTAGCTACAGCCTGCAAGGGAACGGCGTTGAGCCACGGCTCGACGCCACGCCCCTTGCAGCTTGAGGCTTACGACTTGAAGCTCCCTCGGAGGGGCCTATGAGCTATGTGATCGACCGACGCCTTAATGGCAAGAACAAGAGCACGGTGAACCGCCAGCGATTTCTGCGGCGTTACCGTGACCACATCAAGAAGGCCGTTGAAGAGGCGGTCAGCCGGCGCTCCATTACCGACATGGAACACGGCGAACAGATCAGTATCCCCGGCCGCGACATCGACGAGCCGGTGCTCCACCATGGTCGCGGCGGCAAACAGACCGTCGTGCACCCCGGCAACAAGGAATTCACCAGTGGTGAGCACATTCCCCGTCCCCAGGGCGGAGGCGGCGGCAAGGGGCCCGGCAAGGCCGGCAACTCCGGCGAAGGCATGGATGAGTTCGTGTTCCAGATTACCCAGGAGGAATTCCTGGAGTTCATGTTCGAGGACCTGGAACTGCCCAACCTGGTCAAGCGCAACCTGACTGGCACCGACACCTTCAAGACCGTGCGTGCTGGTATCAGCAATGAAGGCAATCCATCACGTATCAACATCATCCGCACCCTTCGTTCAGCCCACGCCCGGCGCATCGCGCTGTCGGGCAGCAGCCGGGCAAAACTACGCGAGGCCAAGGAAGAACTGGCCCGCCTGAAACGCGAAGAACCTGACAATTTCGGCGATATTCAGGACCTTGAAGCGGAAATCGAGAAACTCAGCGCCCGCATCCACCGCGTACCGTTCCTCGACACGTTCGACCTCAAGTACAACCTGCTGGTGAAACAGCCAAACCCCAGCTCCAAGGCGGTGATGTTCTGCCTGATGGACGTCTCCGGTTCCATGACCCAGGCCACCAAGGACATCGCCAAGCGCTTCTTCATCCTGTTGTACCTGTTCCTGAAACGGAACTACGACAAGATCGATGTAGTGTTCATCCGCCATCACACCAGTGCCAGGGAAGTGGACGAAGAGGAGTTTTTCTACTCCAGGGAAACCGGCGGCACCATTGTCTCCAGCGCCCTGAAGCTGATGCAGGAGATCATGGCCGAGCGCTACCCCGCCAACGAATGGAACATCTATGCAGCCCAGGCGTCGGACGGCGACAACTGGAACGACGATTCACCGATCTGCCGTGACATCCTGATCAACCAGATCATGCCGTTCGTCCAGTACTACACCTATGTGGAAATCACTCCACGCGAACACCAGGCCTTGTGGTACGAATATGAACGGATTGCCGAAGCTTTTTCCGACACATTTGCCCAACAGCAATTGGTCTCGGCCGGGGATATCTACCCGGTCTTCCGTGAACTCTTCCAGCGCAGGTTAGTGACATGACCGCCAAAAAAGAGCAGAAGCGCCAGCCCATTTCCACCGGCTCCGAATGGACGTTCGAGCTGATCAAGGCCTACGACCGCGAAATCAGCCGTATCGCGGACCGTTATGCCCTCGACACCTACCCAAACCAGATCGAAGTGATCACCGCCGAGCAAATGATGGATGCCTACGCGTCGGTCGGCATGCCGCTGGGCTATCACCACTGGTCCTACGGCAAGCACTTCCTCAGTACCGAAAAATCCTACAGCCGCGGCCAGATGGGGCTGGCCTATGAGATCGTCATCAACTCCGATCCTTGCATCGCCTACCTGATGGAAGAAAACACCATCTGCATGCAAGCCCTGGTGGTGGCGCACGCCTGTTATGGGCACAACAGCTTCTTCAAGGGCAACTATCTGTTCCGCACCTGGACCGATGCCAGCTCGATCATCGATTACCTGGTGTTCGCCAAGCAGTACATCATGCAATGCGAGGAACGCCACGGCATCGACGCGGTGGAGGACTTGCTGGACTCCTGCCACGCCTTGATGAACTACGGCGTGGACCGCTACAAGCGGCCGTATCCGATTTCCGCCGAAGAAGAACGCCGGCGCCAGAAGGATCGCGAAGAGCACCTGCAAAAACAGATCAATGATCTGTGGCGCACCATTCCCAAAGGTGCAGACAAGTACAACGAAAAAGACAATGCCCGCTTCCCTGCCGAGCCCCAGGAAAACATTCTGTATTTCATTGAAAAACATGCGCCGTTGCTGGAACCGTGGCAGCGGGAAATCGTGCGCATCGTGCGCAAGATCGCCCAATACTTCTATCCACAGCGCCAGACCCAGGTCATGAACGAGGGCTGGGCCACGTTCTGGCACTACACGCTGATGAACGACCTGTACGACGAGGGCCTGGTCACCGACGGCTTCATGATGGAGTTCCTGACGTCCCACACCAGCGTGGTGTTCCAGCCTGGCTTCGACAGCCCGTACTACAGCGGTATCAACCCCTACGCCCTGGGCTTCGCCATGTACCGCGACATCCGGCGCATGTGCGAAAACCCTACCGAGGAAGATCGTCGCTGGTTCCCGGAAATCGCCGGTTCGGACTGGTTGTCCGCCATTAAATTCGCCATGAGCAGTTTCAAGGACGAAAGCTTCATCCTGCAGTACCTCTCGCCCAAGGTGATCCGCGACCTGAAACTGTTCAGCATCCTCGATGATGACCAGAAGGATGACCTGGTAGTACCTGCCATTCACGATGAGAGCGGCTACCGCATCATCCGCGAAACCCTGGCGGCGCAATACAACCTGGGCAATCGCGAACCCAACGTGCAGATCTACAGCATTGACCGCCGCGGTGATCGCTCGCTGACGCTGCGGCACCAGGCGCATGACCGCAAGCCACTGGGCGACTCCACCGACGAAGTGCTCAAGCACCTGCATCGCCTCTGGGGTTTCGATATCCACTTGGAAACCCTGCAAGGCGACCAGGTGATGAAAACCCATCACGTGCCTCCCAGAGGCGAACAAGCCGAAGGAGACTATGGCCGCCTGGACCTGGCCGTCATTCATCTTTGATCCCGTTTTCCCCTCCGGACGTCCGACGCAAAGGTTATCCTGTCGGACCAACGGAGGTTTTTTATGCAGATCTATAAAGTCGGCGGCGCCGTTCGCGACCGCCTGCTAGGCATTCCCGTCACCGACGTCGATCGGGTCGTGGTGGGGGCCACCGCCGAGGAAATGCTCGCCAAGGGTTTTCGCCCTGTGGGGGCCGATTTTCCGGTATTCCTCGACCCGAAGACCGGCGAGGAATACGCCCTCGCCCGCACCGAACGCAAAAGCGGCCGAGGCTATGGCGGCTTCGTGTTCCATGCCAGCCCTGAAGTGACCCTGGAGGAGGACCTGGTTCGTCGGGACTTGACGATCAACGCCATGGCTGAAGATGACCACGGCAACCTGACCGATCCGTACCACGGTCAGCGCGACCTGGAAGCCCGGGTCCTACGTCACGTTTCCCCCGCTTTCGCCGAAGATCCCCTCCGAGTCCTGAGGGTTGCCCGCTTTGCCGCGCGTTATGCTCCATTGGGTTTCAAGGTGGCGGACGAAACCCTCGAACTGATGCGCCAACTCAGCGACTCCGGCGAGCTGGAAGCACTGACGGCCGAGCGCAGTTGGAAGGAAATTTCTCGCGCTCTCATGGAGAAACAGCCACAGGTATTTATCCAGGTCTTGCGCGACTGCACGGCCCTCAAGGTCCTGATGCCCGAGGTCGATGCGTTGTTTGGCGTGCCCCAGCCCGAAGCCCATCATCCGGAAATCGATACCGGCGTCCACACCCTGAGCGTGCTGGAACAAGCCGCCCTGCACCGACAACCGCTGACGGTCCGCTGGGCCTGCCTGCTCCATGACCTGGGCAAAGGCCTGACGCCCCAACACGAATGGCCGCGACACATCGCCCATGAGCACACGGGGTTGAGGCTGATCAAAGCGGTCAATGAGCGCTTCAAGGCGCCTCGCGACTGCCAGGAACTGGCGTTATTGGTTGGCCAGTACCACACCCATGGCCATCGCGCGCTGGAGTTGAAGGCGTCTACCCTGCTTGAACTGCTGCAAAGTTTCGATGTGTACCGCCGACCTCAGCGCTTCGAGGAGTTCATCGCAGCCTGTGAGATGGATGCACGGGGACGCAAAGGGCTTGAAGAGCGAAGTTATCCACAGGCTGATTATCTGCGGGGCGCAGCGGCAGCGGCCCGCGCAGTGGCGGTACAGCCTTTGCTGGAGAAGGGTTTCAAGGGGCCGGAGCTGGGTGAGGCGATCAAGCGTGAGCGTCTCAGGGCGTTGAAGGCCTACAAGGAAGCGGCGAACTGACGCTGAGTTTCGGGTCAGCTTGCATTTTTGCCGGATATACCGCCGTCATCGCGAGCAAGCTCGCTCCCACAGTGGATCTTGGCTGAACACAAAATATGTGCCCGCTGAAACTCCAATGTGGGAGCGTACTTGCTCGCGATAGCGGCAGGTGCCTCAGCGCAGATTCGATGGCGTAAGTTGCTGGCCGCGCCATTCGAAAGCCACCGGCGCCAGTACCTGGTCGATCTGCGCTTCTTCCCACAATGTGGCAAAGCTTTTGCCAACACCCGGATGAATTCGATCCGGCGCGATCAACGACAAAGGCCACAGGACGAAGGCGTTCTTGAGGATTTCCGCGCGCGGCAGGATCAATCCATCGAAGTTGCCGACCTGCTCGCCATACAACAATACGTCGATATCCAGCGGCAGCCCCTTGCGGTCCGGCGCATAGCGACCATTGTCCGCCTCGATGAACTTGAGGCGGCGATCCAGTTCCATCAACGGCAGATCCGTGAAGGCCGAGACGACGAAATTGAAGAATGGCCCGCTCTTGATACCTACCGGCTGGCTCTCGAACACGGCCGAACAGCGCATGCCCACCAGGAAACCGGCCAAGGCCTCAAGACCGGCGCACAGATGGGTTTCGCGCTCGATATTGCTGCCGAGCCCGAGAAAAACCTGAGTCAGCGACATCCGCGCTCGATCTCCACACCAACGCCGCTGGCTGCCGGTACGGCGCCAGGCTTGGTTAATTTCAGACGCAGCCACGTGATCTTGAACTCATCCATGAGCGCCTGGGCCAGTCGCTCGGCAAAGGTCTCGACCAATTGGAATTGCGCCTGTTCGGCAAATGCCTGGATGCGCGACGAAACGCTGGCGTAGTCGAGCGCCAGGGTCAGGTCGTCGCCCGCAGCGGCCGGACGGTTGTCCCAGGCAAAGCTCAGGTCAAGTCGCAGGCACTGTCGGATGCCTCGCTCCCAGTCGTAGGCCCCGATGACCGTGTCGACTTCCAGGCCTTCGATAAACACTCTGTCCAAGCACTCTTCTCCGCAGCACGACAAGGGCGCAATGCGCCGTTAGAATCAGGGCGTCCTCGCCCGGAATAGTTAGCATGTTTTGGTTACTGGCGATTCTCGCCTACCTGCTCGGCTCGCTGTCCTTCGCCATTTTGCTCAGCCGCCTGACCGGTCGCCCGGATCCGCGAATGAGTGGCTCAGGCAATGCCGGCGCCACCAACATGCTTCGCCTGGCCGGACGCAAACTCGCCATCCTGACCCTGCTGGGCGACCTCTGCAAAGGCCTTGTCCCGGTATTGATCGCCAGCCTTGCAGGGCTCTCGTTGCAGCAACAGGCCTGGATCGGCGTCTGCGCCGTCATCGGCCATCTATTCCCGCTGTACTTTCGCTTTCGTGGCGGCAAGGGCGTCGCCACTGCCGCCGGCATGCTGCTGGGCCTGTACCCGCCCGCCGCGCTGCTGGCTGCCTGTGCCTGGCTGCTGACGTTCTACCTGACCCGCACCAGCTCCCTGGCCGCACTGATCGCCACGCCGCTGACCTTGCCGTTGCTGGCCTGGCAGGAACCGGCGGCCTTGCTGCCAATGGCCGCGCTGGTTGCGCTGATCGTCTGGCGTCACCGGGGCAATCTACGCGACCTGTTCGCCGGGCGCGAACGGCATTTTTAAATGACGCTTCACAGCGGCGCCAACTGCTCCATCGGCCAGCGCGCCTGTACGCTGATCGCCAAGCTTTCGTGCTGGCCGGCCTGCAAGCGCTGGCAGCCGGCAAAGGCAATCATCGCGCCGTTATCTGTACAGAACTCCGGCCGGGCGTAGTAAACGTCGCCCTTCATGTCGCCGAGCATCTTCTCCAGCGATGTCCGCAGGGCCTTGTTCGCGCTCACGCCACCAGCGATCACCAGGCGCTTGAGCCCGGCCTGTTTGAGGGCACGCTTGCACTTGATGGTCAAAGTCTCCACCACGGCCTGCTGGAACGCCAGCGAGATGTCGCAACGGGCTTGTTCACTGTCGTCCCCGGCGCTGACGCACTGCTGCCAGGTGTTCAGGGCGAAGGTCTTCAGCCCGCTGAAACTGAAATCCAGGCCGGGACGGTCACACATCGGCCGCGGGAACACGAAACGCCCATCGACCCCTTGTGTCGCAAGCCGGGAGATTTCCGGCCCACCGGGATAGTTGAGGCCCATCATTTTTGCAGTTTTGTCGAACGCTTCGCCGGCAGCATCATCGAGCGTCTCGCCGAGCAACTCGTATTGGCCGATGCCATCGACCCGGATGAGCTGCGTATGGCCGCCCGACACCAACAAAGCGACGAACGGAAATTGCGGCGGTTGCGACTCCAGCATCGGCGCCAGCAAGTGGCCTTCCATGTGATGCACACCCAGGGCCGGAATACCCCAGGCAAAGGCCAGGGCCTGGGCGCAAGAGGCGCCCACCAGCAGCGCGCCCACCAAGCCCGGGCCGGCGGTGTAGGCAATGCCGTCGATCTCCGTCGGCACGCAGCCGGCTTCGGCCAGGACCTGGCGGATCAAGGGCAGCATGCGCTTGACGTGATCGCGGGAGGCAAGCTCGGGCACCACCCCGCCATAGGCACGGTGCAGGTCGATCTGGCTGAACAGCGCATCGGCCAGCAGGCCGCGCTCACTGTCGTAAAGTGCGACACCGGTTTCGTCGCAGGAGGTTTCTAATCCCAGTACTAGCATGGGTTTGCGCCTTGTAGAGGCTGAATTCGAAGGCGCGCATAATAGTCGCCGCGTTGTGCCCCGACCAGCGGTTTTCGATCAGAGGCTTTGCATTCCGAGCGTTGAGGGGTTAACATCCGCAACCCTTAAAAACCGACGTCTTCAAGTGCTCTTTTGCCGCGAGGATGTTGACCCCGGTAATGAATGAAGGTAGCTCTGGATGCCAGCCGTCAAAGTAAAAGAGAACGAACCCTTCGACGTAGCTCTGCGTCGTTTCAAGCGCTCCTGCGAAAAAGCCGGTGTTCTGGCTGAAGTTCGTAGCCGCGAATTCTACGAGAAGCCGACTTCTGAGCGTAAGCGCAAGGCAGCAGCCGCTGTTAAGCGTCACGCCAAGAAAGTTCAGCGCGAACAGCGCCGCGCCGTACGTCTGTACTAATACACAGACGTCCGTAGCAAGCTTCTGCCAAGCCCGGCCTTCAAGCCGGGCTTATGGCATTTGCGGAATAACGCTTGATGCTTCACCGTCAAAGTCGCAGACGCGACCAAGACAACCTGCTTCAGCGCGTCAGACCTGGCTCTTTTGCCAGCGGTGCACGTCTTTCCTGACGAGCCTTCCAAGGCTACCGACGAGCACACCCTGATTCCTCTAACGACGATCAGCCCAAGGCACCTGCCTGCGTGTCCGCTTCATGAGCTATCCGAGGCCTGAACGGCCGTTACCGGACTCAGCGCAACACATTCAAACAGTCGAATACTGATAGTTATTAACGTCAGTGGATTATCGGCAGATACACTTCCCGACAGCGATGATGCAGACGACCCGGTCGAGCCACCGATTTAGCGTGCCTCAAACCCAGACCCGGTTACGCCTGCCGATTTCGGGTCCATATTTCGCGCAGTGATGACGAGAACGCCATGGCCGGGCTGATTCCCCAGAGCTTTATTGACGACCTCCTGAACCGCACCGACATCGTCGACGTGGTCAGCTCTCGCCTGCAAATGAAGAAAGCGGGCAAGAACTACACGGCGTGCTGCCCGTTCCATAAAGAGAAAACGCCTTCTTTCAGCGTGAGCCCCGACAAGCAGTTCTACTATTGCTTCGGCTGCGGCGCTGGCGGCAACGCCCTCGGCTTCATCATGGACCACGACAACCTGGACTTTCCCCAGGCCGTCGAAGAACTGGCCAAAGCCGCCGGCATGGAAATACCCCGCGAGGAAAGCGGTCGACAGCACAAGCCACGCCAACCGACCGATTCTCCGCTTTACCCACTGCTGACGGCGGCGGCGGATTTTTATCGCCAGGCCCTCAAAAGCCATCCGGCACGCAAGGCCGCGGTGGATTATCTCAAGGGCCGCGGCCTGACCGGCGAAATTGCCCGAGACTTCGGCCTCGGCTTCGCCCCGCCCGGCTGGGACAACCTGTACAAGCACCTAAGCAGCGATACGCTGCAACAGCGCGCCATGATCGACGCTGGCCTGCTGATCGAAAATGCCGAAACCGGCAAGCGCTACGACCGCTTCCGTGACCGGGTCATGTTTCCGATTCGCGACACGCGGGGGCGGATCATCGCCTTTGGTGGCCGGGTGCTGGGCGACGACAAGCCGAAATACCTGAACTCCCCGGAAACCCCGGTGTTCCACAAGGGCCAGGAGCTCTATGGCCTGTACGAAGCGCGCAAGAACAACCGCAACCTCGATGAAATCATTGTCGTCGAAGGCTACATGGACGTTATTGCCCTGGCCCAGCAAGGCCTGCGCAACGCCGTCGCGACCCTGGGCACGGCCACCAGCGAAGAGCACATGAAGCGCCTGTTTCGCGTTGTGCCCAACGTGCTGTTCTGCTTCGACGGCGACCAGGCCGGCCGCAATGCCGCCTGGCGCGCACTGGAGGCTACCTTGCCGTGCCTGCAGGACGGTCGCCGGGCACGCTTTCTGTTCCTGCCCGAGGGCGAGGACCCGGACACCCTGGTGCGCTCCGAAGGCACCGACGCGTTCCGTGCACGGATCAACCAGCACGCACAACCGTTGGCCGACTATTTTTTCCAGCAGTTGACCGAAGAAGCCGATCCACGCTCCCTCGAAGGCAAGGCCCACATGGCCACCCTCGCGGCACCGCTGATCGACAAGGTACCCGGTGCCAACCTGCGCACACTCATGCGCCAGCGCCTGACCGAGATCACCGGCCTGAACAGCGAAGCGGTCAATCAGTTGGTGCACAGCGCCCCCCAGGAGGCGCCGCCGGCGTATGACCCTGGCATCGACTACGACGCGATGCCGGATTTCGCCGACTATCATCAACCCCAGCAGGATTACGCCCCCCAGCAGGAATGGACGCCGAAAAAACCCGGCAGTGGCGGCAAGAAATGGGACAAGAAACCCTGGGACAAGAACGGCAAGCGCGGCGATCGCGACCAACCACGTGCCCCGCGCGTGCCGGCCGCCGTCGAACCACCAACACTGGCCGCCTTGCGCACCTTGCTGCATCACCCGCAACTGGCGGAAAAAGTAGAGGACGCCGGGCACTTCGCCGCCGAGGACCACAGCAACACGCAATTGCTGGTTGCACTCCTTGAAGCCGTGCAGAAGAACCCCAAGCTAAACTCTTTCCAGTTGATCGCACGGTGGCACGGCACCGAGCAGGGGCGCTTGTTGAAGGCCCTGGCCGAGAAGGAATGGCTGATTGAGGGAGACAACCTTGAACAACAGTTTTTCGACACCATTACTAGCTTGTCCGCCCGCCAACGCGAGCGAAACCTGGAACAACTTCTGCGAAAAGCTCGCCAGAGCGAGTTGACCAGCGAAGAGAAAAACCAATTGCGCGACTTACTCAGCCGCAATGTTTGCGCATCAAACCCGACCTCAACTGGCGCGTGAGGTCACAGCTCAGGTATAATCCTCGGCTTGTTTTTTGCCCGCCAAGACCTTCAGTGGATAGGGTGTTATGTCCGGAAAAGCGCAACAGCAGTCTCGTATCAAAGAGTTGATCCTATTGGGTCGTGAGCAGGGCTACCTGACTTACGCGGAGGTCAACGACCACCTGCCGGAGGATATTTCAGATCCGGAACAGGTGGAAGACATCATCCGCATGATCAACGACATGGGGATCAACGTATTCGAGGTTGCTCCAGATAAGGATGCCCTTATGCTGGCCGACGCCGATACCGACGAGGCGGCCGCTGAAGAAGCGGCCGCAGCGTTGGCAGCGGTCGAGACCGACATTGGTCGCACCACCGACCCCGTGCGCATGTACATGCGTGAAATGGGTACGGTAGAGCTCCTCACGCGTGAAGGCGAAATCGAAATCGCCAAGCGTATTGAAGAAGGCATCCGTGAAGTGATGGGCGCAATCGCGCACTTCCCTGGCACGGTTGACCATATTCTCTCCGAGTACACCCGCGTCACCACCGAAGGTGGCCGCCTGTCCGACGTCCTGAGCGGCTATATCGATCCGGACGACGGCATTGCGCCGCCTGCCGCCGAAGTGCCGCCGCCGATCGATGCGAAAGCCGTCAAGGCCGACGACGACACCGATGACGACGAGGCCGAAGCGAGCGACGACGAGGAAGAAGCCGAAAGCGGTCCGGATCCGGTCATCGCAGCACAGCGTTTCGGCGCTGTGGCCGACCAGATGGAAATCACCCGCAAGGCGCTGAAAAAGCACGGCCGCAACAACAAGCAGGCGATTGCCGAGCTGTTGGCACTGGCCGAGCTGTTCATGCCGATCAAGCTGGTACCGAAGCAATTCGAAGGCCTGGTCGAGCGTGTTCGCAGTGCCCTGGATCGCTTGCGCCAACAAGAGCGCGCGATCATGCAGCTTTGCGTGCGTGATGCCCGCATGCCGCGCGCCGATTTCCTGCGCCAGTTCCCCGGCAACGAAGTCGACGAAAGCTGGACCGATGCACTGGCCAAGGGCAAGAGCAAATACGCCGAAGCCATTGCCCGCCTGCAACCGGACATCATTCGTTGCCAGCAGAAGCTCAGTGCGCTGGAGGCCGAGACCGGCCTGAGCATCGCCGAGATCAAGGACATCAACCGTCGCATGTCGATCGGCGAGGCCAAGGCCCGTCGCGCGAAGAAAGAGATGGTCGAAGCGAACTTGCGTCTGGTGATCTCCATCGCCAAGAAGTACACCAACCGTGGCCTGCAATTCCTCGACCTGATCCAGGAAGGCAACATCGGCCTGATGAAGGCGGTGGACAAGTTCGAATACCGTCGCGGCTACAAGTTCTCGACTTATGCCACCTGGTGGATCCGTCAGGCGATCACTCGCTCGATCGCCGACCAGGCCCGCACCATCCGTATCCCGGTGCACATGATCGAGACGATCAACAAGCTCAACCGCATTTCCCGGCAGATGCTGCAGGAAATGGGTCGCGAACCGACGCCGGAAGAGCTGGGCGAACGCATGGAAATGCCTGAGGACAAGATCCGCAAGGTATTGAAGATCGCCAAAGAGCCGATCTCCATGGAAACCCCGATCGGCGATGACGAAGACTCCCATCTGGGTGACTTCATCGAAGACTCCACCATGCAGTCTCCGATCGATGTCGCCACTGTCGAGAGTCTCAAGGAAGCGACTCGCGAAGTACTCTCCGGCCTCACTGCCCGTGAAGCCAAGGTACTGCGCATGCGCTTCGGCATCGACATGAATACCGACCATACCCTTGAGGAAGTCGGTAAGCAGTTCGATGTAACCCGTGAGCGGATTCGTCAGATCGAAGCCAAGGCGTTGCGCAAACTGCGCCACCCGACGCGAAGCGAGCATCTGCGCTCCTTCCTCGACGAGTGACCTTCAAAACCCCCGGCCCTGCCGGGGGTTTTGTTATGCAAAGATAAAATCCCCTTCGTTACGCTCCTCACCACCCTGTTGCCCGTCTACACTCGAATCATCCTCCCCAAGCCATGACGAGACAGTGATGCCCAGACTGACGGCCGCGCTTTTGCTGTCATTGATGACCTGGACCGCAACAGCTGGCGCGTTGACGCTCACCGACGAGGAGCTCCGCTGGCTCAAGGACCACCCCGACCTGCGCCTGGGCGTTGACGCCTCATGGCCGCCGTTTGAGTTTCGTGACGACCAGGGCCGCTATCAGGGCCTGGCTGCCGACTACGTTGAGATCATTCGTGAACGGCTGGCCATCAAGCTCACCCCCATCGAGCCGGCCAGCTGGACCGCCGTGCTGGAGCAGGTCGCTCAGGGCAAGATCGACCTCTTGCCGGGCATCATGTCCACGCCGGAACGCCAGAATTACCTGGCGTTTACCCGGCCTTACCTGGATTTCCCCATTGTCATCCTGGCCCATCGCGGTGGCGCCCAGCCTCACAACCTCAAGGAGCTGTACGGGCTGAAAATCGCCGTGGTGGAGAACTATGCCCCCCATGAATTGCTGCGCAACCACCATCCCGACCTGAACCTCGTGGCGCTGCCCAATGTCAGTTCAGCCCTGCAAGCGCTGGCAACCGACGAAGTGGATGCGGTGGTGGGCGATCTGGCATCCAGTGTCTGGAGCCTGCGCCAACTCAAGCTCGAAGGCCTTTATGTCAGCGGGGAAACGCCTTATCGCTATCAGCTGGCAATGGCCGTCCCTCGAGACAACAAGGTATTGGTGGGCATCCTGGACAAAGTCCTGGCAGACATGAGTCCGGCCGAAGTTGCCGAGATCCAGCAGAAGTGGGTCGGCAATGTGCATGATTACCGTCAGCTCTGGTCAGACCTGCTAATTTACGGCCTGCCTGCGTTGCTGCTCCTGGTCGGCATACTGGCGGTGGTGATTCGCATCAACCGCCGACTCAGTTCGGAAATCGCCCGGCGGGTCGAGCTGGAACAGGAACTGCGCAGCAGCGAATACCATTACCGTGGACTGGTGGAGAGCCTGTCGGCCATTGCCTGGGAAGCCAGGGTCAGCGATTTTACCTACAGCTACGTATCGCCCCACGCCGAAGACCTGTTGGGTTATCCCCTCTCCCATTGGCTGGTCCCAGGCTTCTGGCGCAACATCATTCATCCGGCCGACCTGATCCGTGCCCAGACCTACTGCAACCATGAAGTGCTGGCCGGTCGCGACCACTGCATCGATTACCGGGTTCTCACCGCTGATGGCCGCTGCCTGTGGGTGCGCGACATCGTCAGCCTGATCGAGCACGGTCACGAACCGCTGATGCGCGGGCTGATGATCGATATCAGTGAAGCCAAGCGCACCGAGGAAGCACTGCGCCTTTCGGAGCAGAAATTTGCCTCTGTTTTCCGCCAGTGCCCGGACATTCTGGTGATCGCACGGCTATTGGACGGTTGCCTGCTAGAGGTCAACAAGGCCTTCGAAGAGCAGGTCGGCCTCAGTGCCGCCGAGGTGGTGGGACGAAACGCAACCGAACTGAATATCTGGGGCATCCAAGGCGTGGGGCCGGCCCTGTTGCAGCGCTTGCAGGCCGGCAGCATCCGCAACCTGGAAATGCCCTTCCGTCGCAGCAATGGCCAAGTGTTCACCGGGCTGATTTCCGCCGAGCCCTTCGATCTCGACACGACGCCAGCCCTGGTCGTGGTGGTGCGGGACATCAGCCAGCTCAAGGAAACCCAGCAGCAATTGCAGACCTCCGAAGAGAAATTCGCCAAGGCGTTCCACGCCTCGCCCGATGGCCTGCTGCTGTCCCGACAAAGCGACGGCCTGCTGATCGAAGTCAACGAAGGTTTCAGCCGCATTACCGGCTTCAACAGCGTCCTGTCGGTGGACCGCTCCACCTTGGACCTGGGTATTTGGGTCAACCTCAACGAACGAAAGCAGATGCTCGACCTGCTTAAGCGGGACGGCTTCGTGAAGGACTTCAGTTGCCATATCCGTCGCAACGACGGGCAGATCCGGCTCTGCGAAGTCTCCAGTCGCCCGCTGCCCATCGGCAACGAAGACTGCATGCTGACCATCGCCCGGGACATCACCGAACGCCACCTGATGCAGGAGAAACTGCAACAGGCCGCTACCGTGTTCGAAAGCACTGCCGAAGGCGTGCTGATCACCGATACGCAACAACACATCAGCGCCGTGAACCGAGCCTTCACCGAAATCACCGGCTACAGCGAAACCGAAGCCCTGGGCCATACACCTCGATTATTGGCCTCCGGCCTGCACGACAGCGCGTTTTACGCGGCGATGTGGCACCAGTTGACAGCCGAAGGGCACTGGCAGGGAGAGATCTCCAACCGGCGCAAGAACGGCGAACTGTACCCCAGTTGGCTAACCATCAGCGCGGTGCGCAATCGGGACCGACAGATCACCCATTTCGTCGCGGTCTTCGCCGATATCTCCAGCCTCAAACACGCCCAGGCCCGGCTCGACTACCAAGCCCACCACGACCCGTTGACGGGCCTGCCGAATCGTACGTTGTTCGAAAGCCGCTTGCTGACGGCCCTCAACAGCCAGCAGGAAAACGGCGGCCAGGGGGCGGTGCTGTTCCTGGACCTGGACCGCTTCAAACACATCAATGACAGCCTTGGGCACCCGGTCGGCGACCTGCTGCTCAAAGGCATCGCCGTGCGTTTGCGCGAACAGTTGCGCGACATCGACACCGTGGCACGCCTGGGCGGCGACGAGTTCATCATCCTGCTGCCTGGCTTGCAGCAACCCAGCGATGCCGAGCACATCGCCCAAAAACTGTTGAACTGCTTTGCCGCGCCGTTCCAGGCCGGCGAGCACGAGTTCTTCATCAGCGCCAGCATCGGCACCAGCCTCTACCCGCAGGACGGCTGCGACGTCGCCACGCTGGTCAAGAACGCTGACGCGGCGATGTACCGCTCCAAAGCGAAGGGCCGCAACCGGGTAGAGAAATACACCTGTGACCTCACCGCCCAGGCCAGCGAGCGCGTGGCCTTGGAACACGAGCTGCGACGAGCGATTGAACGCAACGAATTGTCATTGTCCTTCCAACCAAAAATCAGCCTCGTCGACAATCAACTGGTGGGTGCCGAAGCATTGATCCGCTGGACGCACCCCACGTTTGGCGACGTGCCGCCGGAACACTTCATCCCCCTGGCGGAAGAAAACGGCATGATCCTGCAAATCGGCGATTGGGTGCTGGAGCGCGCCTGCCGGCAATTGTCTGAATGGAACGACGCCTACGACAGCCTCGGCCCCCTTTCGGTCAATCTGGCCGGGGCCCAGCTGCGCCAACCCAACCTACTGGGGCGTATCGAACAACTGCTGCGCGAGCACCAGCTCGAACCCGGCTTATTGCAACTGGAAATTACCGAAAACTTCATCATGAGCCAGGCCGAAGAGGCCCTGACGGTGCTGCACCAGCTGAAAAAGCTCGGCGTGCAATTGGCCATCGACGACTTCGGCACCGGCTATTCCTCCCTGAGTTACCTCAAGCGCCTGCCACTGGACATCCTCAAGATCGACCAATCCTTCGTCCGCGGCCTGCCCGACGACCCCCACGACGCGGCCATCGTGCGAGCAATCATCGCCCTGGGCCGCAGCATGCAATTCACCGTGATCGCCGAGGGCGTCGAAACCCTGGCCCAGCAGCAATTCCTGACCGAAGAAGGTTGCGAACAGATCCAGGGCTACATCGTCAGCCTGCCGCTGTGTGCCGACGAGTTTGCCGCAACGTTTCTTCGTATGACCGTATCGGATTTTTCGGATAGCACAGCCGAGAAACCATCGCTATAATCCGCGGCCTACTGAGGGCCCATAGCTCAGTTGGTTAGAGCAGAGGACTCATAATCCTTTGGTCCACGGTTCGAGTCCGTGTGGGCCCACCAATTCGAAAGCCGCGCATTGCGCGGCTTCGTCGTTTTTGAGACTGTGGACTTTGCGCACTAGCCGAAGGTTTTCATAAACGGCTCTGCAAACAGGTAGTCCCCAACGAGCCTCCTACTGCCGCCTTCAGGCGCGGCAACCCACAACACAAACACTGCGCCCCCCAAGTCCCTTGAAGGCAGCGACCCGATTGAACATCGACACACGCATCAAATTCCGTCATCTGGTGTGTTTTCTCGAAGTGGCGCGCCAGGGCAGCCTGGCCCGTGCGGCAGACAAACTGGCGATCAGCCAACCGGCGCTTTCCAAGACGTTGAAGGAGTTGGAAACGTTGCTGGCCGCCGTGCTGTTCGAACGAAGCAAGAAGGGGGCGACGCTGACGGAAGCCGGCGCAGCTTTTCTGCGATATGCGGGGCCGAGCGTGCAAGCGCTGCGCGAGGGGGTCAATAGCCTGCGCGCAGGTGTCCATGAGCCCGTTGCCATTAGCGTTGGCGTGCTGTCCACGGTTGAAAGCCTGTTGGTCCCAGAGGTTGTCTGTCGATTGCATGCTCGTCATCCGGCCTTGGTAATCAGCGTGGTGACCGGCCCCAGTGCGCATTTGCTATCGCAACTGCGCGTCGGTGAACTGGACCTGGTGGTTGGCCGAATGACCGATAGCCCATTGATTCACGGGCTGGCATTCGAACACCTCTACAGCGAGTCCATGACCCTGGTGGTGTGCAACGACCATCCTGTGCTCGCGAATCCACAGGGGCATAAGAATCTCGAGGACTATCCCTGGGTACTCCCCTTGGCGGGGACGACCATCCGTAAATTCGCCGACGCCCTGTTTGTTCAGCACGGCATTACCCCATCACGCCAACGCCTGGAAACCCTATCGGTCGCGTTGAGTCGGCGCTACGTACAATGCAGCCAGGCCATCTGGGTGGCGCCTTTCGACGCGGTCCGGCAGGACTTGAAACAAGGCGTTTTGGTGGAGCTGGAATTAGGGGCACGCGAACCTGGCGGTTCCGTGGGGCTGTGCACAAATCCCGCGTTGCCGGTGACACCCCAGGCACAGTGGTGCATGGAGGCACTTCGCGAAGTCGGGCAGGAATACCTCGAAGGAAAATACCCATAACCATTTGGATATGGATCAAGTCGGTTTTTTCAATTTTGGGTTGGGCCGGGCAAGAGGAAACTGGGCTACCAGTTGCTGCCAACGCAGCGCTTGCCTTTGCCGAACCATAACAACAGGAAAAATCGACATGTCTGATGCGCATGACAGCCGCTTCGTCATTCGTGACCGAAATTGGCACCCCAAAGCCCTGACACCTGACTACAAGACTTCGATCCTGCGTTCACCGCGCCAGGCCCTGGTGAGTATTCCCCAGTCCCTGTCGGAAACCAGCGGGCCGGATTTTTCCCATCTGAAAATGGGCCAGCACGATAACGATCTGCTGCTCAATTTCAATCACGGCGGCTTGCCCATCGGCGAACGCATCATCGTCGCGGGCCGGGTCTGTGACCAATTCGGCAAACCGATTCCCCATACGTTGGTGGAAATGTGGCAAGCCAATGCAGGGGGGCGTTACCGGCATAAGAAAGACAGTTATCTGGCGCCGCTCGATCCCAATTTCGGCGGGGTCGGCCGCGCGCTGACTGACCGTGACGGCAACTACAGCTTTCGCACGGTCAAACCGGGCCCCTACCCATGGCGCAACGGCCCCAATGACTGGAGACCGGCCCACATCCATGTCTCCATCAGTGGTCCGTCCATTGCCACGCGCTTGATAACTCAGCTGTATTTCGAAGGTGATCCGCTCATTCCCATGTGCCCGATCGTCAAGACGATCGCGAGTCAGGAGGCGGTGCAGAGCTTGATCGCCAAGCTTGATATGAGCATGGCCAATCCTATGGATTGCCTGGCTTATCGCTTTGATATTGTTTTGCGCGGACAGCGCAAGACCCACTTCGAAAACCGCTGAGGAGGCATGCGCATGTCCGTTCAACTTCTGCCTGAAACCCCTTCGCAAACTGCCGGCCCTTATGTGCATATCGGCTTGGCGCTGGAGGCGGCTGGTAATCCGCCGCGAGCACAGGAAATCTGGAATGAAATGGCCAAGCCTGGCGCGCCAGGTGAGCACATCGTACTGATGGGCCACGTGTATGACGGCAACGGCCATTTGATTCGTGACGCGTTTCTCGAGTTTTGGCAGGCTAATCCGCAAGGCGTCTACGACACCGAATACGCTCTGGAAAAGCCCTTCAACTGTTTTGGCCGTACTGCCACCGCCGACGATGGCGCGTGGATCATCAAGACCGTAAAACCCGGCACCGTGAAAAACGCCGCAGGCTTTCCCATGGCCCCGCATATCAACGTTTCCCTGTTTGCTCGCGGGATCAACATTCACTTGCAGACCCGCCTGTATTTCGACGACGAATCCGAGGCGAACGCCGTGGACCCCATCCTGGGTCTGATCGAGCAGCCGCCACGTCGCCAATCCCTGATTGCCAAGCGCTCCACGCTCGATGGCAAGTTGGTTTATCATTTCGACATTCATGTGCAAGGTGAATCAGAAACGGTGTTCTTCGATTTTTAATCGCCACTTGCACAGCATCGGGGGTGTGAGCACTCGGATTGTTTAGACGCCCTCCCTAAAACCAGCCCCATCAGGGTCTGGTTTTTTGTCGAATTCAGCTTTAAAGGCTGACGGTTTTTTGATCGCCATAGCAACTCCGGCAACCCATCGCTCCCCGCCCTTGTCCCTGTACTCACCGGCAGTAATACTCTGTGACGTTCACCCTTCCCACACCTAAGACCGTTCAGCCTCCTCAGCGAGACACCCATCATCGCCAGCCCCAGCCTCTCTCGACTGTTTCTAGACCTGTTCTGGCAACTCAGCATCCTGCTGGTGCCGGCCTTTTTCGTAACATTGCTACCACCTGCGCTGGCTTTATCGGTGGTGCTGTTCTTCGGCCTGCTGATGGGAGTTGCCGCGCGTCTGGGCTGGCTATCGATCGGCCGAGGCTGTGCCCGGCTGATGATCGGCGCCGTGTTCGGCCTGGGCTTCAGCCTGGGCAGGGCCCTGCCCGAGTGGTGGGGAATTCTGGTGGCAATTGTCAGCATCATCGGTGGGCTCGCGGGCGTCAGTGCATGGGAGCGGCGCCTGGGCTTGGTGTTGGTTAGCCTCAAAGGAGCCAGTGCCTGGGGAGGAAACGAACCGCAACTGACGCCTGAAGGCGAGCCGATCCGGGTGTTCAATCACGGTGAGATCGCCATGGGCGGCCCGACTTATTGCGACTATCTGTTCCCCGACGGTGTGCTCCTGCAAGGCTTGGGCTCTTCGGCCGTGTTCTCCAGCGACGGGCGCTATTTCGCGGCGCCGGTACCGTCCCGGCAGGCATGGGGACTGGTGGTGCTCGACCGTCAGCAACGCCAGTTGTACCGCTGCGCCGACAGCGGGCTTTGGGAGTTGGACGCTTTTGACCTCGACGTCTTGCGCGGCCGCCACAGCCCCTTGGTGGACGACAGTGTTCGCGAAACCCGGCTCGATGAGCTGTTAAAAACGGCCAGCGTTTCCAGTCTGGTGCCTGTCGCCGATCTCTGGCTGGAACCCGACTGGCATCCGGAGAATGTCCTACACACGTTCGAACGACGTTCCGCTGATGGCCTGCAATGCCTGCAAGGCAACATTTCATTGCCTTCGACGTTCCGTGATCTGGCCCAGCCATTGGAACCGCTGCGTTCACCGCGCTACACCGTCAGCGTCAACGGGCAACCGTCTGGCCTGCTGATGGCGGCCGATGCGCCGCTGGTATGGAGCAGCGATCAACGCGCGCTGGTGTGTCTGGCCCAGGCGCGGGATTCTCAAGAGGGCGACCAGTATTGGTTGTGGCAGCTCGACAAAGGCTGGCGCGCCTTGCCGTTGCCGTGGGTGAAGAGTGTTACTGAACCGTCTTTCTATTGGCATGAGTTGCTGAGTCTCGACGCGCACCATGTGCATATCGGCGCGTACCTCGACTATCCCCGACCAGGCTCTGGCCGTTATGGCTACCGCCTGGACAGCATCCATAGCGACACCGAAACCCAGGCCGGTCATGACGCCCAGGGTCGGGTAAAGGTCGCTGAGTTCACACTGACCCGCACGGCCATTGTGATGCCGTTGGACAGCCGGGGCCTGCGCGGTGACTCATACATCGAGACGCAGCCGATGCTGGGTGGCGCATGCGCTCAGTTGATCTGGCTTAGCGACAATCGCGAGGGGCTTGGCGGTTATCGCTGCCAGATTGGTGATTGGCACTTGCCAGGCAGTTGGCTGCTGGATCATCGCGTCTCTGACTGCGGGCGTTACCTGGCGCTGCTGCCCTTTGCAGACTCGACGACAGTGACCACCCATGCGGTCATTGCAGATGTGAAGGATCGACGCCTGCTAGAAGGCCCCGCCATGTGGGTGGAACGAATACTCGATTTTCGGGATGGCCGGCTGAGCCTGGCGGTTGTGGCCGGTCGTCTTGACCAAGACCTGGACAGCAGCGCGCTGCAACGCTTCAACATCCCCGCGCCGCCGATCGGCAGCGACCCTTCGTTCTTTCATCCCCGCGAGCAATCCCGGCTGTTCTACAACACCGTGGACCTGCAGGTAACAAACTCACAACTGCACCGCGTTGCCCCCTGGCGCCTGGTGGATCGACCGCAAGTGGCCAACGCCGACGGTGACTTCATCCAGCCCGCCCGCGACCATCAGGATGCCGCCTGGCTGTTCGGCAGCGAAACGGAATATGCCGACAGTTGGGTGCGCGCGCAGACGCCCCGGCTCGCAGGCCATCTGCTGACAGCCTCAGGCTGCGCGTTGGTCGACCTTGCACCGTCGATGATCTGGTCGACGGATAGCCGCTACTTGGCCCTGACTTGCATGGCAACCGATGTGACGGAACAGTGTGGCAGTTATCGAGGCTGGCAATTGCTGCTCCTGGATGTCCAGGCGCACTCGTTGCGGGTGCATCCGCAGTGGCTGGGCAACCGGCCGCTGTTTGAACGCTTCGACGCCGAGCAGCTGCATGTCCGGTGCTTCGAGCGCGATTGGGAAGCGCAAGACGATGACGACCCAGGCTCAGTACAGTCGTTCTCACTGGATCTCTTGTTGCAGCTGCCCGCCGAACAACTGGTTCGCCAGGACGGTTTCTGGTTCAGGGCTTCACAGGTGCATCTGGCCCCCGCCTGGCGCGCACTGACTTTGCCTGCCATTGGCTATTTCGCACGTGAGAGCCTGTAACATGCTCGCCATCGAATGCCTGCGCCGGAGCCCACTGTGACTGACACCCGCCCTCCCGTCCTCGACGAAATCGACCGGCAGCTGATCGCGGCGCTGCAAATCAATGCACGGGAAAGCGTCGCCATGCTCGCCCGGCAACTGGGTATCGCCCGTACGACCGTGACCTCGCGGCTGGCGCGCCTGGAAAAGACCAAGGTAATTACCGGATATGGCGTGCGCCTGGGGCAACGAGTGATTGACGGCGGCTTGCAGGCTTACGTCGGCATCAAGGTCCAGCCGCGCTCCGGCAAGGACGTGCTGCGACGCTTGAGCGCCATGGCCCAGGTGCAGCAGCTGTGCGCGGTCAGCGGTGAGTTCGACTATGTCGCCTGGTTGCGCACGGACTCGCCGGAACAGCTGGACCAGTTGCTGGACCAGATCGGCAGCGTGGACGGCGTGGAAAAGACCACCACCTCGATCATCCTCAGCAGCAAGATCGATCGGGGCCAGCCAGTCTAAGCCCGCTCCCACAGTGACATGTTTCGTCATTACGACTTACAAGCACAACAAAGTGACTAGAAACCGTTCAAAACGACGACACATTGTGTCTTATTAACGTGTTCCACCCTCCCTAGAATGGCGGGCATCTTTCCTATACTCAGACGCGAACACCGCGTCGAGTCGCCCATCAAGGTCAGCCATGAACAAGAACAATCGCCACCCAGCAGACGGTAAGAAGCCCATCACCATTTTCGGGCCGGACTTTCCTTTCGCCTTTGACGACTGGATCGAGCATCCGGCTGGCCTGGGCAGTATTCCCGCTCACAACCACGGTGCGGAAGTGGCGATTGTCGGGGCCGGGATCGCTGGCCTGGTGGCGGCGTACGAGCTGATGAAGCTGGGTCTCAAGCCCGTGGTCTACGAAGCGTCGAAAATGGGTGGGCGCCTGCGTTCACAAGCGTTCAATGGCGCCGAAGGCGTGATCGCCGAGCTGGGCGGCATGCGCTTTCCGGTGTCGTCCACTGCGTTCTACCATTACGTCGACAAGCTGGGCCTGGAGACCAAACCGTTCCCCAACCCACTGACCCCGGCGTCCGGCAGCACGGTCATCGACCTGGAAGGCCAGACCTACTACGCACAGAAGCTGGCGGATCTCCCCGCACTGTTCCAGGAAGTCGCCGACGCCTGGGCCGATGCGCTGGAGGATGGTTCGCGCTTCGGCGACATCCAGCAGGCAATCCGTGACCGCGACGTGCCACGCCTCAAGGCGCTGTGGAACACCCTGGTGCCACTGTGGGACGACCGCACCTTCTACGACTTCGTCGCCACCTCCAAGGCCTTTGCCAAGCTCTCTTTCCAGCACCGCGAAGTGTTCGGCCAGGTCGGTTTCGGCACGGGCGGCTGGGATTCGGACTTCCCCAACTCCATGCTGGAAATCTTCCGTGTGGTGATGACCAACTGCGACGACCACCAGCACCTGGTGGTCGGCGGCGTCGAGCAGGTGCCCCACGGCATCTGGAACCATGTGCCGGAGCGCTGCGTGCACTGGCCAGAAGGTACCAGCCTGAATTCGCTGCACCTGGGTGCCCCGCGCAGCGGCGTGAAACGCATTGCCCGCGCGACTGATGGCCGGTTCAGCGTGACCGACGTCTGGGATAACACCCGCGAGTACGCCGCCGTGCTGGTCACCTGCCAGAGCTGGCTGCTGACCACCCAGATCGAATGTGAAGAAACGCTGTTCTCGCAAAAAATGTGGATGGCCCTGGACCGCACCCGCTACATGCAATCGTCGAAGACCTTCGTGATGGTCGACCGGCCATTCTGGAAGGACAAGGACCCGGAGACCGGCCGCGACCTGATGAGCATGACCCTGACCGACCGTCTTACCCGCGGCACCTATCTGTTCGACAACGGGGACGACAAGCCAGGGGTGATTTGCCTGTCGTATTCCTGGATGAGCGACGCGCTGAAAATGCTGCCGCATCCAGTGGAAAAGCGCGTGAAGCTGGCCCTCGATGCCCTGAAGAAGATCTACCCCAAGGTGGACATCGCCGCACGGATCATCGGCGATCCGATCACCGTGTCCTGGGAAGCCGACCCGCATTTCCTCGGCGCCTTCAAGGGCGCCCTGCCCGGCCACTATCGCTACAACCAGCGCATGTATGCGCATTTCATGCAGGACGACATGCCAGCCGAACAACGCGGGATCTTTATCGCCGGTGATGACGTCTCATGGACACCGGCCTGGGTCGAAGGCGCGGTACAGACCTCCCTCAATGCCGTGTGGGGCATCATGAAGCACTTCGGCGGTGAAACTCACGCCGAGAACCCGGGTCCAGGTGATGTGTTCCACGAGATCGGTCCGATCGCCCTGCCCGAATAAAGGAGTTTTTGATGCGTGTAGCCCTCTACCAATGCCCGCCGCTGCCACTGGATCCGGCCGGCAACCTGCAACGCCTGCACCAGGTGGCGGGGGAAGCCAGGGGCGCCGATGTGCTGGTGCTGCCGGAGATGTTCATGACCGGCTACAACATCGGCGTCGACGCGGTGAATGTATTGGCCGAGGTCTACAACGGCGAGTGGGCGCAACAGATCGCCCGCATTGCCAAGACGGCCGGCCTGGCGATTGTTTATGGCTACCCTGAACGCAGCGAAGACGGGCAGATCTACAACGCCGTGCAGCTGATCGACGCCCGGGGCGAGCGTCTGGCCAACTACCGCAAGAGCCACCTTTTCGGCGATCTCGATCACGCCATGTTCAGCGCTGGCGACGACGCATTGCCCATCGTGGAGCTCAATGGCTGGAAGCTCGGCGTCCTGATTTGCTATGACCTGGAGTTCCCGGAAAATGCCCGACGCCTGGCCCTGGCCGGCGCCGAGCTGATCCTGGTGCCGACCGCCAATATGCAACCCTACGAGTTCATCGCCGACGTCACCGTGCGCGCCCGGGCCATCGAGAACCAGTGTTTCGTGGCGTACGCCAACTACTGCGGCCACGAAGGTGAACTGCAGTATTGCGGCCAAAGCAGCATCGCCGCCCCGAATGGCAGCCGCCCGGCCCTTGCGGGGCTGGATGAGGCCTTGATCGTCGGAGAACTGGATCGACAACTGATGGACGACTCCCGCGCGGCCTACAACTACCTGCATGATCGTCGCCCCGAGCTTTACGACGACCTGACAAACATTGATTGAGGATTGAGAACGCGGCCTAATCCGCTAGCATGAGCGCATCTTTGTTCTGGAAGCGCTCATGCCGGCCCCCGACTCCCTCCGCCCCCACACTGAAACCCTGGCCAACGGCTTGCGGGTGACATTGCGTCACGTCCCAGGCCTCAAGCGCAGCGCTGCAGTACTGCGAGTCGCGGCTGGCAGCCATGATGCGCCCCTGGCCTGGCCGGGAATGGCGCACTTGCTCGAACATCTGTTCTTCCTCGGCACCGAGCGTTTTCCCACTGGGGAGAACCTGATGGCCTACGTGCAGCGCCATGGCGGCCAGGTCAATGCGCGTACCAGCGAACGCACCACGGACTTTTTCGTCGAGTTGCCGCCCGCAACCTTCGCCGACGGACTGGAACGACTGGGGGACATGCTCGCCCACCCGCGCCTGGATGAAGCCGATCAAGTGCGCGAACGGGAAGTGCTGCATGCCGAGTTCATTGCCTGGTCCCAGGATGCTGCAGCCCAGCGACAGCTCGCCTTGCATGATGGCCTGTCGGCGACCCATCCACTGCGGGGTTTTCATGCCGGCAATCGCGACAGCCTCGCGGTGACGCAAACCGAATTCCAAAGCGCATTGCACGACTTCTATCGCTGCTTTTACCAGAGCGGCCAGATGACCCTGAGCCTGGCCGGCCCGCAAAGCATCGACGCCTTGAAAGCGCTGGCAGAACAGTTCGACAGCCACATACCGGCCGGTGAAGCGGTTGCCAGGCCCGCACCGCCAAGGCTGATGGCGTCGTCCCAGACGAGTTATCAACAGACCCGCGCGGGTGGCCTTGATCTGCTGTTCGCCTTTGAAGATTTGCCCGCTGCCTCGCCTCAAGCCCTGGATTTTCTCTGTACGTGGCTGAACTCCAGCAAACCGGGTGGCCTGCTCGCCACGCTGCGTCAGCGCGGCCTGGCTGACAGCCTCAAGGCCACGCCGCTGTATGAATTTGCCGGGCAAGCGCTGCTGCACCTCGAACTCAAGCACGCCAACGCTCTGGCAGCAGAGCAGATCCTACCGTTGCTGCTCGACTGGCTGGGGTTCATTGCCGCCCAGGCCGACTGGGCGCCGTTGCGCCAGGAGTTCACCGCACTGTTGCAGCGCCGGCAGGAGACAGGATCGGCCTTGCAGTTGGCCCGCTGGGATTGTGAAGGGCGTGACGGGCCGCTGCTGGCAAAAGACCTCATGAGGCTCAGGGAAATCCTCAAGCAGCTGCACCCCGTCGACAACGTCACGCAACAATGGCAACTGCCCGCGCCCAATCCGTTTCTGCAAACGCCAAGCGAAGCGCCACGCGCCGGCCTGATACGCGGCCAGACCAGTGCCCACCGCGGTTTACGAACTTTCGCCCAGGACCGCTCCCGGGGGCGCCGGGAACGTTCGCCCATGCAGTTCAGCCAGGCGCTGCCAGACAACGGTCGTGAAGGCGCGGTGTACCTGCGCTGGCAATTGACGACCCAGGCACCGCTCGACTTTCAACCCAGGCTCGACCGGCACCTGCAGGATGTGCGCGAGGATGCTCGCCAGGCCGGTGTGGACGTCAGCTTCGAGCCCTCCGGTCATCAATGGCTACTGAAACTGGTCGGTTTACAGGCGCCGATACCATTGGTACTCGAACACGTTCTGACGAAGCTTGCGCAACCGCTGCCAATGGTCCAGGCCGATCATGAAACTCCGCTGATGCCGATTCGACACCTGCTGAAGGCCTTGCCGAATCACTGCCGGCAATCGTCAACGTTGCCAATGCCCGACAGCGATCAACATGTGTGGACAACGGCCCGATGGGACGGGTTGGCCATCGGTCTGTCGACGGCCACCCAAGGAGCGCTGGGCCCTGCGTTGGCCCGGGTGCCAGGCATCGCCGACGAGGACGTCAACCTGGCAGCGGCACCTGGCGGGCAGTGCCTCTGGCATACGCTCCAGACTCACGGCGAAGAACCGGCCGTGTTGCTGTTTTGCCCGACAGCCACTCCGGCACTGGCCGACGAAGCCGCCTGGCGGTTGCTGGCGCAGCTGTGTCAGACACCGTTCTACCAGCGCCTGCGCGTCGAGTTGCAGTTGGGTTATGCGGTGTTCAGTGGATTGAAGCAGATCGATGGACAAACCGGGGTGTTGTTCGGCGTCCAATCGCCCAGCCTCTCGGCCACGCAACTGAGCGCCCATATCGAACAATTCCTGGCCGGGTTACCGGCATTGATCGAGCAGCTCGATGATTTATCCCTGACTGGCCAGCAACAAGCGCTCGCCGCCCAACTCCAGAGCACCGCCCTGCCCTGCGCCCAAGCCGCCGAGCTGCTTTGGCAGGGCAAGCTGGCCGGCCACCCGTCGGATTATCTTGAGCAACTGTCCGCTGCCATCGCGTGCCTGGATCGCACGCAGCTAAAAATGGCCGCCCAACGTCTGCTCGAGGCTGAAGGGCGATGGCATTGCCTGAGCAACGGAACCTGCCCGGGAGGACGCTGGCAAGCGGCGCAGTGATCATTGCAGACGCTGTAATGAGCTTTCTTCGAGAATCGCGGCGAACGAATAGGTCAGATTTAGTAACATAGGCGCCTAAGCATCTGAACATCTCCGAGCGGAGGTGGACTATATGTATAGGTCTCAACCGTTCTGTCTAACGAAAGCATCCCAAAGGAGTATTCCCATGTCCTGGTCCAAACCCGCATATATCGACCTGCGTATCGGTTTCGAAGTCACCATGTACTTCGCCAGCCGTTGAATGCTGCAGGCGGTTAAGCACGCAGCACTACGCCTCGGTCAGCCGAGGCGTTTTTATTTCGGTTTGCAGATGGAGCAGCCATGTTCGTCCAGATTCTAGGTTCTGCCGCCGGTGGCGGTTTCCCCCAGTGGAACTGCAACTGCGCCAATTGCGCAGGTTTTCGCGACGGCAGCCTGCGGGCCCAGGCGCGCACCCAATCGTCCATCGCCCTGTCCGATGACGGTGTGAACTGGGTGTTGTGCAACGCCTCTCCGGACATTCGCGCCCAGCTCCAGGCGTTCGCCCCGATGCAGCCGGGCCGGGCCCTGCGTGACACCGGCATTGGCGCGATCATCCTGATGGACAGCCAGATCGACCACACCACCGGCCTGCTCAGCCTGCGCGAAGGTTGCCCACATCAAGTCTGGTGCACCGACATGGTCCATGAAGACCTGAGCACCGGCTTTCCGCTGTTCAACATGCTGACCCACTGGAACGGCGGGTTGAGCTGGAATCGCATCGAACTCGACCAGAGCTTCACCATCGCCGCCTGCCCGAACCTGCGCTTCACCCCCCTGCCCCTGCGCAGCGCCGCGCCACCCTACTCACCGCATCGCTTCGACCCGCACCCGGGCGACAACATCGGGCTGATCGTCGAAGACCTGCGTACAGGTGGCAAGCTGTTCTATGCCCCAGGCCTGGGCAAGGTCGACGAGTCGTTGTTGGAGATCATGGCCGGCAGCGATTGCCTGTTGGTGGACGGTACGATGTGGGACGACGATGAAATGCAGCGCCGTGGCGTCGGCACCCGCACCGGCCGGGAAATGGGCCACCTGGCCCAGAATGGCCCCGGCGGCATGCTGGAAGTGCTGGAACAAGTGCCTGGGCCGCGCAAGGTCCTTATCCATATCAACAACACCAACCCGATCCTGGACGAAGATTCGCCTGAACGGGCTGAGCTTGTACGTCGAAAGATTGAAGTGTCTTACGACGGAATGAGTATTGAGTTGTAGGAAGGGCGGAACGATTGTGGGGGTGAGCCTGCGGTGCATCAGCCTAGTCGATGCTGGCTGGACTGGCCTCATCGCGAGCAAGCTCGCTCCCACAGTAGTTCGAGTCGCATTGGATACCTGATTCACAGCAAAACCAGTGTGGGAGCGAGCTCGCTCGCGATGGGGCCAGCCCTGACGCCACAAAACCCACGGGCATTTCCCGGAGAACCCAAATGACTGACACCCCCCTGTCCCCCGCCGAGTTCGAAGCCGCCCTGCGTGCCAAGGGTGCGTATTACCACATCCATCACCCGTATCATGTGGCGATGTATGAAGGCCGCGCGACTCGCGAGCAGATCCAGGGCTGGGTCGCGAACCGCTTTTACTACCAGGTGAATATCCCGCTCAAGGACGCCGCGATCCTGGCCAACTGCCCGGACCGGGAGATCCGCCGCGAGTGGATCCAGCGCTTGCTCGACCATGACGGCGCTCCCGGCGAAGATGGCGGCATCGAGGCCTGGCTGCGACTGGGCCAGGCCGTGGGGCTGGACCCCGATCAACTGCGCTCCCAGGAGCTGGTACTGCCAGGTGTGCGTTTCGCCGTGGACGCCTACGTCAACTTCGCCCGCCGGGCCTGCTGGCAGGAAGCCGCCAGCAGCTCGCTGACCGAACTGTTCGCCCCGCAGATCCACCAATCGCGCCTGGACAGTTGGCCCCAGCATTACCCATGGATCGACCCGACCGGCTATGAGTACTTCCGCACCCGCCTGGGCCAGGCCCGACGTGATGTGGAACATGGCTTGGCGATCACCTTGCAGCACTACACCACCCGTGCCGGGCAGGAGCGCATGCTGGAGATTCTCCAGTTCAAGCTGGACATCCTCTGGAGCATGCTCGACGCCATGAGCATGGCCTACGAATTGAACCGCCCGCCTTACCACAGCGTGACCGAGCAACGGGTGTGGCACAAAGGGATCACCTTATGAGTTTCGACCGCAGCAAAACCCCGAACTGGCGCCCCGGCTATCGCTTCCAGTACGAACCGGCCCAGAAAGGCCACGTGCTGCTCTATCCTGAAGGCATGATCAAGCTGAACGACAGCGCTGCGCTGATCGGTGGCCTGATCGATGGTAAACGGGATGTAGCGGCCATCATCGGCGAGTTGGCCAAGCAGTTTCCCGACGTGCCGGAACTCGATGACGACATCGAGCAATTCATGGAGGTCGCCCGTGCACAGCACTGGATCGAACTTGCCTGAGACCCCTGGCCTGCCGCCCAAACCTGAAGTCGGCTTGCCGCTGTGGTTGCTGGCGGAGCTGACTTATCGCTGCCCGCTGCAATGCCCGTACTGTTCCAACCCGCTGGACTTTGCCGAGCAGGGCCAGGAGCTGAGCACCGAGCAGTGGTTCAAGGTCTTTCGCGAAGCCCGCGAGATGGGTGCCGCGCAACTGGGGTTTTCCGGTGGCGAGCCGTTGGTGCGCCAGGACCTGGCCGAGTTGATCGGCGAGGCACGCAGGCTAGGCTTCTATACCAACCTGATCACCTCCGGCATCGGCCTGACCGAGCAGAAAATCAGCGACTTCAAGAAAGCTGGCCTGGACCATATCCAGATCAGTTTCCAGGCCAGCGACGAGCAGGTGAACAACCTCCTGGCCGGCTCGAAGAAAGCCTTCGCGCAAAAACTGGAAATGGCCCGGGCGGTAAAGGCCCACGGTTATCCGATGGTGCTGAACTTCGTGACCCATCGGCACAACATCGACAAGATCGATCGCATCATCGAGCTGTGCATCGCCCTGGAAGCCGACTTTGTCGAGCTCGCCACGTGCCAGTTCTACGGCTGGGCGCAGCTCAACCGCGTCGGCCTGCTGCCCACCCGCGAGCAACTGGTACGCGCCGAGCGTGTCACCAACGAATACCGCGCCAAGTTGCAAGCGCAAGGCAATCCGTGCAAGTTGATCTTCGTCACGCCGGACTACTATGAAGAACGCCCCAAGGGCTGCATGAACGGTTGGGGCAGTATTTTCCTCACCGTCACGCCGGACGGCACAGCGTTACCCTGTCATGGCGCCCGCCAGCTGCCGGTGCAATTTCCCAACGTGCGCGACCACAGCATGCAGCACATCTGGTACGACTCGTTCGGCTTCAACCGCTTCCGCGGTTATGACTGGATGCGCGAACCGTGCCGCTCCTGCGATGAAAAGGAAAAAGACTTCGGCGGCTGCCGCTGCCAGGCGTTCATGCTCACAGGCGACGCCAGCAACGCCGACCCGGTGTGCAGCAAGTCCGAACATCACGGGGTGATTCTCAGAGCGCGTGAAGACGCCGAGCACGCTACGCAAACCATCGAACAATTGGCCTTTCGCAATGAACGAAACTCGCGCCTCATCGCCAAAGGCTGAGCCTTTCAGTGCCGCCCAGGCCGTTGCCGCCGGCACTGACTTCGCCGAACTGCAGCTCGGGCCTTTGGGCCTGTTCTGGAATGAATACCGCCCCGCAGACGGCGCCTGCCGGATCTGGCATTGGCAAGACGGCATGCCCCGTTGCCTGACGCCGGACGGGTTCAGCGCGCGCAGCCGGGTCTATGAATACGGCGGCGGGTCATTCTGCCTGAGCCATGACGGCGTGCTGTTCGTCAATGAGGCCGACCAGCAGTTGTACCACCAATCCCTGAGTGACGAACGCCCCGTAGCGCTGACCTTAGGTGACTGCCGTTATGGGGATCTGAGCTTCGTCGACGGTCAGGTATTGGCCGTGGAAGAACAGGCCAACCAGCATCGACTGGTGTCGATCGGGCTGGCGGATCATCAGCGGCATCTGCTGGCCGAAGGCGCAGATTTCTATGCTTCGCCAACCGTGAGCCCGGACGGTCTGCGGCTCGCCTGGATTGAGTGGAGCCGTCCGCATCAACCCTGGACCGCAACGCGCTTGATGCTGGCCGAGCGCAACGCTGCGGGTTGGGGTGAGCCGCGCTGTGTCGCGGGCAACGGTGAAGAAGAGTCCATCCAGCAACCGCGCTTCGATGCGGCCAGTCGTCTTTATTGCCTGACAGATCGCGAGGGTTATTGGCAGCCTTGGATAGAGTCGGCCCAGGGCCTGCAACCGCTGCCTGCCGCCCAAGCCGATCACGCCCCAGCGCCATGGCAACTGGGTGGCTGCACCTGGCTGCCGCTGGGCAAACACACGTACCTGGCCAGTTGGACCGAAGCGGGTTTCGGCCGTCTGGGCCTGTGCCAAGATGACGATATCGATGAGGACTTCACCGGCCCCTACACCCGCTTTCGCAGCCTGGCGCTGGATGAGCGGTTCATCTACGCCGTTGCAGCCTCGCCGACCCACCCATCGACGGTCATTGCCATTGAGCGCCATAGCCACGAAGTGTCCGTGCTGGCCGGCGGCGTCACGCCATTGCTCGTCGAACAGATCAGCCGTCCTCGAACCCTGCGCTATCCATCCGCGTCAGGGGAGGCCCATGGGTTCTTTTACCCGGCCATGAACGCACCCGCGAAGCCGCCATTGGTGGTGTTCATTCACGGCGGCCCCACCTCGGCCTGTTATCCCCTGTTCGACCCGCGTATCCAGTATTGGACCCAGCGTGGTTTTGCCGTTGCCGATCTCAATTACCGCGGCAGCAGCGGCTATGGCCGAGCCTATCGGCAGGCGTTGCATTTGAAGTGGGGCGTGGTGGATGTCGAGGATGCCTGCGCGGTGGTCGCTTATCTGGATGAACAAGGCCTGATCGACGGCCGTCATGCGTTCGTTCGAGGTGGCAGTGCCGGTGGCTACACGACGCTTTGCGCACTGGCATTCCATGATGTATTCCGCGCTGGCGCCAGTCTTTATGGCGTGAGCGACCCCGTCGCTCTTGGCCGTGCCACGCACAAGTTCGAAGGTGATTATCTGGACTGGCTGATCGGCGATCCGCAACAGGACGCCGAACGCTACCGCGCCCGCACCCCGCTGCTGCACGCCGGGAACATCCGCGTGCCGATGATCTTTTTACAGGGTGAGCTGGACGCCGTGGTCGTGCCGCAGCAAACCCGCGACATGGTCAGTGCTTTACAGGCCAACGGCGTGGCGGTCGAGGCGCACTACTATCCCGATGAGCGCCACGGTTTTCGCAAGGCTGCGAACCAGGCCCATGCGCTGGAGCATGAGTGGTTGTTCTATCGCAAGGTGATGGACGCGCGCCTATAGGAAGTGGCGAACATTTGTGGCGAGGGGATTTATCCCCGCTGGGCTGCGTAGCAGCCCTGAAACCAGACACCGCGGTGTGTCAGATTCATTGAGTCCAACCTTCAAAGGGCCGCTACGCAGCCAACGGGGATAAATTCCCTCGCCACAACAAGCCTGTTCCCTGCGCGACAGCGGGCGAGCGCTTCCTCGCCACAGGTACGTCCAACAACAGAACCTTCAGCGCTTGGCGATGATGTACACCGCATGCACGATGCCAGGGATATAACCCAGCAGCGTCAGCAGGATATTCAGCCAGAAAGCCCCGCCGAAGCCGACCTGTAGGAATACCCCGAGTGGCGGCAGCAGGATGGCGATAATGATGCGAATGAAATCCATGGGTGACTCCCTGATCGACGCTGGCCAAATTGCCATACAGCTCATTGACCCCAGGCCGTTCGCCAGGGTTCAGTGAAACGTAACCAGAAGCAGCCCCGATGGCGGGCGCCTGCAAGAAACAAAAAACGCAGGCAAAAGAAAACCCCGCCGAAGCGGGGCTTTGCAGACTGTTTCCCTGACATCCATTTCACTCCGCCATCCTGGCAGAATCCTACGTATCCGTGTTGTTACTTTGCGCGTCCTGCGCTACATCCATGGAAGCTAGATTAGCCGTGGATCCAATCCGCCGATAGAGGGAAAACGCCAGCACGACGTGTAAGAGAATGCTTACACATCGTCATGATTTCAGAACTGGCCGGCTTCCAGCAGGAACAGCGACTCGCTGCCCGCCTTGACCGAAGCGCTCAAGGAATGAATACGCGGCAGCAGGCGGGCGAAATAGAACCGCGCCGTCCCCAGTTTGCTCGCGTAGAAATCATCCTGGCTTTCTTTGCCCAAGGCCGCCCTGGCCATCAGCGCCCACATGTAGGCATACGCGGTGTAGCCAAACGCCTGGAGATACTCCACCGACGCCGCGCCGATTTCGTTCGGGTTGCTTTTCGCCCGGTCCAGCAACCAATCGGTCAACGCGTCCAGTGTGTCGACAGCGCTGTTCAATGGCTTGATGAACTCCGCCAGGTCGCTGTTCGCGGTGGCCGTGAAGTGACGGATTTCATCAGCAAACAACTTGTAGAACGCACCGCCGCTGCCGACAATCTTGCGCCCCACCAGGTCCAGCGCCTGGATACCGTTGGTGCCTTCGTAGATCTGGGTGATACGCACGTCGCGCACCAGTTGCTCCTGGCCCCATTCACGAATGTAACCGTGGCCGCCGAACACCTGTTGACCATGGACGGTGGTTTCCAGGCCCAGGTCGGTCAGGAAGGCCTTGGCCACTGGCGTCAGCAACGCCACCAAGTCTTCGGCGCGCTTGCGGGTGACTGGGTCTTCGCTGAACTTGGCGGTATCGAGTTGCATCGCCACGTAGGTGGAAAATGCCCGGCCGCCCTCGTTCGAAGCCTTCATGGTCAGCAGCATCCGACGCACGTCGGGGTGGACAATGATCGGGTCAGCGACCTTGTCCTTGTTCTGCGCACCGGTTGGCGAACGGCTTTGCAGGCGGTCACGGGCATATTCGACGGCGTTCTGATAGGAGCGCTCGCCGGAGGCCAGGCCTTGGATGCCAACCCCCAGGCGCTCGTAGTTCATCATGGTGAACATCGCCGCCAGGCCTTTGTTCGGCTCGCCCACCAGGTAACCCACGGCGTCGTCGAAGTTCATCACGCAGGTGGCGGACGCCTGGATGCCCATCTTGTGTTCGATCGAGCCGCAGTTGGCCGCGTTGCGCGCGCCCAGGCTGCCGTCGGCATTGACCATGAACTTGGGCACCAGGAACAGCGAGATGCCCTTGGGACCTGCCGGCGCGTCCGGCAGTTTCGCCAGCACCAGGTGAATGATGTTCTCGGTGAGGTCGTGTTCACCGCCGGTGATGAAAATCTTCGTGCCGCTGACTTTGTAGGACCCGTCAGCCTGGGGTTCGGCCTTGGTGCGGATGATCCCCAGGTCCGTTCCGGCGTGAGGCTCGGTCAGGCACATGGAACCGGCCCAGACGCCGGCGTACATGTTCGGCAGGTACGCCGCTTTCAGCTCTTCACTGGCGTGGGCGTTGATCGACAGGCAGGCACCGGCGGTCAGCATCGGGTACAAGCCGAAGGACAGGCTGGCGGAGTTGACCATTTCCTCGACCTGGGCCGAAACGGCCTTGGGCATGCCCATGCCGCCGTATACCGGGTCACCGCCGACACCGACCCAACCGCCTTCAGCGTAAGTCTTGTAGGCCTGTGGGAAACCTGCCGGCGTGGTGACAACGCCGTCAGCCCAGTGGCAACCTTCTTCGTCAGCGGCGCGGCTGAGGGGCGCGATACTTTTGCTGGTGACTTTACCGGCTTCTTCAAGGATCGCTTCGACCGTTTCGGCATCCACGGTGTCGGCCAGCGCCGGCAATTGGGCCCAGAGTTTCGCCACCTCGAACACTTCATTGAGGACGAAGCGCATATCGCGCAGGGGCGCTTTGTAGTCAGCCATGGCAAACCTCGCAGGATCTAAACAGTTGGTTCGTAAAAGACGGTTTTCGCAATGGCCTGAGTGTACCTCAACAACTTTTGCGACACATAGGGTCAACCCATGACCGTTTTGTTATTTTTGGTCACCAAGAAAGATCGCAGGCTTCGCCAGCTCCTACAGGGAATACGCATTTCCATGTAGGAGCTGGCGAAGCCTGCGATCTATTGGCATTTCCTCTAAATCAAAGCGCAAACAACTCCGCCGGCAGCTTCATCAGACAATCACTCCCCGCCTCGACGGCAGCCCGATGGGCGGTCGTGCGCGGCAGCAGGCGCTTGAAGTAAAACTCACACGTCGCCAATTTACCCCGGCAGAAATCCCCATCACCCTGGCCGCTGTCGAGTTGCGCCTGAGCCACCAAGGCCATGCGCAGCCACAGATAGGCCAGGATGATGTAGCCGCTGTACATCAGATAATCCACCGAGGCGGCGCCCACTTCATCGGGATTCTTCATGGCCGCCATACCGACCCGGGTGGTCAGTTCGCCCCATTGCTGGTTGAGCCCGTCGAGTTGCGCAACGTAATCGTTGAGCTGCGGATGTCCAGCGTTGGCAGCGCAAAATTTATGGACGATTTTGGTGAAGCCACGCAGCAACTTGCCTTGGCTGCCCAGCACCTTGCGCCCCAGCAGATCCAGGGCCTGGATGCCATTGGTGCCCTCGTAGATCGGCGCAATGCGGCAATCTCGCACCAATTGCTCCATGCCCCACTCGCGAATGAAGCCGTGACCACCGAACACTTGCATGCCGTGGTTGGTCACCTCCAGCCCCGTGTCGGTCATGAAGGCCTTGCAGATCGGGGTGAGGAACGCCAGCAGGTCCTCGGCCTCCTGGCGGGCGGTTTCGTCCGGGCTCAGGTGCGCGGTGTCCAGCAGTTGCGCGGTGAAATATGTCAGCGCCCGGTTGCCTTCGTTGAAGGCTTTCATGGTCAGCAACATCCTGCGCACATCGGGATGGACAATGATCGGGTCGGCGACCTTTTCCGGTGCCTTGGGGCCGGTCAGCGCGCGCATCTGCAAACGGTCGTTGGCATATTTGATCGCGCCCTGGAAGCTCGCCTCGCCCAGGCACAGGCCCTGCATGCCGGTGCCGAGTCGGGCGTGGTTCATCATGGTGAACATGCAATTGAGGCCCTTGTTCGGCTCGCCGATCAGGAACCCCTTGGCCCCGTCGAAATTCAGCACGCAGGTGGCTGATGCCTTGATGCCCATCTTGTGTTCGATCGAGCCACAGGACACGCCATTGCGCGCCCCTGCCTCACCCGTGGCGTCGGGCAGGAACTTGGGCACGATGAACAGCGAGATGCCCTTGGTCCCGGCCGGGGCGTCCGGCAACTTGGCCAGCACCAGGTGGATGATGTTATCGCTCATGTCGTGTTCGCCGGCGGAAATGAAGATCTTGCTGCCAGAGATCGCGTAGCTGCCGTCGGCCTGGGGCACAGCGCGGGTCTTGATGATGCCCAGGTCGGTGCCGCAGTGGGCTTCGGTCAGGCACATGGTGCCGGTCCACTGGCCGGCGGTGAGTTTGCTCAGGTAGGTCTGCTTCTGTTCTGCAGTGCCATGGGCATGGATCGCCGACATGGCGCCGTGAGTCAGGCCGGGGTACATGCCCCAGGAGGTGTTGCTGGAGCCGATCATCTCGCTGATGACCAGGCCCAGGGAGCTGGGCAAGCCCTGGCCGCCATATGCCGGGTCCGCCGCCAGCCCATGCCAGCCGCCCTCAACGTACTGTGCAAAAGCCTGTTTGAAACCTGTAGGCGTGGTGACTACGCCGTTATCGAAGTGACAACCCTCTTCGTCACCGGAGCGATTGAGCGGCGCCAGCACGTTCTCGCAGAACCTGGCGCCTTCCTCGAGAATCGCGCTGACCATGTCCGGGCTGGCATCGCTGGCACCCAGCTCGGCATACCGGCCATGGAAATCAAAGACGTGATCGATCAGAAAGCGCATGTCGCGCAGGGGGGCTTTGTACTCGGGCATGGTGGTTTTCTCCGGTAGCAGGTCGTTTCAACCTACTGCTGGCCACCCAGGCCCACAATCACAGTCCAGACGCTGAATGCGCCGTCATCACTCAACCCGTGGCGGCTTCCATGCGCACCGCGCCGCGGCGGTTCTGCCCGAAGGCAATCACACAGTTGCGCCCCGCTCCCTTGGCGTTATAAAGCGCCTGGTCGGCGGACTTGAGCACTTCTTCAGGCGTGCGTTGCTCGAGGCGCTCCGCTACGCCGATGCTGACCGTCACCGAGACGCTGGAGGCGCCTGCGCCGGAGCGACGCTGACGACCTTGTTGATCATCCTGGGGACGGCTGTCGGGATTGCGCAGCTGGATGGCATACGTTTCGATGGACTGGCGGATGACCTCCAGATGGGGCATGCACTCGTCGATGGTCTTGCCTGCAAACACCAGGGCAAATTCCTCGCCGCCGTAGCGATACGCCCTACCGCCACCGCCGATCTTCGACAATTTGCTGGCGACCAGGCGCAACACCTGATCGCCCACGTCGTGGCCGTGGGTGTCGTTGAATTTCTTGAAGTGATCCACGTCGCTCATCGCCAACACATAATTACGCCCCAGGCGCTGCATGCGTTCATTCAACGCCCGGCGCCCAGGCAGGCCGGTGAGTTCGTCACGGAACGCCATTTGGTAGGCCTCGTGGGCGACCGCGGCGGCGATCATCAACATCACCTGGCTGCACATGATGTTCAGGGTGAACGGCAGGATGAAGGTTTTCGGCAACATCCAGAACAACCCCAGCAACCCCACCAATTGCGCAGCATGCAATGGCCGAGGGTGACGCCAGTATTGCCAGGCCAGCAACAGGAATGCGGCTGCGAACATCGGGTAAGACAATTGGATCAGGCTCATCCAGGCGCCGTGCAACGCCGGCCAGCGGATCTCCGAAAGCCACAACAGCAGGGCCTGGGGAAAGCGCTGCTCCAGGGCCAGCGCCACACTGCCGAAAACCAGCAGCACGGCGAACCGCGCCACCATGTCCTGGAACAGGTGGGTGCGCTCCTGCCACGCCGCGAACAAGCCGAACAACAGCGGCAGCAACAGGCAAACGAGATGGAACACCACCGCCGCGTCTTCGCGCACCTTGCCGTTATCGCGGTAGAAGTCAGTCTGGGTGTCCAAGAGGAAGTAGGCGATATACACCGTGACCATCAGAAACAGCTCACGTTGACGTCGGTAAACGGCGCAATACGCTCCGCCCAGCAATAACACCAGCGTCGGCAGGACGTTGAACAGCGAGGTGAAGAAAACGTTGAGATCCTTGACGTACGCAGCCGCAAGCCCCGCCAGCAATAGCAGTAATGACGGTAGGAAATGGCTTAGACGTACAGCGGAAGAACGCGGCAAGGGTAAAGCTCCGACCCGGCTAATCAAAGATGGCATTGTGCCTGCAACTGGCGCAGTAAGGCACGCCAGATGTGACAGATGTCACACTGCCATCCCTGTAACGGCAGGAGGGAATGTTTTCTTAGGGTTCTGTTTGATGAATGTTTTTTCGAAATATTTAGAGATCCGCTGTGTGCGGGCTTGCTCGCGAAAGCGGTGGGTCAGCTTGCATTGATGTTGGATGTGCCGCCTTCGCGAGCAGGCCCGCTCCCACAAGGGGATTTGCGACAGGCATGAAAAAGCCGCTGCTCCCGAAGAAGCAGCGGCTTTTAGAAGAAGCGCGTGAGGCTTAGTAGCCCAGCGCGAAGTCCTCTTCCTTCATGTCCATCAGGTTGTTGGCGCCCGACAGCATGGTTGCCACGTGGGTACGGGTACGCGGCAGGATGCGCTGGAAGTAGAAGCGCGCGGTCTGCAGCTTGGCGGTGTAGAAGGCTTCTTCAGTGGTGCCGGCAGCGAGTTTTTCCGCCGCCAGGCGCGCCATGTCGGCCCAGAAATAGGCCAGGCAGGCGTAACCGGAGTACATCAGGTAATCCACCGATGCTGCGCCGACTTCTTCGCGATCCTTCATGGCCGCCATGCCGACCTTCATGGTCAGCTCGCCCCACTCCTTGTTCAGCGCAGCCAGGGGCTCTACGAACTCCTTGATCGCCTCGTTGCCTTCGTTGCCCTGGCAAAACTTGTGGACGATCTTGGTGAAGCCCTTGAGTGCCTCGCCCTGGGTCATCAGCACTTTACGGCCCAGCAGGTCGAGGGCCTGGATGCCCGTGGTGCCTTCGTACAGCATCGAGATACGGCTGTCGCGAACGTTCTGCTCCATGCCCCACTCGGCGATGAAGCCGTGGCCGCCATAGATCTGCACGCCATGGTTGGCCGATTCGAAGCCGACTTCAGTCATGAACGCCTTGGCGATCGGCGTCATGAACGCCAGCAGCGCATCGGCCTTTTTCTTCTCTTCTTCATCCACGCCGTACTTGACGATGTCGACCTGCTTGGCGGTGAAGTAGACCATCGCCCGGTTACCTTCGGCGAAAGCCTTCATGGTCAGCAGCATGCGACGCACGTCAGGGTGGACGATGATCGGATCGGCAGCCTTGTCTGGCGCTTTCGGGCCAGTCAGGGAACGCATCTGCAGGCGATCGCGAGCATATTTCAGACCACCCTGGAAGCCGATCTCGGCGTGGGCCAGGCCTTGCAGCGCGGTGCCCAGGCGTGCGGTGTTCATGAAGGTGAACATGCAGTTCAGGCCTTTGTTCGCCGGGCCGATCAGGAAACCGGTGGCCGCGTCGAAGTTCATCACGCAAGTGGCGTTGCCGTGGATGCCCATCTTGTGTTCCAGGGAACCGCAGCTCACCGCGTTGCGCTGGCCGATGGAGCCGTCGGCGTTAGGCAGGAACTTGGGAACGATGAACAGCGAGATGCCCTTGGTGCCAGCTGGTGCGTCCGGCAGGCGTGCCAGCACAATGTGGACAATGTTGTCGGCCATGTCGTGTTCGCCGGCCGAAATGAAGATCTTCGTACCGGAAACCTTGTAGGAACCGTCGGCCTGAGGCTCGGCCTTGGTGCGCAGCATGCCCAGGTCGGTGCCGCAGTGCGGTTCGGTCAGGCACATGGTGCCGGTCCATTCACCGGAAACCAGCTTGGTCAGGTAGGCCTCTTGCTGTTCGGGCGTACCGTGCTCGGAAATCGTGTTCATCGCGCCATGGGACAGGCCCGGGTACATGCCCCACGACCAGTTGGCTTCACCGACCATCTCGCTGACCGCCAGGCCCAGGGACTCCGGCAGGCCTTGACCACCATGCTCGACGTCGTGGGCCAGGCTTGGCCAGCCGCCTTCGACGAATTGCTTGTAGGCTTGCTTGAAACCCGTCGGGGTTTTCACGCCGGACTCGCTCCAGGTGCAACCCTCGATGTCGCCCACGCGGTTCAGCGGAGCCAGCACCTGCTCACAAAACTTGGCGCCTTCTTCGAGAATGGCGTCAACCATGTCCGGAGTTGCGTCCTGGCAAGCCGGAAGGCTTTGATAATGCGCTTCGTAGCCAAGCAGTTCGTCACGAACGAAGCGAATATCACGCAAGGGGGCCTTGTAGTCAGGCATAGCGATAAACCTCTGCTGTTATAACCGGGAATGAGCGACCGCGTGAATTTGTTGTAGCGGTCAAACAGTTGTTTGAAACATACGTTTACGCCCAAATCTTGTCAAGCGCCGATCTTTTGCCGTTGGTCATCAGCCAGAGAAAAATGTCGGACACAGGAAATCCATCGCGCTGAAGAATTCAGCGATGCGCGTAGGAAAAGATTAGTTGAGCAATAAGACGTTAGAGACAAGAACGCCGCGAATAATCGCGGCGTTTTCGTAAAATCTGAAGCACAGGATCAAGCGAAGGTATCGATCAACGTACCAAGCATTTCATCGGATGCCTTGGCGACATTCACGCCCAGTTGCACCTGGAACTTGCCTTGGGCCATTTCGACCATGTTGCTGGCCGTGTCCGACTGCTGGCTGCGATCCACTGAACGCAGGCGATCGACCTGCAATTCAGACGACTGGCTGGTGACCGAACGCTCGATCGTGGTGTTGGCAATCTGGCCGGCCGCCTGATCGACACGGTTCTGCCCCGTCTGAATCGTGCTCAGACCGGCATAGAACGCGGTGTTTCCTGAGATTTCCATAGCAGAGCTCGTCTTCTTGAAGGGTCGACTGTGGCCATTGAATCAGAACCCCGAGGAAAAGACCCGACAAAAACACTAATGGCACAGTGCCTTGCCATAGTAAAAACCTTCCCTTGGATGATTAATCCAGTAGATCCAGGTGCAGATGCTCAGCCACGATATCGGCAGTGATGCCTTTGACCCTAGGCACGCGCCCCAGGCACGGCGCAGGGAGGCGTTCGGCCAGGGTGGCGAGATTTTCTTCCAGGCGCGAGGTCTTGGGATCGATGATATTCGCCACCCAGCCGGCCAGTTGCAGGCCGTCCCGGGCGATGGCCTCGGCGGTCAGCAGCGCATGGCTGATGCACCCCAGGCGCACGCCCACCACCAGGATCACCGGCAGGCCCAGGGCAATTGCCAGGTCCGAGAGATTGTCCTGATCGGCCAACGGCACGCGCCAACCGCCCGCGCCCTCTATCAAGGTGAAATCGGCCTTCAGGGCCAGCAACTCACGCATCGGTCCCAGCAAGGATTGCACCGTCAGCGCCACGCCGGCCTCCCGGGCGGCCAGATGCGGCGCTATTGCCGGTTCGAACGCCACCGGATTGACCTGTGCATAAGTCAGCGGTATCGAGCATTCGGCCAGCAAGGCCAAGGCATCGGCGTTGCGCAGCCCCTTGGGCGTTACGTCGCAACCCGAGGCCACGGGTTTTCCGGCAGCCGTGCTCATGCCAGCCTGCCGCGCAGCATGCAGCAGACCCGCCGCGACGGTGGTCTTGCCCACGTCGGTGTCAGTGCCGGTAATGAAATAGGCCTGGCTCATAGCGGTTTCTCCAAAACGGCGTAGACCACCTGGTAAGTCGCCGGCAGCCCCTGCACCTGACGAAACTGCTCATAGGCTTCGACCAGCGCCAGGATTCGCGCCCTGCCGGTCAAGCCGCCGGGACGGCCGGGGTTCAGATTGTGGGCGCCCAAGGCTTTCAATTCGTGAGTCAGGCTGCGCACGTCGGGGTAATGCAACACATGGGGACGGTTTTCAAGACTGACGACATTCAGCCCGCTGTCCGCGCAAAGGTGTTGATATGTCTCGAACGCCCGGAAACGGTTGACGTGCACCAAGCCATCCACCTGACGCCAACTGTCACGCAATTCGTACAGAGTGCCCACGCAGAGGCTGGTAAAGGCAAACACCCCACCCGGTTTCAACACACGATGGGCCTCGCTCAGCACCGAGGCAAAATCCGCACACCACTGCACTGCCAGGCTGGAAAATACCAGGTCGCAGCTCGCCGCTTGCAAAGGCAACCGCTCCGCGTCGCCAGCAACAAAATGCGCGGCGCCACCTTGGGGACGAGCATGGTTGAGCATGCCTTCGGCAATGTCCAATGCCAGGCCGGAGGTCACGCCAAAACGCACGCCCAGGGCCCGGGTGAAATAGCCGGTGCCGCACCCCAGGTCCAGCCAACGCGGCGGGATGAACGAAGTCGGCAAGCGCCCGAGCAACTGTTGGCCCACGTCACGCTGCAGTTCGGCCACGCTGTCATAGCTGGTTGCCGCCCGGGAAAACGAAGCCGCCACCTGGCGCTTGTCGGGCAAGGCACCGGGCAATTTGGGAAGAGACAGATCAGTCATCGCCGGACTCATGCAAAAAAGCCTGGATCGCCCCCGCTACACCGTGCGGGTCCTCCAGAAGGAATCCGTGGCCGGCCTGTTCGATCAGACCGATTTCAACATCCGGCAGCAAAACCAGCAATTGAGTCGCGGCCTCAGCCGGCACCAGGGCATCGAGCCCGGCAAACAGATGCAGTTGCGGGCCACGAAAGCTTTGCAATGCGGCGCGCGTGTCCAATTGCGCCAGCAGTTCGAGCCCGGCCATCAAGACCTCGGGCGACGTACTCGGCGCCCCGGCCAATAACAACCGCGACAACCCGCGTGGATCGCTGCCGCCCTGGGCGCACAGCAAACTGAAGCGCTTGAGGGTCTGGCGAGGGTCGGCCGCACAGCTGGCGAGAAAGCCATCGAAGGTCTGGCCGTCCATCGCGCTCGGCCACTGTTCATGGGCGACAAACGACGGATTGCTCGCCAGGGTCAACAGGCCGCAGCAGCGCTCACCCCGACGCGCCGCCAACGCCGAGGCCAACATGCCGCCCAGGGACCAACCGCCCAACCAAGCGTCCTGGGGCACGGTGGCGTCCAATTCTTCGAGCCATTCACCCGGATCGTTCGAGACCAACGCCGGCAACGGTTCGATTTCCACTCGCAGGTGTTCGTCGAGCCCTTGCAACGCCGCCGCCAGCGGCTCCAGCGGTGAAACGCCCAAGCCCCAGCCCGGCAACAATATCAGTCGATCACGCATCGCTTGGCTCCGGTCCCAACAGGGCAAAACACTCGGCCAGTGCATTCAACAATAGCTGCACCTGGGCCTCGCTGTGGGCGGCGGTCAGGGTCACGCGCAAACGGGCGCTGCCGGCCGGCACGGTGGGCGGGCGGATCGCCGTGACCATCAACCCGCGCTCACGCAGCATCTGCGACAGGCGCATGGCCCGCCCCGCATCGCCAATCAGGATCGGCTGGATCGGCGTGAAGCTGTCCATCAAGTGCAGGCCGATCTGCTCGGCGCCCTGGCGGAACTGGCGGATCAGCAGCTGCAAATGCTCACGCCGCCAATGCTCGCTGCGCAGCAGTTCAAGGCTCTTGAGCGTGGCACAGGCCAGGGCCGGCGGTTGGCTGGTGGTGTAGATGTAGGGGCGAGCGAACTGGATCAGGCTCTCGATCAACTCTTCACTGCCGGCGACAAAAGCCCCGGCGGTACCAAAGGCCTTGCCCAGGGTGCCCACCAACACCGGCACGTCATCCTGGCTCAAGCCAAAATGCTCGACGATACCGCCGCCATGAGCCCCCAATGGACCGAAGCCGTGGGCATCGTCGACCATCAGCCAGGCGCCCTTGGCCTTGGCTTCACGGGCCAGGGCGGGCAGGTCGGCAATGTCGCCGTCCATGCTGAAGACGCCGTCGGTGACCACCAGGGTATTGCCGGTGGCTTTCTCCAGGCGGCTGGCCAGGCTCTGGGCATCGTTGTGCAGGTAACGGTTGAAACGCGCACCGGACAACAGCCCGGCGTCGAGCAGCGACGCATGATTGAGGCGGTCTTCCAGCACCGTGTCGCCCTGCCCCACCAGCGCGGTGACCGCGCCGAGGTTGGCCATGTAACCGGTGGTGAACAGCAACGCCCGCGGGCGGCCGGTCAGGTCAGCCAAGGCTTCTTCCAGGGCGTGATGAGGGCTGCTGTGGCCGATCACCAAATGAGAGGCGCCACCACCGACACCCCAACGCAGCGCCCCGGCGCGCCAAGCTTCGATCACTTGCGGGTGATTGGCCAAGCCCAGGTAATCGTTGTTGCAGAACGCCAGCAACGGCTGGCCGTCCACCACCACTTCCGGGCCCTGCGGGCTTTCGAGCAGCGGGCGCTGGCGATAGAGGTTGTCGGCACGACGGGCAGCCAGGCGTGCGGCGAGATCGAAGGGCATGCAGGCCTCAACTGTTTAAAGATTGGCCAAAGCCCCTTGCGGGAGCGAGCTTGCTCGCGATGAGGCCATTACATTCAACATTTCTGTCGGCTGTTATACCGCCATCGCGAGCAAGCTCGCTCCCACAGGGTCTTGCATTCCAATCCGGGAATCGGTGAGTGGTCAAACAGCGGCGTTATAGAACTGCTCGCTGCTCTTTTGCTCCACCAGCGCCTGTTCAATCGCTGCCTGGTGCACTTCGTCGGCATGTTCTTCGCGGGCTTCGGGCTGGATGCCCAGGCGTGCGAACAACTGCATGTCCTTGTCAGCTTGCGGGTTGGCGGTGGTCAACAGCTTGTCGCCATAGAAAATCGAGTTCGCACCGGCCAGGAACGCCAAGGACTGCATCTGCTCGTTCATCGCTTCACGGCCAGCGGACAGGCGCACGTGGGACTGGGGCATCATGATTCGCGCCACGGCGAGCATGCGGATGAAGTCGAATGGATCGACGTCCTCGGCATTCTCCAGCGGCGTGCCGACGACTTTGACCAGCATGTTGATCGGCACCGATTCCGGGTGTTCCGGCAGGTTCGCCAGTTGGATCAGCAGGTTGGCGCGGTCGTCCAGGGATTCGCCCATGCCGAGGATGCCGCCGGAGCAGATCTTCATCCCCGAATCACGCACATAGGCCAGGGTTTGCAGGCGCTCGCTGTAGGTGCGCGTGGTGATGATGCTGCCGTAGAACTCCGGCGAGGTGTCGAGGTTGTGGTTGTAGTAATCCAGGCCGGCCTGGGCCAGCGCTTCGGTCTGTTCCTGGTCGAGGCGGCCCAGGGTCATGCAGGTTTCCAGGCCCATGGCCTTCACGCCTTTGACCATTTCCAGCACATAAGGCATGTCCTTGGCCGACGGGTGCTTCCAGGCCGCGCCCATGCAGAAACGGGTCGAACCGATGGCCTTGGCGCGCGCGGCCTCTTCGAGGACCTTCTGCACTTCGAGCAATTTCTCTTTATCCAGGCCGGTGTTGTAGTGACCGGACTGCGGACAATATTTGCAATCTTCCGGGCATGCGCCGGTCTTGATCGACAGCAGCGTGGAAACCTGGACGCGGTTGGCGTCGAAGTGCGCGCGGTGCACGGTCTGCGCCTGGAACAGCAAGTCATTGAATGGCTGGACGAAGAGTGCTTTGACTTCGGCCAAAGACCAGTCATGACGCAGGTTGGCAGTGGTGCTGGCGCTCATGGGCAATTCCTTGATTATGCTTGGCTGGCCCCTGGAGGATGGAATACCCACAGGGGCGACACGGATGTTCGGCATATTTAAGGAAGAGTCATGCGCTGTCAACCACGATACAAAGGACCGGTTTACATCTGGTTAAAAAACAAACAATTCTGTTTGCTGTGTGGCGAAAGCACCGATACGCCGCAGCCCATCTGCACGCCCTGTGAAAGCGAGCTGCCCTGGCTCGGCGATCAATGCAGCGTCTGCGCCCTGCCGCTGCCCATGGCCGGACTGCGTTGCGGACAATGCGCCTCACAGCCGCCGGCCTTCGAGCGGGTCCTGGCGCCCTGGGCCTACGATTTCCCGGTGGACAGCCTGATCACCCGTTTCAAGCATCAAGCGAAATGGCCCCTGGGTCGGCTGTTAGGCGAATTGCTGGCGCAGTCGCTGCAGCATCACTTCGACGAAGGGCTGGAACGGCCCGACGCACTGGTACCGGTGCCACTGGCGACCCGGCGTTTGCGCCAGCGCGGTTTCAACCAGGCGGCGCTGCTGGCCCGCTGGCTCAGTGGGCCGTTGGCGATCCCTTGCGAAGAACACCTGCTGCGACGCACCCAGGACACGCCCGCACAACAGGCACTCGATGCCAGGGCCCGACGGCGAAACCTGCGTCAGGCCTTTGCCCTGGCACCCCAGACTGCGTTGCGCAACCGTCACCTGGCGTTGGTCGACGACGTGCTCACCACGGGGGCCACCGCCCAGGCACTGGCCGCCCTGCTGCTCGATGCCGGCGCTGCGCGGGTCGATGTGTACTGCCTGGCCCGCACGCCGAAACCCGGTGACATGGCTTGACGCGCCGCGCCCGAGGCGCCAACGTCCATTCATCGACCTTTACAGCAGTTTTCCGTCATGTCCTTGCCCACGCTTTTGACCCAGCACATCGTTCGACGCCCGCAACGCATCGCCCTGTTGCAGCACATCGCCGAACAAGGCTCGATCACCCGCGCCGCCAAGAGCGCGGGCCTGAGCTACAAAGCGGCGTGGGACGCCATCGATGAATTGAACAACCTGGCGGACCAGCCGTTGGTGGAGCGCAGTGTCGGCGGCAAGGGCGGTGGCGGCGCCAAGCTGTCGGAGGAAGGCCAACGCGTACTGCGCCTGTATCTGCGCCTGCAAGCACTGCAGGCGCAACTGCTGGAAGCGAGCGAGGATGCCGGCGACCTGGGCCTGCTCAGTCGCCTGATGCTGCGCACCAGCGCCCGCAATCAATTGCACGGCAAGGTCCTGGGTATCGAGGCCCAGGGGCACAACGACCGGGTATGCCTGGAGCTGGCCCGGGGCCTGGTCATCGAAGCCCAGATCACCCACGACAGTACGCTGCGCCTGGAGCTGGATGTTGGCACCAACGTGGTGGCGCTGATCAAGGCCGGCTGGCTGCAATTGCACCCCGTCGAACAAGCGGAGAAAACGGGAGTGAATACGCTGCGCGGCGTGATCGAGCATATCGCCGCCGCCGAAGACGGCCCCAGTGAGGTGCGCATCGGCCTGCCCAACGGCCAGACGCTGTGCGCCCTGGCCGACGCGCTTGAGCTACAAAAGCAGCATCTGGAAGGCGGCTCACCGGTGCAAGTGACATTTTCAGCGACAAATGTGCTGCTCGGCACACCGCTGTAGCGCGCTGCAACAATAGTTTCATCGACCCGCTTTAAGGTGACTGCCAAAACCAGCAGGGAGCCTGATGATGAGCCTATTAGAAGAAAACCAATCCACCGACCTGGAAAAGATCGTCGGCCTGAGCCGTCGCAGCTTCATCAGCGCCGGCGCCCTGTGCGGCGCGGCGATGTTCCTGGGCGGCAACCTGCTGAGCCGCAGCGTGCTGGCCGCCGCCGTGAGCGAAGGCAACAGCCGGCTGCTGGGCTTCAACAGCATCGCCGCCGCCACGGCCGACACCATCACGTTGCCGCCAGACTATAAAGCCTCGGTGCTGATCAGCTGGGGCCAGCCGCTGCACAAAAATGCACCGGCCTTCGACCCCAGCGGCAACGGCACCGCCCGCGCACAGGAAATGCAGTTCGGCGACAACAACGACGGCATGAGCCTGTTCCCGTTCCCCGACGACAAGAACCGGGCGCTGATGGCGATCAACAACGAGTACACCAACTACCAATACCTGTTCCCTCACGGCGGCCAGCCGCAGTCGGCCGAGGACGTGCGCAAGGCCCAGGCCAGCGAAGGGGTGTCGGTGATCGAGATTCAGCGTCGTCGCGGCCAGTGGCAGTTTGTCCAGGAGTCGCGCTACAACCGCAGAATCCACGGCAACACGCCGATTCGCCTGCGTGGCCCAGCCGCCGGGCACGACCTGCTGAAAACCAGTGCTGACAAGAGTGGCAAGAAAGTGCTGGGGACTTTCCAGAACTGCGCCAACGGCATGACGCCTTGGGGTACTTACCTGACCTGTGAAGAAAACTTCACTGACTGCTTCGGCAGCAGCAAGTCAGACCTGCAGTTCGACGCTGCACAGAAGCGCTATGGCGCCACTGTCACCAGCAGTGAAATCAACTGGCACTTGCACGACCCGCGCTTTGACCTGGCGAAAAACCCCAACGAACTCAATCGCCACGGCTGGGTGGTGGAAATAGACCCGTTCGATCCGCAATCCACTCCGGTAAAACGCACCGCCCTGGGCCGCTTCAAACACGAAAACGCCGCCCTGGCGCAGACTAATGACGGTCGCGCCGTGGTGTACATGGGCGATGACGAACGTGGCGAGTTCATTTACAAGTTCGTCAGCCGCGACCGTATCAATCACCGCAATGCCAAGGCCAATCGTAACCTGCTGGACCATGGCACCTTGTACGTAGCGCGGTTCGATGCCGGCGACGGCAATCCTGACCATCCCAAAGGCAAAGGCCAGTGGATCGAGCTGACCCATGGCAAGAACGGCCTCGACGCCAGCAGTGGTTTCGCCGACCAGGCCGAAGTGCTCATCCATGCGCGCCTGGCCGCCAGTGCCGTTGGCGCCACCCGCATGGACCGCCCGGAGTGGATCGTGGTCAGCCCCAAGGATGGCCAGGTCTATTGCACCCTGACCAACAACTCCAAGCGCGGCGACGCCGGCCAACCGGTGGACGGGCCGAACCCTCGGGCCAAGAACGTCTACGGGCAGATCCTGCGCTGGAAAACCGACCGCGACGATCACGCCTCCAAGACCTTCGCCTGGGACCTGTTCGTGGTCGCCGGCAACCCGACGGTACACGCCGGCACGCCGAAAGCCGGTTCGTCCAACATCAACCCGCAGAACATGTTCAACAGCCCTGATGGCCTGGGCTTCGACAAAGCCGGCCGGCTCTGGATTCTCACCGACGGCGACTCCAGCAACGCCGGGGACTTCGCAGGCATGGGCAACAACCAGATGCTCTGCGCCGACCCCAACAGCGGTGAAATCCGCCGTTTCATGGTCGGGCCGGTGGGCTGCGAAGTGACCGGAATCAGCTTCTCGCCGGACTACAAGGCTATGTTCGTCGGGATCCAGCATCCCAGCGGCGGCTCGACCTTCCCAGAGCACCTGCCCAACGGCAAGCCGCGGTCTTCGGTGATGGTGATTACCCGGGAAGATGGCGGGGTGATCGGGGCCTGACACTTTGTGGCGAGGGAGCTTGCTCCCTCGCCACGAAGATCGATGCAAGTCTCACCGATCAATCCCGACTGCTTTGCGCTACCATGCTGGGCCGGACGCGGCAGCCCTGCCGCTGCGCAGGAGTCAGCATGTCCCATCCGTTTGAAACCCTCACGCCCGACCTGGTGCTCGATGCCGTTGAAAGCATTGGCTTTCTCAGCGACGCCCGCGTGTTGGCCCTCAACAGCTACGAGAATCGCGTCTACCAGGTGGGCATCGAAGACGCCGAGCCGCTGATCGCCAAGTTCTATCGCCCTCAGCGCTGGACCAACGAAGCGATCCTGGAAGAGCACAGCTTTACCTTCGAACTGGCCGAATACGAAGTGCCCGTGGTCGCACCGCTGATCCACAACGGCACCAGCCTGCACGAACATGCCGGGTTTCGTTTCACCCTGTTTCCCCGTCGTGGCGGCCGTGCACCGGAGCCGGGCAACCTCGATCAGCTCTATCGCCTGGGACAACTGCTCGGACGCCTGCACGCGGTCGGGGCGACCCGTCCGTTCGAACACCGTGAAGCCCTGGGCGTAAAGAACTTCGGCCACGATTCGCTGGCCACCGTGCTGGCAAGCGGCTTTGTACCCCGCAGCCTGCTGCCGGCCTACGAGTCGGTCGCCCGGGACCTGCTCAAGCGCGTCGAAGAGGTCTACGCTGCCACGCCCCACCAGAACATCCGCATGCACGGCGATTGCCACCCGGGCAACATGATGTGCCGCGACGAGGTGTTCCACATCGTCGACCTGGACGACTGTCGCATGGGCCCAGCGGTGCAGGACTTGTGGATGATGCTCGCCGGCGATCGCCAGGAATGCCTAGGGCAATTGTCGGAATTGATGGACGGCTACCGTGAGTTCCACGACTTCGACCCGCGTGAACTGGCGCTGATCGAGCCGCTGCGGGCCCTGCGCCTGATGCACTACAGCGCCTGGCTGGCGCGACGCTGGGACGACCCGGCGTTCCCACGCAGCTTCCCGTGGTTCGGCAGCGAACGCTACTGGGGCGACCAGGTATTGGCGTTGCGCGAACAACTGGCGGCGCTCAATGAAGAGCCGTTGAAGTTGTTCTGACTGGGACTGGCTCCAACAGCCACCGCAGGCCCGCTCCCACAAAGGGATTTGCTGTGAAACGCTCACAAAGGTTCACAGCACAACCAGACAAATCTCCTTACAATCATCCCTTTGTTAGCTGCCTAAGCAAGGATTCTGCATGCAAGCCGCCAACCCGCGTCGCGGGTACATCCTGGGCCTGAGTGCCTATATCATCTGGGGTCTGTTCCCGATCTACTTCAAAGCCATCGCCAGCGTGCCATCGGTGGAGATCATCATCCACCGGGTGCTGTGGTCGGCCTTGTTCGGCGCGGCGTTGCTGATGGTCTGGAAACACCCGGGCTGGTGGCGCGAGTTGCGGGACAATCCACAGCGCCTGGCAATCCTGGCCCTGAGCGGGACGCTAATCGCGGCCAACTGGCTGACATACGTCTGGGCAGTGAACAACGGCCGCATGCTCGAAGCCAGCCTGGGTTACTACATCAACCCGCTGGTGAACGTATTGCTGGGCATGTTGCTGTTGGGTGAGCGCCTGCGCCGCATGCAATGGCTGGCGGTGGGGTTGGCGGCGGTCGGCGTGGCCCAGCAGGTCTGGCAAGTGGGCAGCCTGCCTTGGGTGTCGCTGGTGCTGGCGCTGACCTTCGGTTTCTATGGGTTGATCCGCAAGCAGGCGCCGGTCAAGGCATTGCCGGGGCTGGTGGTGGAAACCTGGATGCTGGTGCCGATCGCCATCGCCTGGTTGCTGTTCAATCCCACGGCCACCAGTGCCCAGGCGGCATTCTGGACCACCTCCGAAGCCTGGTGGCTGGTGGCGGCCGGCCCCGTGACGTTGGTGCCGTTAGTGTGTTTCAACGCCGCAACACGGCATTTGCCCTACACCACCATCGGTTTTCTCCAGTACATCGCGCCGACGCTGGTGCTGCTGCTCGCCGTGATGCTGTTCGGTGAGCACCTGTCGTCCAGCACACTGGTGGCGTTCCTGTTCATCTGGGCCGGGCTGGCGGTGTACAGCGTCGATGCCGTGATCAGCATGCGCCGACGCAGCTGATCAAAAAACGCACAAATCTCTACAGGCCACGTCTGGCGTGGCCTGCGCTTATCCTTCCCAAGGTTATCCACAGCGTGATCCCCGCCGTTTGTGCACAAGCCCTTGAAAACTGGTGTTTTTTTGATCATTGACCGCTGAGCCCCGGCGGGCCTGGGCTGGCGCCGGGTCTCTACAGGTTATCCACAGGCAGGCGCAGTTTTTCCTTGGATAACCTTCGTCACGCTTCGTCGCTGAGCTTGAGCTCCACCATCAACTCATCGGCCAGGGTCTCCAGGCGTTCCTGCAACGTCTCCAGCGACAGGGTCAACGGCACCCCCAGGATCGCTTCGGCGTGGAACAACAGTTCGCTGCTCATCGGCGCCGGTCGCACATCGGTCACCAAGCGCTCGACGTTCACTCCCTGCTCACTCAACAACCGCGTGATGTCCCGCACGATGCCGGGACGATCATTGCCCACCAGTTCCATGGCGATGGGTTTCCAGGTGCAGGACTCTTCAACGGCGCTTTCAGCGATCAACACGCGGATGCCGTGAGTCGATAGCCCCTGCAAGGCTTCGATCAGTTCCTCATGGGCCTCGGCCGGGGCGCTGAGGCGCAGGATCCCGGCAAACTGCCCGGCCAGGTGCGACATGCGGCTTTCCAGCCAGTTACCGCCGTGTTCGGCGATGCAATCGGCAATGCGCTCGACCTGCCCGGGCTTGTCCGGGGCGAAAACAGTGATGACGAGGTGGTCCATGGCGCAGTCCTCTTGTTGGGGAAGGGACAGTATAGGCAAGGCTGAAGCTCAACACGGTCGCGCTTTCGTGATGAGGGAGCTTGCTCCCGCTGGACTGTGTAGGAACTGTGGAGCTGTCGAGTACAACGAGGCTGCGATCTTGCCCCTGTCAATTGAGTCTAAAGCGAAAGGTCAAAAGATCGCAGCCTTCGGCAGCTCCTACAAGGGAGTCTCTGCAGCGATATGTGTACGAACTACAGATTTATCTGGAACAATCCATCAGTTTTTTGAGAACATCCCGTGTCCCGACGTGACCGTAACACTTTAGTCGGTCGCGGAACGACGCAATTAGTCTAATTTTCACAACCGCAATTGATCATGTAGTATGCCGCAGCGAGCACTACATAGCGTTGTACCGATGTCTGCTTAAGGCGCAGTCGCATCCCTGAAAAGCCCCGTCAGCAAGGCTTACCACCCAGCCGCCAGCGATGGCATGTACTGGTTCCGGGGTTTGTGGTTTAAATGTCCCGAGGCTTCATTGTCAAAATCGAAGAGCTGAAAAGCGAAATAGCTGAGCAGAGTGAGGCAAGCAATGACTGAACACGTTCAAGTCGGTGGCCTGCAGGTCGCCAAAGTCCTGTTCGACTTCGTGAATAACGAAGCCATTCCCGGAACCGGCCTCACCGCCGACGCGTTCTGGGCCGGTGCCGACAAGGTCATTCACGACCTGGCGCCGAAGAACAAAGCCCTACTCGCCAAACGCGATGATCTCCAGGCGCGGATCGACGCCTGGCACCAGGCCCGTGCCGGCCAGGCCCACGACGCCGTGGCTTACAAAGCCTTCCTGCAAGACATTGGATACCTGCTGCCAGAAGCGGCGGATTTCCAGGCTACGACCCAAAACGTCGATGACGAAATCGCCCGCATGGCCGGCCCGCAGCTGGTGGTGCCGGTGATGAACGCCCGCTTCGCCCTCAACGCATCGAACGCCCGCTGGGGTTCGCTGTATGACGCGCTGTACGGCACCGATGCCATCAGCGAAGCCGATGGCGCGGAAAAGGGCAAAGGCTACAACAAGGTGCGCGGCGACAAGGTCATCGCCTTCGCGCGCGCCTTTCTCGACGAAGCCGCGCCCCTGGCGGCCGGCTCCCATGTCGACTCCACCGCTTACAAGATCGTCGACGGCAAACTGGTGGTCACCCTCAAGGGCGGCAGCAACAGCGGCCTGCGTGACGATGCCCAGTTGGTCGGCTTCCAGGGCGATGCCTCGGCACCGACCACCGTGCTGTTGAAACACAACGGCCTGCATTTCGAAATCCAGATCGATGCCAGCACCCCGGTCGGCCAGACCGACGCGGCCGGCGTCAAAGACATCCTGATGGAAGCCGCGCTGACCACCATCATGGATTGCGAAGACTCGGTCGCCGCCGTCGATGCCGATGACAAAGTGGTGATCTACCGCAACTGGCTCGGCCTGATGAAAGGCGACCTGGCTGAAGAAGTCGCCAAAGGCGGCCAGACGTTTACCCGCACCATGAACCCCGACCGTGTCTACACCGCCGTCGACGGTTCGAGCGTGACCCTGCACGGCCGCTCGCTGTTGTTCGTGCGTAACGTCGGCCACTTGATGACCATCGATGCGATCCTGGACAAGCATGGCAACGAAGTGCCCGAAGGCATTCTCGACGGCCTGATCACCAGCCTGGCAGCGATCCACAGCCTCAATGGCAACACCAGCCGCCGCAACAGCCGCACCGGTTCGGTGTATATCGTCAAGCCGAAGATGCACGGCCCGGAAGAAGCCGCGTTCACCAACGAGCTGTTCGGTCGCGTCGAGGACGTGCTGAACCTGCCGCGCAACACCCTCAAGGTCGGGATCATGGACGAGGAGCGCCGTACCACGGTCAACCTCAAGGCCTGCATCAAGGCTGCCAGCGAGCGCGTGGTGTTCATCAACACCGGCTTCCTCGACCGCACGGGCGATGAAATCCACACCTCCATGGAAGCCGGCCCGATGGTGCGTAAAGCTGACATGAAGGCTGAGAAGTGGATCGGTGCGTACGAGAACTGGAACGTCGATATCGGCTTGAGCACTGGCTTGCAAGGCCGTGCGCAAATCGGCAAGGGCATGTGGGCCATGCCGGACCTGATGGCCGCGATGCTCGAACAGAAAATCGCCCATCCAATGGCCGGTGCCAACACTGCATGGGTGCCATCGCCGACCGCCGCTGCCCTGCACGCGCTGCATTACCACAAGGTCGACGTGTTCGCCCGCCAGGCCGAACTGGCCAAGCGCACGCGTGCATCGGTGGACGACATCCTGACCATCCCGCTGGCCGTCAACCCGAACTGGACACCGGAGCAGATCAAGAACGAACTGGACAACAATGCCCAGGGCATCCTTGGCTACGTGGTGCGCTGGATCGACCAGGGCGTGGGCTGCTCCAAGGTGCCGGACATCAACGACATCGGCCTGATGGAAGACCGTGCGACGCTGCGTATCTCCAGCCAGCACATCGCCAACTGGCTGCGCCACGGCATCGTCACCCAAGACCAGGTAATGGAAAGCCTCAAGCGCATGGCGCCGGTGGTGGACCGCCAGAACGCCAGCGACCCGCTATACCGTCCGCTGGCACCGGACTTCGACCGCAACATCGCCTTCCAGGCAGCGGTCGAGCTGGTGATCGAAGGCACAAAGCAGCCTAACGGCTACACCGAGCCGGTACTGCACCGTCGTCGTCGCGAGTTCAAGGCAGCCAATGGGTTGTGATTGAGCGGTAGACGCGGCACAAAAAAAAGCCCTGATCGAAAGATCAGGGCTTTTTCATTTGCAACACCTGACTGCCTTTGTGGCGAGGGAGCTTGCTCCCGCTCGGTTGCGCAGCGACTGCAATACAGGTCAATGAGATTCCCAGGTCTGGAAAAGGGTCTGCTTCGCAGCCCAGCGGGAGCAAGCTCCCTCGCCACAAAAGCGATCTCGCCATGGTTTCGTTCCTGGAGGAAGACGATGGACTAGAGATCCATCCCCAACTCACGCTTGACCAACCCCAGCAGCTTGTCGGTATCGATCGGCTTGAGCAAAAAGTCCACCACGCGCAGGTGCATGGCTTCGATGGCGTCCTTCACGTCAGCATCGCCCGACACGATGATGATCGGCAACTCCGCCCGCTCGGACTCGCGCACCAGGCGAACCAGTTCCAGGCCATCGACATTGCCCATGCGCAGGTCGGTGATCAACAGGCCGATCGATGGCCTGGTCTCCAGCATCTTGAGTGCCGTTTCGCCACTGGCGGCGGTCATGCAGTGAATGCCATCCAACGCCAGGATCTCCGACAGCAGCTCACGAGCGTCCTTGTCGTCATCGACGATCAAGACGCGCTGCGGCGGCAGGTCAGGTTCCAGCATGACGGCACTCAGCGCCTCGCGCTCGGCGTCACTCAAAATATCGTGGTCGGACATGGTGCTCTCTACGTTCTTTAAATCGATCCCCTGGCACAGTGGTCAGACATCGTTCTGCGTCGCTTCAATGTGCACTTCGTCGGATTTTTTTCCAAGTACATTCAACGAGGATTTTTCCGGCGCCTGGCGTAGGATTTTTCCGTAAGCCGACCCCTGCTCAGCGACCTAGACTTACGTCCAATGGGCACCCCGCGCTGAGGGGCCGACCATGGAACAGATCCGACCACAACAATTCAAAAAAAGACTGCGCAATGGTTATGAAAAAAGCGGACGCCTTCACCCAGGCAGGGAAAACCGCGGTGTTGCAGAACATCCAGGGGACGCTGCAGTTTCTCCAGCGCTTCCCCCCGTTCAACCAGATGGAAAATGCCCACCTGGCCTATCTGGTGGAGCAATGCCTGCTGCGTTTTTACGCGCCGGGCGAAACCATCATCAAACCGGCCGACGGCCCGGTGGAACACTTTTACATCGTCAAGCAAGGCCGGGTGATAGGCGAACGTCCGCATTCGGCCAAGGGTGGCACCGAAACCACCTTCGAAATCACCACCGGCGAATGCTTCCCCCTCGCCGCGCTGCTGGGCGAACGGGCCACGCGCACCGAACACCGGGCCGGCGAGGACACGTTCTGCCTGCAACTGAACAAGCAGGCCTTCATCAAGCTGTTCGCCCTGTCCGGCCCGTTTCGCGACTTCGCCCTGCGTGGGGTCAGCAGCCTGCTCGACCAAGTCAACCAACAGGTCCAGCAAAAGTCCGCACAAACCCTGGGTACCCAGTACTCCCTCAACACGCGGCTGGGTGAACTGGCGATGCGCCATCCGGTCAGTTGCAGCCCGGACACGCCGCTGCGCGAAGCCGTGAAGCTGATGCACGACCAGCAAGTGGGCAGCATCGTGGTGGTGAATGAACAGAAAGCCCCGGTGGGGATCTTCACCTTGCGCGACCTGCGGCACGTGGTGGCGGATGGGGCCGGGGATTTTTCCCAGGCCATTGTCGGACACATGACCCAGGCACCGTTTTTTCTCTCGCCGGACCACAGCGCCTTCGATGCGGCCATCGCCATGACCGAACGGCACATCGCCCATGTCTGCCTGGTCAAGGACCATCGCCTGTGTGGCGTGGTGTCGGAGCGCGATCTGTTTTCCCTGCAGCGCGTCGACCTGGTGCACCTGGCCCGGACCATTCGCAACGCGCCCAGGGTGGAAAACCTCGTGGCCCTGCGTGGCGAGATCGGCCAACTGGTGGAGCGCATGCTGGCCCACGGTGCGTCGTCGACCCAGATCACCCATATCATCACCCTGCTCAACGATCACACCGTGTGCCGCGTCATCGAACTGACCCTGGCCGAGAAAGGCGACCCGGGGGTGCCGTTCAGTTGGCTGTGTTTCGGCAGTGAAGGCCGGCGCGAGCAAACCCTGCACACCGATCAGGACAACGGCATTTTGTTCGAAGCCCGGGACGCCGCCCATGCCGCACAGATTCGTGGCTTGCTGCTGCCCATCGCCCAGCAGATCAACCAGAGCCTGGCCCTGTGCGGCTTCACGTTGTGCAAGGGCAACATCATGGCCGGCAACCCCGAGTTGTGCCTGTCCCGCGCTGAATGGGCCCGGCGCTTTTCGGCATTCATTCGCGAAGCGACCCCGGAAAACCTGCTGGGCTCGAGCATCTATTTCGACCTGCGGGTGGTCTGGGGCGATGAGCAAGGCTGCGAACAGTTGCGCCGGCAGATCCTCGATCAAGTGGCCGACAATCGTTTGTTCCAGCGCCTGATGGCCGAAAACGCCCTGCGCCACCGCCCGCCCGTGGGGCGCTTCAGGGATTTCGTACTGAGCCGCAAGAATGGCGAAAAGGCCACCCTCGACCTGAAAGTGCAAGGCCTGACGCCCTTCGTCGACGGCGCCCGCCTGCTGGCGCTGGCCAACGGCATCGAAGCCAACAATACCCTGGAGCGCTTGCGGCAATTGGTCGACAAGCAAGTGATCGAACCGCTCGATGGCGCGGCCTATGAAGAGGCCTATCACTTCATCCAGCAGACCCGCATGCAGCAGCACCAACTGCAAACCCGCGAGAACCTGCCCTACTCCAACCGCGTCGACCCCGACAGCCTCAACCATCTGGACCGGCGCATCCTGCGCGAGTCCCTGCGCCAGGCCCAACGCCTGCAAAGCAGCCTGACGCTGAGGTACCAGTTGTGAGCATTTTTTCCTGGTTGCGCCCAGCCCAGCCCATGTTGTCCGAAGACATGCAAAGGCGCCTGGAATGCCTGCCGACGGCTTCAGCCTTGGGTGAATGCGACCTGCGCGAACAACGCTGGGTCGTGCTGGACCTGGAGACCACCGGGTTGAACCTGAACAAAGACCAGGTGCTGTCCATCGGCGCGGTGGTCATCGAAGATGGCGCCATCGACTTCAGCCAACAGTTCGAACGAACCTTGCAATGCGATAAGCAGAAACTCGGGCCGAGTGTGTTGATCCATGGCCTGGCGCCCAGCGCCATTGCCGCCGGCAGCGACCCGGCCGAGGCGCTGCTGGCGTTCATGGAGTTCGTGGGCGACAGTCCGCTGCTGGCTTTTCACGCGCCGTTCGATTCCCACATGCTCGGGCGGGCCTTGAAAGACTACCTGGGCTATCGCCTGCAGCATTCGTTCCTCGACGTGGCTGACCTGGCACCGATGCTTTGCCCACAAGCCCATCTGCGCAAGTCAGGCCTGGATGAGTGGATTGACTGGTTCAAGCTGCAAGTCTTCGATCGCCACAACGCCAGTGCCGATGCCCTGGCCACGGCGGAACTGGCGCTGATCCTGTTCAGCCGCGCCCGCCAGCAACGGCTCCACAGCCCACTTGAGCTGCAACAACGCCTGAGCCAGTGGAAACGGCGGCAACAGGCGCCTTCGCTCTAAATCCCCTGCTCCAAGGGTGGTCACCTGTGGGAGCAAGGCTTGCCCGCGATGGCATCGCCGGGTTTGACAGGCAAATCGAGTCGCCTGCATCGCGGGCAAGCCTTGCTCCCACAGACCTCTTTGGCCCACAGACTTATGTGGCCCCACAAAATCGGGTCCCGACCAGCGCCAATTGCTTTCCCTCCCCACCCTCTGCCACAATCGCGAACAATTCTCGTTACTTAAAACATCGGTGATGCTTCGTGTCGTCAGTTCCTAGTGCCCGGTCTCACAGTGATTTGGTTGGTGCGTTGTACCGTGACCATCGCGCTTGGCTATTGGCATGGCTGCGACGCAACGTGGCGTGTGCGCACCGGGCCGAGGACCTGAGCCAGGACACCTTCGTGCGCTTGCTGGGTCGTGAGGAGCTGAAGGCGCCCCGCGAGCCGCGGGCGTTTCTGGTGGCCATCGCCAAGGGCCTGTTGTTCGATTATTTCCGTCGAGCGGCCCTGGAGCAGGCCTACCTCACCGAACTGATGCTGATCCCCGAGGCCGAGCAGCCCTCGGTGGAAGAACAGCAAATCATCCTCGAAGACCTCAAGGCCATTGACCGCCTGCTCGGCAAACTGTCGAGCAAGGCCCGCGCAGCCTTCCTCTATAACCGCCTCGACGGCCTCGGCCACGCCGAAATTGCCGAGCGCCTGGGGGTTTCGGTGCCACGTGTACGGCAGTATCTGGCCCAAGGCATCCGCCAGTGCTACATCGCACTTTATGGTGAACCGACATGAGCCAGGCCCATGCCAAACCGGTCTCGGCCAGCGTGCTGGATGCCGCCATTGCCTGGCAGTTGTCCCTGGACTCGAGCAGCGCCCAGGAACGTGAAGCCTTCGCCCGCTGGCATGCCGCCGACGAAGAACACGCCCGGGCCTGGCGGCAGTTGGGCATGCTTGACCAGCGCTTCAGTGTGGCCACCGGGCCGGCGCGCGCCGCGTTGCTGCAATCGCGGGTGAGCATTCGCCGCCGGATACGCAAGATCGGCAGCGGCCTGGCCTGTGTTGTCGCGGTCATCGGCCTGGCCTTGTTTGCCGGCGATCGTTACCTGCCGCTGGATTACTGGCTGGCCGATCAGCGCACCGCGACAGGCGAACAGCGCACCCTGCGCCTGGCCGATGGCACGCTGATCAACCTCAACACCCACAGTGCCCTGGATGTGCGTTTCGATGACAAGCAGCGACGCATCGTCCTGCAGGAAGGCGAGATCCTGGTGGAAACCGGTCACAACGACCCTCGCCCATTTATCGTCGAGACCCGCGAAGGCAGCCTGCGCGCCTTGGGCACACGGTTCCTGGTCAAGCGTGAAGACAAAGGCACGCGCCTGAGCGTGTTGAAATCCGCTGTGGCCGCCCATCCACAGGCCACGGACAAGGAACAGATCCTGCGCGAAGGCCAACAAGTGCTGATGCGCCGCGACGGCCTCGGCCCGACCCTTGCCTTGAAGCCCGGCGCCGATGCCTGGACCCGCGGCATGCTGGTGGTGGACAACGCGCGCCTTGAAGACCTGGTCCACGAACTGGGACGTTACCGGCGAGGCTACTTGGGGGTCGCGCCGCAAGTGGCAGACCTGCGCATCACCGGCAGTTTCCCGCTGCACGACACTGACCTGGCCTTGACCGCCCTGCTGCCGACCTTGCCGGTGCAGGTCGAGCATCACACGCGATGGTGGGTAGTGGTGGGGCCGAGCATGGCGCCGAAACCCTGATGTGAACGGCACGCCGTTGTAGGGGCTGCCGAAGGCTGCGATCTTTTGATTCTGATCTTTCGCTTGAGACTCAATGTCTGGAGAAAGATCGCAGCCTCGCTTCGCTCGGCAGCTCCTACAGAAGGGTTTTCCGCTTTATCTGAATCTAAATTATTTTCATCCAGCCCTATCACTTTTCGATTTTCATCCGGCACCCAGGCAATTGAGAAATATTTTCATTCAGGAGCCGCCGTATGTCCCGCCCGCTAGACACCCTGTTGCGCCCCAGCCTGTTGGCCATCGCCATTGCCCTCGCCACTCCCTTAGCCAGCGGCCCGTTGCTGGCCGCCGAACAGGCCTCCAGCGTGCGCACCTACAACCTGCCCGCCGCACCACTGGCTAGCACCTTGAACCAGATCGCCAGCCAGGCCGGCCTCGCCCTGAGCCTGAATCCGTCGCTGGCCTCGGGCAAGACCTCAGCCCCGGTCCAGGGCCAGTTCGACGCCACGGGCGCATTGCGCGAAGCCTTGCGCGGTACCGGCCTGCAACTGGAACAAAGCAGCGCCGGCACCTACAGCCTGGTGGCGGTGCCTGAAGGCGTCATGGCCTTGCCGGAAACCAGTGTGATCGGGTCCGGCCTCAGCGAAACCGCGTGGGGCCCGACCGAGGGCTACGTCGCCACCCGCACCGCCGCCGGCACCAAGACGGATACGCCGATTGTCGAACTGCCGCGTTCAGTCTCCGTGGTCACGCGCCAACAGATGGAAGACCGTTCGGTCCTCAACCTCAATGACGCCCTGCGCTACACCGCTGGCGTGCAGAGCAGCGGCTACGGTTCGGATTCGCGCAACGACTGGCTGCTGGTTCGCGGTTTCATACCGACCCAGTTCCTCGATGGCCTGCCGCTGCCCAAGGGCAACTACATCACGCCAAAAATCGAGCCCTGGAACCTTGAGCGCATCGCCGTGCTGCGTGGCCCGGCCTCCTCGGTCTACGGCCAGACACCACCCGGTGGCATGCTGGACATGGTCAGCCGTCGTCCACAGGCCGAAAGCAGCAATGAGGTCGAGTTGCAGGCCGGCAGCAACGAACACAAGCAGATCAACTTCGACAGCACCGGCAAAGTCGATGACGAAGGCCAGTTCCTCTATCGAGTCAGCGGCACCGTGCGCGACAGCAATGCCCAGGTCGATCACATCCCGGACAAGCGCTACAACCTCGCGCCGAGCCTGACCTGGAACATCAACGACGACACGCGCCTGACCTTCCTGTCCCAGTACACCCGCGACGACACCGGCATCACCGGGCAATTCTTGCCGCTGCAGGGCACCAAGCTGTCCTCGCCAGCGGGCAAGATTTCCCATCACAAGAACCTCGGCGACCCGGACTGGGAATTCTACGACCGTACCTACTACGCACTCGGCTATGCGTTTGAACATCGGCTGAACGACACCTGGCAGTTCCGCCAGAACCTGCGCTACACCAAGAGCGACCTGGAAACCCAAGGCATTTCCGCTGGCGGGCAATTCTGGCCAGCGGGGCCTGAGCAAGCAGTGAGCGCCGATGGCACCGTCAAGCGCAGCGCCAGCGTCATTGACGAAGACATCAGCCAGTTCGCCGTGGACAACAACTTCCAGGCCGACTTCCAGACCGGCGCCCTCAGCCACACCCTGCTGCTGGGCCTGGATCACCAGCGCTCCAACAGCAATTCGCGCTGGGATTGGGGTTCGACTGGCGTGCCGACCAGCAACATCAACAACCCGATCTACGGACAGGATTTCTCCAACGTCCAGTACTTCACCATGTACGACTACAACCAGAAAACCAATCAGACCGGCCTGTATGTCCAGGACCAGATCGCCCTGGACAACTGGCGCCTGACCCTCGGAGGTCGTGAAGACTGGATTCACACCGGCACCGTGTTCCACAACCTGAACAACGTCACCAACACCCAGCGTGACAAGAAATTCAGCGGCAACGCGGCGTTGAGCTACGTCTTCGATAACGGCGTGACGCCCTACATTTCCTTCGCCCAATCGTTCCAGGCGGCGGCAGGTTCAACCGTCAACAGCACCGAAGCATTCAAGCCGACCGAAGGCGAACAGTACGAAGCGGGCATCAAGTACCAGCCACCCGGCACCAAGACCCTGCTGACCGCTGCGGTGTTCGACCTGACCCAGAAAAATAACTCTGTCACCGAAAACAACGTCACCCGCCAGGTGGGTGAAGTCCAGGTGCGTGGCCTGGAACTGGAAGCCTCGGGCGACGTGACCGACAACCTCAAGCTCATCGGCTCCTATACCTACAACGACAGCGAAATCACCAAGGGCACGGCGGCGGAAAAAGGCAAGCGCATGGCCCAGGTGCCGCGCAACCAGGCCACTGCCTGGGCGGATTACACCTGGCATAACGGCCCACTGGACGGCTTCGGCGTCGGCGCCGGTGTGCGTTACGTCGGCGACACCTACGGCAACACCACCAACACCGACTGGGGCCATGTCGGGTCCTACACCGTGTATGACGCCTCGGCCCATTACGACCTGGGTCGTCTGAACCAGACCCTCAAAGGGGTCACGGTGGCGGTGGATGCGAAGAACCTCTTCAACAAGGACTACCTGTCCACTTGCGACGGTTTCTACTGCTACTACGGTGACCAACGCAATGTCGTCGCCAGCGTGAATTACAAATGGTAAACGGTTAGCATTTGCAAAATCTTTGAGGGCACCTGTAACCGAGATCCATCAGTCAGATGAAATCCCTGTGGGAGCGGGCTTGCTCGCGAAGACGGCGTAACAATCAACAATGATGTTGTCTGGCACACCGCTTTCGCGAGCAAGCCCGCTCCCACAGGTTTCTCGGCTGATATCAGGCATCGTGGCCCTCTTGCATTCGGATCGATCATGAAAAGCAAAACCATCCGCCGCTGGTCTTTCGTCCACACCTGGACCAGCCTGATCTGCACGGTGTTCCTGCTGATGCTGGCAATCACCGGGCTACCGTTGATCTTCCACCATGAAATCGAACACCTGTTGGGCGACGCCCCGCAGCTTCGGGAAATGCCGGCCGACACGCGGCCGCTGGACCTGCAACAACTGGTGGAAAAAGCCAAGGCTCACCGCCCGGGTGAAGTGGTCCAGTATTTTGGCTGGGACGATGACGAGCCCAACGGCGTCATCACCATCATGGCGCCGACGCCGGGCACCGAACCCAACTCGTCCCACACCTTCATGCTCGATGGGCGTACCGGCGAGGCCCTGGAAATGCCCTCGGCCAATGGCGGTTTCATGATGGTCATGCTGCGCCTGCACGTGGACATGTTCGCCGGGCTGCCGGGCAAGTTGTTGCTGGCGTTCATGGGCCTGCTGTTCGTGATCGCCATCGTCTCCGGGGTGGTCCTGTACCTGCCGTTCATGCGTCGCTTGAAGTTCGCCACGGTGCGCCAGGACAAATCCACGCGCCTGCGCTGGCTCGACCTGCACAACCTGATCGGCGTGGTCACGCTGGTCTGGGCACTGACCGTGGGCGTCACCGGCGTGATCGCCGCGTGCGCCGACCTGATCATCGCCGCGTGGCGCAACGACAGCCTCAGCGCCATGGTCGAACCCTACCGCAACGCCCCGCCACTGACCCAACTGGCGCCGGCCACCCGGCTGCTGGACATCGCCAAGGACGTCGCTCCGGGCATGGAACCGAGTTTCATTGCCTTCCCCGGCACGTTGTTCTCCAGCGAGCACCACTACAGCGTCTTCATGAAGGGTGACACCCACCTGACCTCGCACCTGCTCACGCCCGTGCTGATCGATGCCACCACCCTGGACGTCACCGCCGTCGCCGAACGGCCGTGGTACATGGACATGATGAGCCTGTCCCTGCCGCTGCACTTCGGCGACTACGGTGGCCGGCCGATGCAGATCTTCTGGGCGACCCTCGATGTACTGACCATCATCGTCCTGGGCAGCGGCGTTTACTTGTGGTTGGTGCGGCGTAAAGCGGCCAGGCGGGCAACCGTTGGTACGGAGGTCGCCTCGTGAGGCCTCGGCAGTCGAGTTTCTGGAAGGTGTTTGGTATTCCCCTGATGATCGGTGCGCTTAGCGCGGCGGGGTTGTTCAGCGCGTTGCTCGGTGACGGAGCCTGGGATGCGGTGAGCTGGGTGGGTTTGGGGGTCCCGACGGTCCTGGGAACGTGGGGATTGATCAAGCGCGGATAACTCCAGACGGACGCTCCCACACTGGAACTCGCCAGCTGCCTTGGAACTGTCTAGGCTAAGCCCCTGGCCGATTATCGAGGATGCCTGCATGTCCAATCCCAGCATGACGCTGTTCCACAACCCCGCTTCGCCCTTCGTTCGCAAAGTCCTGGTGCTGCTGCACGAAACCGGCCAGCAAGACCGCGTGGCGTTGCAGCTCAGCCAGCTCTCGCCGGTCAAGCCAGACCGGGCGCTCATCGATGACAACCCGTTGAGCAAGATCCCGGCCCTGCGCCTGGCCAACGGGACGGTGATCCACGACAGCCGCGTCATCCTCGACTACCTCGATCACCAGCACGTCGGCAACCCGCTGATCCCCCGGGACGGCGCGGCCCGCTGGCGGCGCCTGACCCTGGCCTCCCTGGCCGATGGAATCATGGATGCGGCTGTGATGATCCGCTACGAAACTGCGCTACGTCCTGTGGAAAAACACTGGGACCAATGGCTCGATGCGCAACGGGACAAGATTCGCCGGGCCCTGGGCATGCTCGAAGCCGAAGCGATTGCCGAACTGACCTGCCATTTCGACGTAGCCTCCATCAGCGTGGCCTGCGCCCTGGGCTACCTGGACCTGCGCCATCCGGACCTGGAATGGCGCAAGGCCAACCCGCAATTGGCAGCGTGGTTTGCCGAAGTGAGCTTGCGGCCGTCGATGCTCGAGACAGTGCCCAGGGTCTAGCTTTGCGTTAGCTGTACCGGCCTCATCGCGGGCAAGCCTTGCTCCCACATGGACCACCGCTCAACCTGTGGGAGCAGGTTGGCTCCCACATGGACCCGCTCGACCTGTGGGAGCAAGGCTTGCCCGCGATGGCAGCGCACCGGATCCAAAGGAAACAACCCGGCAATCTGCATCACCAACACCTCCCGCACCCGCTGATCCTCCCGCAACCCCAACGACCGGCTCATTTCACCTCTCCCAGCTCAAAGCTCATCGCCACCGCCGGCTTCGCCCCAACCCCATACCAGTCCAACTTGCGGGTCAGCACCATGAACACGCCCAGCAGGCCGAACAGCAACAGCGAGCCCATCAACAGCGCGTAGTCCTCGGCGCTCAACAGGCCGTAGAGCAAACCGTACAAGCCCGCCAGCCCTGCCGAGAATCCCAGGCCATGGCTGACGCTGCGCAGCACATGGCAGACATAGAAGCCGATCAGCAAGACACAGGCGCTGGCCGACACCAGGTACGCCAGGGTGAAGCCGATGTGCTCCGACAGCGACAACAGCAGCAGATAAAAGAACGCCAGCGCCACACCCACCAGGGCGTACTGGACCGGATGCACCGCCAGGCTCTTGAGCACTTCGAAGAGGAAGAAGCCGGCGAAGGTCAGGGCGACAAACAGCAGCGCATATTTGATCGCCCGGTCGCTCTTGAGGTACTGGTCCACCGGGTCGATGAAGCTCACGCCGAAGGCCCGGCTGCGGAACGCGTCACAACCATCGCTCGGTTCGCAGGCTTGTAGTGTTTCCAGCAGGTTGGTGGAAAAAAACGACGTCTGCCAGTCGGCACTGAAACCCTGTTCATTGATCTCACGCTGGCTGGGCAGGTAGTTGCCGATGAAGCTGGGGTGTGGCCAGTCGGCCGACAGGTGCACCTTGGTGGATTTGCCCACTGGCAGAATCTGGAACTCGCCAGTGCCTTGCAGGCGCAGGTCGAAACCGAAGGTCAGCTCAGGGCTGCCCTGGGCGGTGATCATCGGCAGCGGCACATGCACACCCTGCCCCAGCCAACCGAGCCGCGAGCCTGGCAGGAAGTCGACGGTCTGCTGGTTCAGCGTCAGGGTCAGCGTATTCTCGATGCCGCGAATATCGCTGATACCGACGCTCAGGTACGGTTCATCGAAGCGATAGTCGGCAAAGTCCTTGGCGGCGACACCGTAGCGCTCAGGCACCTTGAAGCGGCCATCGATCCGGTTATCGGCATGGAACAACCGCGCTTCGTAGATGCCCCGGGCACGGGTTTCGGTGCGGACCTGGCCGTCGAGTTCGAATTGCTCCGGCAAAAAATACAACTCGCCGGTTCGCTCGACGGTTTCCAGGAAACGCACACCGGTCTTCTCGTTGGTGTTCCAGACCTTCACGCTCTTGCGAAACGGCACCACGATCATCGGCCCGATCAGTTGCTGGCTGTAGCTGGAGCTGCGGGCGATGTCCTGCAGCACACCGTCGCGCAACTCCTGGCGCTCATCGATGAGGCCGTTGATCATCAACAGCGGGATCATCAGCAAGAGAATCAAGAGGGCGATCATGCCCAGTTTTATGGCGAGGCTGCGGTTCATGTGGGGCTCTCCCTGTTCGAATGCGGGAGAGTCTGGAATGGCTGTGTGAGGGATTTATGGGGAGAATATGGAGATTGTGTGGAGACTGGAATCCGCCTGATCAATGAAACCTGTGGCGAGGGAGCTCGCTCCCGTTGCGCCCTGTAGGAGCTGGCGAAGCCTGCGATCTTTTGATCTTTTGATCTTTTGATCTTTCACTTGGAGATTCAAGTGTCTTTGAAAAGATCGCAGCCTCGTTGCACTCGACAGCTCCTACGCAGCTCCTACGCAGTTCCTACGCAGCTCTTGCACAGTTTCTACAGGCGCAACCCAGCGGGAGCAAGCGCCTTCGCCACAATAGGGTTCCAGACCGAGTAACGGGGTGTTCAGGGCAACCGCAGAACCACTTCCACCCCGCCCTCGACATTGCCAATACTGAACTGCCCTCCATGCAACTGCACCACCTCCTCCACGAAGTTGAGCCCCAGGCCGGTGCTCTTGCGGCCGCTGTCCGGGCGCGGCAGAGAATAGAAACGCTCGCTCAAGCGCGGCAGCGCGTAGTCGGGGATCGGCGCGGCCTGATTGAACAGGCGGATCTCGACACGCTTCCCACGGCGCTCAGCGCTGACCCGTAGCAGGCCGTTGACGGGGGTAAAGTCCAGGGCGTTTTCCAGCAGATTGCCCAAGGCCTGGCGCAACAGGAACGGCTCTCCGGTCAACGTCAGGTCAGCAGCGATGCGCTGTTCGATCCTCAATTGCCGACTTTCAATCCAGCCGCCGCGGGCCTCCAGCAGCTCGTCCATCAACGCCGCCAGCGGCACCGCGACTTCTTCCTCCAGTCCCTGGCGCTGCTCGATCTGGGCCAGGTTGAGCAAGCGTTCGATCAACTGCTGCATGCGCGCACTTTCGTTGTCGATGTTGCTGACAAAGCGCTGATGCTGGGCGGCGGGCATGTCGCTTTGCAGCAGTTCGGCGGCGCCGCGAATCGCCGCCAGCGGGCTCTTGAGTTCGTGGGTCAACGTGTGCACGTAACGCTCGACGTAAGCCTTGCCTTCCAACTGAGTGCGCATGTGTTCCACCGCGCCCGCCAGTTGCTCGAACTCGCCGCCGCGATAATGCGGCACCTCCACCCGCCGCCCCTGGCTGACCGCCTGGGCATAGGCCGTCAACCGGCGCAATGCCGCGCTCAGCCACCACGACAGCAAGCCCCCCAGCAACAGGCCCAGGCCGATCAACCCGGCGCCATAGGCCAACAGCCGCCGCTCGGTGCGATCGACATAAGGCTGCAATGAACTGTTGGGCTTGGCGACGGTGACGACCCCGATGATGTGGCCGTTGTCGCGGATCGGCGCGCCGACGTGCATCACCGAAGACGTCGGATCATCCGGATCGCTGCGGCTCGAACGGGCGCCGTAGTGGCCGCGCAAGGTCAGGTAGACGTCGTTCCAGCGCGAATAATCCTGCCCCACCGCCACACCACTGGAATCGAGCACCACGATGCCATTGGCATCGGTGACGTAAATGCGGTGGCTGACCTGGTTTTTCGGCAAGCCCCAGATCGTGGCCGCCGGCTGACGCTCGCCATAGGCCTTGAGCAGCTGCGGCCAGCGATTCTGATTGAGGGTGCCGGCCTTGAAATCGTCCCGCAGGATCTCGGCCATCAGGTTGGCCGTGTCCACCAGGGTTTCTTCGGTGGACTGACGCACGCCGGGGCGGATTTCCTCCATGACCGTGTTGAGCACGAAATAACCGGTCAAGGCGATGAACAGCACATACACCAGGAAAATCCGGATCCCCAGCGACATCAGCTGTGCCCCGGGCTGTAGCTATAGCCCAGGCCCCGATGCGTCTGGATCGGCTCGGCCTCGGCCCGGACCAGGCGCAGCTTGGCGCGCACGCTCTTAATGTGGCTGTCGATGCTGCGCTCGTAGCCGGCATCGCTGGGCACCCCCAGGGCATCGAGCAACTGTTCGCGGCTGAAGACCCGTTCGGGTTGCTCCAGCAGGCAATTGAGCAGGCGGAATTCGTGGCGGGTGAGGTTCAGCGGTTTGCCGCGATAGTTGATCTGCACACGCTCGGCATCGACCTGAAACAGCGCCATGCCCGGCTCCACCAACGGCCTCGGTGCCACGCGCTTGAGAATCGCCCGGACCCTGGCCGCCACCTCGCGGGGGCTGAAGGGTTTGACCACGTAATCGTCGGCACCGATCTCCAGACCCACCACCCGGTCTATCTCGCCATCCCGTGCTGTCAGAAAGATGACCGGAACGTCGCTGAAACGTCTGAGATTTTTACATGTCTCGAATCCGCTGATATCCGGCAGCCCCACATCGAGGATGATCAGGTCCGCCGGGGTGCTTTTCTGGTGCTCGAGGGCCGCCGCGCCAAGGCTCAGCCACGTGGTGTCGAAACCCTCCCCTTGCAGGGCAAACACCAGCGTATCGGCGATGGCGGCTTCGTCTTCGACAATCAGGATATGAGGCATGGCTTGCGAGCCTGGCAGTAAAGTTGCCGGAACGGTGCCGCAAGCCTTGGGGTGAGTCAATCAGGGAAATCAGCAGTCAGGCTTATCCGCCGTAAACCGCCGCGCCGGGTTCACTGCCGCGCCGAATTCACGTAACGCCTTGGCGCCAATCAGCAGCGGGTAATTGAAACTGCTGCGGTCCGTCAGGTTGACCTCGACCGTGCGCCTGACGTTACCCAGGCACAACTCCAGATCGACCACCGGACGCTTGGTGGGCGCGATCTTTTCATCGTCGTCTTCATCCTCCTCGGAGCGGGTCTTGATCTTGCTGATGCGCGCAATCTTGTGTTCGTAGACCTTGTTGCTCGCATCCTTGGTCGCCAGACGGAAGCGCACCCAATCATCGCCGTCGCGGGTGAAGGTTTCGATGTCCTTGGCCGACAGCGAGGCGGTCAGGGCGCCGGTGTCCATCTTGGCCTTGAGCACCTCACCGCCGATTTCCGGCAGCGCGATGTATTCGTAGCGCCCGTACAGGGTCGGCTCGGCGGCCAACACTGGAAGGGCCACCAGGGAAAGCAGGGCGAGAAAGGATTTCATGCAATAGGGCTTCCTATGTGGGTGGTTTTTTAGACCGTGGCTGATGAATTCGTTCGGTTGAACACGCCTGTGGCCTGCTCGGACCTGTAGAAGCTGTCGAGTGACACGAGGCTGCGATCTTTCCCCAGCCACTTGAGTCTCAAGCGAAAGATCAAAAGATCGTCCGAACGCGGCCCGAGCCTTCGTCAGCTCCTACAGAGCCCTGCAGGAGCAAACTGTGGCCCACAAAAACCGACCCAGTTTAGCCAGGCCAAAGTGAAACTTTCGTTCCAGCCGATTTGGCCTGCTGCCCGAAGCTTGCTTATCATGGCCCGCCCATCTGTTTGCAAGAGTCATCTATGCGCCGCCTGCTCACCGGCTGTTTCGTCACGCTGCTGTTGTTGCTCAATACCCTGGTGCTGTTCGGACCGTTGATGGTGTTCGCGGTACTCAAACTGGTCCTGCCCGGGCGTTTTCGCGACTACGCCTCATGGGCGGTGATGTGGATCGCCGAAACCTGGGCCGAGATCGACAAGCTGATCTTTGCCCTGTGCATCCCCACCCGCTGGGACATCCGTGGCGGCGCCGACCTGCGCGGCGACACGTCTTATCTGGTAATCAGCAATCACCAATCCTGGGTAGACATCCCCGCCCTCATCCAGACCCTCAACCGGCGCACACCGTTCTTCAAATTCTTCCTCAAGAAAGAGCTGATCTGGGTGCCGTTCCTGGGCTTGGCCTGGTGGGCACTGGACTACCCGTTCATGAAGCGCTACACCAAGGCTTTCCTGGCAAAGAACCCGGAACTGGCCGGCAAGGACCTGGAAATCACCAAGGCCGCCTGCGAGCTGTTCAAGCGCCAACCGGTCACCGTGGTCAACTACCTCGAAGGCACCCGCTTCACCGCCACCAAAAGCCAACAACAGCAATCGCCCTTCACCCACCTGCTCAAGCCCAAGGCCGGCGGCGTGGCGTTCGTGCTGGCGGCCATGGGCGAACAGCTGGACGCGGTGCTGGACGTGACGGTGGTGTACCCGCAGGCACGCATTCCCGGTTTTTGGGATTTGATCAGCGGCGCGGTGCCCAGGGTCATCATCGACATCCAGACCCGCGAACTGGACCCGGCACTGTGGCAGGGCGACTACGAAAACGACCCGGTGTTCCGCCAGTACGTGCAGGACTGGGTCAACCGGCTCTGGACTGAAAAGGATCGGCGCATCGCGGCTTTACGCAACAAGGGGAGCTGATCAGGCTCCGGCTCCCCAAATACCCCCCAGGTTCTGCAGCAACGAACCCGCCACCCCCTGTTGGCCGAGGTACTGCAAGATGATCGGGGCAAACTGGCCGATCATGCCGCTGTCCATGCCCAACGCACTGAAGGCATTGTTCAGGTCATCGGTGTCCTTGACGTTACCCAGCAACCCGTCGAGCAGTGCGTTTTTGTCCGACCCGCCCCCGAGCAAACCGCCCAGGCCATTGAGCCCGCCGATGGCGCTGTTCCCGGCGATCTGATCCAGGCCCGGCACACTTTTGCTCAACTCGGAGAACTGCGGCTCGCTGAGTCGGTTCTTCGCCAGCCCCAGCATCGCACCGGCACCGCCGATGGCCTGTTCCGGCGTGATCTTGAGTTCCGATCCCAGCGTGTTGAGCAACCCGGCGGCTTTCGGCGCGGCGGCCACAACGCCCTCGCCCTGCTCGCCTTGGTTGCCCTGCATGGCCGACACCACATTGGCCGCATCATTGAGGCTGAACTGCGCGAAGGCTGGGCTGGCAGCCAGCGTCAACAGGCAAGACAGAGCAAAACCGCGTGAAACCTTCATCCTGGAGATCCTCTTGAGCATGAAAAAGCCGCCCATGAAGAGCGGCGTGAAGCGTGCGTTGGACTGGCGTGGACGGAGATTGTTCCTACATGTATTACATAAATGGCCGATAGCCATTACAGAAAAATCTTTCAAGGCCGTCAGAAACATCCGATTCAAGGAAAACTGCACTTTTTTATATAGCTAAAAGTTACCAAATATCCATATACAGTTCTGAATTGACATAAATAACTGTCAACATTGACAGTGGCCCGCCCGACCAAAGTCATGAAATCGTCGAACTGAGCCTTGGAGGTTGGTAAATGAAAAAAATACTGGCTGGAGGCGCGGCATTATTTTTGCTGCTCATTGGCCACGCCCATGCCGGTGAAATAACGTGCCCTGCCGTCACTGACATCCATAGAAACATTGAATCGGTGGAAGATGTTTTCTTCGTCGATGTACAGGACGGTCACGAATGGGAAAGCGAAAGCCTGGTGGACGTGGTCAACCCGACCTCGTTGCGATTCGAAGGTGCCGAGTACGTTATCCATGAGGCCGACGAGGACCAACAGGCAGCCACAACGGCGACCATCACGTGCCGGTACGGGGATATCAATCTGAATCTGGAGTATCAGCAGATCCTGGAACCGGCATTTTCAGGATGGGCGAATAGTCGCTGTGACAGCCCGGACATCAGAATGTGCAGGTTAATGGACAGCGACTACTTCAACCTGACTTTCTGATCGGCAATGGCAACCGCGTCACTGTTCCTGCACAACGTCTCAAGGCGTCCTGCCATCACCTGCTCCGTTACCGTACAGTGCGGCCTCCTCGCCGACGATGATCAGCCTGGCGTTCAGCTTCCTGGCCCTGACCTGGGCACAAAATGATTGCCGCGACCCGAACACCCAGGGTGTTCTGCCCGCAGTTCTGCGAGCGGGTCAGGATGGCAGTCGCTCGCGATTAACCGTAGCGAGCGTGGGTTCTGCAGGAACTGGCGAAGCCTGCGATCTGTTGACCTTTCGCTTGCATGACAGCTGCGCCAGTCATCCAACTATCAACGCAAAATCCGTTATTTCTTCTCGGTATTGCCTACTGTCAACTCTGACAGTAGGCAACTGGATATGGCGATTCTAATCTCCAGCCGAGACAGCGAAAAACAAGGCTCTGGGCAAACTACAGTCCCTGTGCCTTTCTTCATTCGGGCAAGCAGGACAATAAAAATGAACGACCGAATCAAAGGAACCGTTAAATGGTTTAACGATGCAAAAGGCTATGGTTTCATCACCTGCGGCAACGACGGCGAGGAACTGTTCGTTCATTATTCGGCGATAGCAGGTGAAGGTTATAAAACGTTAAAACAGAAGCAAATGGTCTCCTTCGAAATCGAGAAGGGGGATAAAGGCATGCAAGCCACGAGGGTGACGCCGGAATAACGTTCGGTCCGAGCTACCACGATCAGCGTGTGGCGCAACAACAGGGCCAGGGCAACGTTTTCGAAACATAAAAAAGGGCGACATCACTGTCGCCCTTCTCCCGTCTTGCTTCCAACCTTACGCCGCACTAAACAACTTATGCGGATCGATCACAAACTTCTTCGGCACGCCCGCATCGAACTCGCCATAGCCCTTCGGCGCGTCATCCAGGCTGATCACCTGCACGCCTACGATTTCAGCAATGTTGATACGGTCCCACATGATCGCCTGCATCAACTGGCGGTTGTACTTCATCACCGGGGTCTGGCCGGTGTGGAAGCTGTGGGATTTAGCCCAGCCCAAGCCGAAGCGAATGCTCAGGCTGCCCATTTTCGCCGCGGCATCGACAGCGCCCGGGTCTTCGGTGACGTAGAGGCCAGGGATGCCGATTTTGCCGGCCACGCGCACCACGCCCATCAACGAGTTGAGCACGGTGGCCGGGGCTTCGTGCTTGACGCCGTCATGACCGTGGCCGCGGGCTTCGAAGCCTACCGCATCGACGGCGCAATCGACTTCAGGCTCGCCCAGCAAGGCGGCGATCTGTTCGTGCAATGGGGTGTCCTGGGACAGGTCGGCGATTTCAAAACCCTGGGCCTTGGCATGGGCCAGGCGAACCGGGTTGACGTCGCCAATGATCACCACCGCCGCGCCCAGCAGGCGGGCGGAAGCAGCGGCCGCCAGGCCAACCGGGCCGGCACCGGCGATGTAGACGGTGCTGCCAGGACCAACGCCGGCGGTGACGGCGCCATGGTAGCCGGTCGGCAGGATGTCGGACAGGCAGGTCAGGTCGCGGATTTTCTCCATGGCCTTGTCGCGGTCCGGCAGTTTCAACAGGTTGAAGTCGGCGTACGGCACCAGTACGTATTCGGCCTGGCCGCCGGTCCAGTCACCCATGTCCACATAACCGTAGGCACCGCCGGCACGGGCCGGGTTGACGGTCAGGCACACGCCAGTGTGTTGCTCCTTGCAGGAACGGCAGCGCCCGCAAGCCACGTTGAACGGCACCGACACCAGATCACCGATTTTCAGGTTCTCGACGTCGCTGCCCTTTTCGATCACTTCACCGGTGATTTCGTGACCCAGGACCAGGCCGGTCTGGGCAGTGGTACGGCCGCGCACCATGTGCTGGTCGGAGCCGCAGATGTTGGTGGAGACCACGCGCAGGATGACACCGTGCTCAATCTTCCTGCCGCGCGGGTCCTGCATTTTTGGATAGTCGATTTTCTGTACTTCGACCTTGCCGTTGCCGAGATACACGACACCACGATTACCAGACATGCTTTCACCTCGCTGTTGTTTTTGTGGAACTGCGTTGCCCAGGCAGGCAGCGCGTTGATTGCTCGGGTAGTGCTTGTGTCTTGTTTCTTTGTTGTCTGTAAGGGCCTGCTCGCGATGGCGATCTAAAGAACAACGGTTCGGTTGGCATTGAGAAACACCCGCCGCTCGATGTGATACCCCACCGCCCGGGCCAGCGTCAGCCCTTCGATGTCCCGGCCCTTGGCGATCAGGTCTTCGGGATAGTGGCTGTGGTCCACCACTTCCACGCCCTGGGCGATGATCGGGCCTTCGTCCAGGTCGTTGTTGATGTAGTGCGCCGTGGCACCCACCAGTTTCACGCCTTTGTTGTAGGCCTGGTGGTACGGCTTGGCGCCCTTGAAGCCCGGCAGCAGCGAGTGGTGGATGTTGATCGCCTTGCCGTCGAGCTTGCGGCACAACTCCGGCGACAGCACTTGCATGTAGCGCGCAAGGATCACCAACTCGGCGCCGGTGTCTTCGATCACCTGCCACACCTGCCGCTCCTGGGAAGGCTTGTCGTTCGGGTCCAGGGGGAAGTGGTAGTAGGGAATCTGGTGCCAGTCGGCCAGCGGCTTGAGGTCCGGGTGGTTGGACACCACGGCCACCACGTCCATGGACAACTGGCCGATGCGCTGGCGGTAGAGCAAGTCGTTGAGGCAGTGATCGGCCTTGGAGACCATGATCACCACTTTGGGCCGGTAGTTGGGCGGCGTCAGTTCGAAAATCATGCCGAAGGCTTCGGCACGCTCGGCCAGGCCGGTGCGGAAATTCTGCTCGTCAAAACCTTCCGGTTGGCGAAACTCCACGCGAATGAAGAAGCGTCCGGAGAGGCGGTCGTCGAAGGAGTGGTGCTCGGTGACGTAGCAGCCCTGCTCGAACAGAAAGCGGGTCACCGCGTCCACCGTGCCGAGCACGCTGGGGCAGTCGGCAGTCAAGATCCATGTGTCTGGGGCGCGGCTCATTGCGGTGACTCCTGTTTGTTATGGATAACCCCCCCGCCGGACACAGAACCTGTGGCGGAGGATTTATCTGTGGGAGCAAAGCTTGCTCGCGATAAAAACAACGCGGTCTATCTGGAACTCAAGCGCCCGCATCGCGAGCAAGCTTTGCTCCCACAGTTTTGCTTCCACAAGGACTGCAGTGTTTCAGCCCTGCACGCTCAACCCATACTCAGCCGCGGCATCCTGCAACCACAGCCACCAGTAATCGGAGAAGCTGCGGCGGATCACCAGTTCCCAAGTGTCTTCGCCCGTGTGGCGGATCACCAGTTGCGACTTGGCAAACACCGTGCCCACGGCCTTGCCCACCGGAAAGTTGTTTGGGTGAACGTCGTAGCTGGTGGATTTCATCAGCACGTCGCGCACGTTCGGGCCGGACAGTTCGAGAATCTGCTGGCCGCCGCTGACGTTAACGATCTGGATATGCAGCTCGCCCAGGGCTTCGCGCAGTTTCTTCTCGGCGGCGAATTCTTCGCCAGTGGGCACCACCAGCAGCCACTCGTCCGGGCCGAGCCATTGCAGGCTGGTTTCACCCTTGACGATGACGGTCAGCGCACCTGGCAATTCCAGGCCCAAGGCCTTGTGCACGCCGGCGGCGAACGCCGGGTCGTGACCGTCGCCACGAAGGGTCAGGTGACCCAGGAGTTTTTTCTCGCGCACGGTCACGCCGGCGTTCTTGCGGCCCTTGCCCACCCTGCTTGCGAGGTCGGCATGGTGCAGCGACGACTCGGCCTTGGCCCCGGTGGTTGGGCGTTGTTGGTACACGTTGACTGCGGTCATATGGAGCACCTGTCTTGAATGCTTGCTCGACCTGCCGGTGCGTGGCGCTGCGGGAGCAAGCCTTGCTCCCACATGCCCCCACCACAGGGCTTGAATGTTAGATGTTCTGCCGATCCCCCTTCGGATCGAAGAACACCGAAGAAACAATCTCTGCCTCGATCACGCTGCCGTCGGCCAATGGTGCGAACACGCGCTCGCCCATCCGCTTGAGGCCGCCCTTGACCACGCCCATGGCAAATGAATAACCCAGGGAGTTGTGGGCATAGCTGGAGGTCACGTGGCCAACCATGGTCATCGGGATCGCCTGCTTGGTGTTGAACACCAGTTGCGCACCTTCCGGCAGCCAGACATTCGGGTCGATCGGCTTGAGGCCCACCAGTTGCTTGCGGTCTTCACGCACGCAATCCTCGCGATTCATGCCGCGCCAGCCGATCCACGAGAACGGTTTGGTCCGGCCTACGCACCAACCCATGTTCAGGTCGTCCGGGGTCATCGAGCTGTCCGTGTCCTGACCGACGATGATGAAGCCCTTCTCGGCCCGCAACACGTGCATGGTCTCGGTGCCATACGGGGTCAGGTTGTACTGCTTGCCGGCCTCGACGATCTGCTCGAGCACGCCCATGGCGTAGTCGGCCTGCACGTTGATTTCGTACGACAGTTCACCGGTGAACGAGATCCGGAACACCCGCGCCGGCACGCCGCCCACCAGGCCTTCCTTCCAGGTCATGAACGGGAACGCGTCCTTGTCCAGGTCGATGTCGGTGACGTGGCTCAGCAGCTTGCGGCTGTTGGGGCCCGACAGGGTCATGGTCGCCCAGTGGTCGGTGACCGAGGTGAAGTACACCTTCAGGTCCGGCCATTCGGTCTGGTGATAGATCTCCAGCCATTGCAGCACGCGCGCCGCGCCGCCCGTGGTGGTGGTCATCAGGAAGTGGTTGTCCGCCAGACAGGCCGTCACGCCGTCGTCGAAGACCATGCCGTCTTCCTTGCACATCAGGCCGTAGCGGGCCTTGCCCACGTCGAGCTTGGTCCAGGCGTTGGTGTAGACGCGGTTGAGGAACTCACGGGCGTCCGGGCCCTGGATGTCGATCTTGCCCAGGGTCGAGGCGTCCAGCAGGCCAACGCTGTCGCGCACGGCCTTGCATTCGCGCTTGACCGCGGCATGCATGTCTTCGCCGTTCTTCGGGAAGTACCAAGGGCGCTTCCATTGGCCGACGTCCTCGAATTCGGCACCGTTCTTCACATGCCAGGCATGCAGTGCGGTGTAACGCACCGGCTCGAAGATGTGCCCACAGTGCCGGCCAGCCACCGCGCCGAAGGTCACCGGCGTGTAGTTCGGACGGAACATGGTGGTGCCCATCTGCGGGATGCTCACGTTCAGCGAACGGGCCGCGATGGCCAGGCCGTTGACGTTGCCCAGCTTGCCCTGGTCGGTGCCGAAGCCCAGTGCGGTGTAGCGCTTGACGTGTTCCACCGATTCGAAGCCTTCGCGGGTGGCGAGTTCGATGGCGGCGGCGGTGACGTCGTTCTGCAGGTCGACGAATTGCTTCGGCGCTCGTGCAGTGGATTTTTCGTGGGGCACCTGGAACAGCGCCAGGGTTGGCTCTTCATGACGGCTCAAAGCTTTGGGCAACACGCCCTCAACCGCTTTGAAGCCGGCTTCGCTGGCCGCGCGCACGCCGCCTTCGAAACCGTCGGCCAAGCTGTCGCCGAGGCTGTAGACGCCGTTCACACCACCGACACACACACGTTTTTGCGGTGCTTCGCCCGGTACGAAACCGAGGATGTCTTCACGCCAGATCGGCTTGCCGCCCAGGTGCGAAGCCAGGTGAACCACCGGGCTGTAGCCGCCGGAACTGGCCACCAGGTCGCAGTCCAGCCATTCGCCGGGGCTGGTGACTTTGTGGGCACGGACGTCGATCGCGGCAACACGTGCCCCGGTGACGCGCTTGCTGCCACGGGCCTCGATCACGGCGCTGCCGGTGAGGATGCGGATGCCCTTGGCGCGGGCTTCTTCCACCAGCGCACCACGCGGATTGCTACGGGCATCGGCCACGGCCACCACTTGCAGGCCAGCGTCGAACCAGTCCAGGGCCACGCGGTAGGCGTGGTCGTTGTTGGTGCTCAGCACCAGTTTCTTGCCCGGTGCCACGCCGTAGCGACGCACGTAGGTGGACACCGCACCGGCCAGCATGTTGCCCGGCACGTCGTTGTTGCCGTAGACCAGCGGACGCTCGCAGGCGCCGGTCGCCAGGACCACGCGCTTGGCGCGAACGCGGTTGATGCGCTGGCGGACCTGGCCGATCGGTGCGCGGTCGCCGAGGTGGTCGGTGAGGCGCTCGTGGATGGTCAGGAAGTTATGGTCGTGGTAACCGTTCACCGTGGCGCGAGGCAGCAGCACCACGTCCGGCATCGACTTGAGTTCAGCCACGACAGCAGCCACCCATTCGGTCGCAGGCTTGCCGTCCAGGCTCTCGCGGGAGTCAAGCAGGCTGCCGCCAAACTCTTCCTGCTCATCGGCCAGGATGACACGCGCACCGCTGCGGGCCGCGGCCAGTGCGGCGGCCAGGCCAGCAGGGCCGGCGCCGACGATCAGCACGTCGCAGTGACGGTTCATGTAGTCGTAGGTGTCCGGATCGTTCTCGGTCGGCGAGCGACCCAGGCCTGCGGCCTTGCGGATGTACTTCTCGTAGGTCATCCAGAACGATTGCGGGTACATGAAGGTTTTGTAGTAGAAGCCCGGCGGCATCAGCTTGCCGCCGACCTTGCCGAGAATGCCCATCATGTCGTTGTTCACGTTCGGCCAGCCGTTGGTGCTGGTGGCGACCAGACCCTGGTACAGCGCCTGTTGCGTGGCGCGCACGTTAGGGATTTGCGTGGCTTCGGTGGCACCGATCTGCAGCACAGCGTTCGGCTCTTCGGCACCGGCGGCGTAGATGCCGCGCGGCCGGGAATACTTGAAGCTGCGGCCGATGATGTCGACACCGTTGGCCAGCAGCGCAGCGGCCAGGGAATCGCCCTCGAAGCCTTTGTAGGTCTGGCCGTTGAAGGTGAAGCTCAGCACTTTGTTGCGGTCGATCCGTCCGCCGTTGGACAGGCGATTGATCTGGCTCATACCTTCTCTCCCAGAGCCTGTGCAGCCGCTTTCGGACTGTCAGCCTTGTCGGTGAACTGCGGCTTTTGGCCGATCTTGTAGGTTTCGAGAATTTCGTAGGTCACGGTGTCACGGGTCACGTTGAAGTACTGGCGGCAACCGGCGACGTGGTCCCACAGTTCATGGTGCAACCCGCGTGGGTTGTCACGGAAGAACATGTAGTCGCCCCACTGCTCGTCGGTGCAGGCATTCGGATCCAGCGGACGCGGGATATGCGCCTGGCCGGATGCATGGAATTCCTCTTCGGAGCGCAGTTCGCCGCAGTGAGGACAGAAGATGTGCAACATGGGGATTTCTCCTGTTAGTGGGCAACCGCAGCAGCGCCGTGTTCATCGATCAACGCACCGTTATGGAAACGGTCGATGGAGAAAGGTGCAGCCAATGGGTGCATTTCACCCTTGGCCAGGCTCGCGGCAAATACGTTGCCCGAGCCAGGTGTTGCCTTGAAGCCACCGGTGCCCCAACCGCAGTTGAAGAACATGTTCGGCACCGGGGTCTTGGAGATGATCGGGCAGGCGTCCGGCGTGGTGTCGACGATGCCGCCCCACTGGCGGTTCATGCGTACGCGGGAGAGCACCGGGAACATCTCGACGATGGCCTGGACCGTGTGTTCGATCACCGGGTACGAGCCGCGCTGGCCGTAGCCGTTGTAGCCGTCGATACCGGCGCCGATCACCAGGTCGCCCTTGTCGGACTGGCTGATGTAACCGTGCACGGCGTTGGACATGATCACGCTGTCGATGATTGGCTTGATCGGCTCCGACACCAGCGCTTGCAGCGGGTGGGATTCGATCGGCAGGCGGAAGCCCGCGAGCTTGGCCATGTGCCCGGAGTTACCGGCCGTCACCACGCCGACACGCTTGGCGCCGATGAAGCCCTTGTTGGTTTCCACGCCGATGCATACGCCGTTTTCCTTGCGGAAACCGATCACTTCGGTCTGCTGGATCAGGTCCACGCCCAACGCGTCCGCCGCCCGGGCAAAGCCCCAGGCCACGGCATCGTGACGCGCCACGCCACCGCGACGCTGGACGGTGGCGCCCATCACCGGGTAGCGGGTGTTCTTCGAGCAATCCAGGTACGGGATCTCGTCGGCCACTTGCTTGGCGTCGAGCAGCTCGCCGTCCACGCCGTTGAGGCGGTTGGCGCTGACACGACGCTCGGAATCACGGATGTCCTGCAGGGTGTGGCACAGGTTGTAGACGCCACGCTGGGAGAACATCACGTTGTAGTTCAGGTCCTGGGACAGGCCTTCCCACAATTTCATCGCGTGTTCGTACAGGTGGGCCGATTCGTCCCACAGGTAGTTGGAGCGCACGATGGTGGTGTTGCGCGCGGTGTTGCCGCCGCCCAACCAGCCCTTCTCGACCACGGCCACGTTGGTGATGCCGTGCTCCTTGGCCAGGTAGTAGGCGGTCGCCAGGCCATGCCCGCCACCGCCGACGATGACCACGTCATAGACCTTTTTCGGGGTCGGCGTGCGCCACATCCGCTGCCAGTTTTCGTGATGGCTGAGAGAGTGCTTGAAGAGGCCGAAGCCCGAATAGCGTTGCATAGTCATTACTCCAAAACCGACTCAGCGATAAACCGGGAAGTCCGCGCACAGGGCCGCCACTTGCTGCGCGACATTGGCCTCGACATCGGCATCGCCGAGGTTGTCGAGAATGTCGCAGATCCAGCCGGCCAGCGTGACGCACTGGGTCACCTTGAAACCGCGCGTGGTCACCGCCGGGGTGCCGATGCGCAGGCCCGAGGTCACGAACGGCGATTGCGGGTCGTTCGGCACGGCGTTCTTGTTGACGGTGATGTGGGCACGGCCCAGGGCAGCATCGGCGTCCTTGCCGGTCAGGCCCTGACGGATCAGGCTGACCAGGAACAGGTGGTTATCGGTACCACCGGACACTACATCGTAGCCGCGCTTGATGAACACGCCAGCCATGGCCTGGGCGTTGTCGATCACTTGCTGCTGGTAAGCCTTGAAGCCTGGCTCCGCCGCTTCCTTGAAGCACACTGCCTTGCCGGCGATCACGTGCATCAGCGGGCCGCCCTGGGCGCCCGGGAATACGGCAGCGTTGAGCTTCTTCTCGATCTCTTCGTTGGCCTTGGCCAGGATCAGGCCGCCACGTGGACCGCGCAGGGTCTTGTGGGTGGTGGTGGTGACCACGTCGGCGTACGGCAGTGGATTCGGGTACAGACCGGCAGCGACCAGGCCCGCCACGTGGGCCATGTCGACGAACAACAGGGCACCGACCTTGTCGGCGATCTGGCGGAAACGTGGGAAATCCAGGGTCTTGGAGTAAGCCGAGAAACCGGCCACGATCATCTTCGGCTTGTGCTCGACCGCCAGGCGCTCGACTTCGTCGTAGTCGATCAGGCCGGTGGTGGTGTCGATGCCGTATTGCACCGCGTTGTAGAGCTTGCCCGAGGACGACACCTTGGCACCGTGGGTCAGGTGACCGCCGTGGGCCAGGCTCATGCCCAGGATGGTGTCGCCAGCCTGCAGCAGGGCCAGGTACACGGCGCTGTTGGCTGAAGAGCCGGAGTGCGGCTGGACGTTGGCGTAATCGGCACCGAACAACTGCTTGGCGCGTTCGATGGCCAGGGCTTCGACTTTGTCGACGTGCTCGCAGCCACCGTAGTAGCGCTTGCCCGGATAGCCTTCGGCGTACTTGTTGGTCAGGCCGCTGCCCTGGGCCTCCATTACGCGCTTGCTGGTGTAGTTCTCTGACGCGATCAGCTCGATGTGATCTTCCTGGCGTTGCTCTTCGGCATTCATCGCCGCCAGCAGTGCATCATCGTAGCCTTGGATTTGGTCTTGCTTGCTGAACATCGCGTCTCTCCCAGCGGCGGCGGTGCGCCTTTCGTCTCGGTGAGGCACGGACCGTTCGGTCGTGCCCTTTGGATGCGATGGTATGGCTGGCGCAGGCAGGTCAAATGCCTATGGACGCCACGCAAAGGTGCGTTTACGACATGGGATCAAAGAGTCGCAGAGCAAGGCCTGCGCGATAGCACTGTGGGAGCAAAGCTTGCTCGCGATCCAGGCGCCTCGGTCCATGGGAGAGCGCGGCGCTTTCATCGCGGGCAAGCCTTGCTCCCACTGGCTTTGCTCCCAAAATGCTGCTCCCATAGGATTAGGCGACGATCTGGCGAACCACGAGCAAGACCAGGAAATGCGCGGGATAAAGGCCATAGGCCCAACGCCGCATCGCCGGTGGATGAAAACGACCAGCCTGTCGCAAAAGCATCAGCCCAAGCCATGGCGCGATCAGGCAAGCCACCAACCCGCCGATCGCCACCGCATCCCCCAGCCATGCCGCGCCATACAACACCCGCCATTGGTTGGCCGCCACGCACACCAACCCCGGCAACCACGCGAAATACCAGGGCCGACGAAACACCAGCAGCATCGCCAGCGGCAGCAGCACGCCGAAGAACCCGAACATCAGCCGCGACGAAAACAGCGCCGCCATAAGCAGCGCCCCCGCGGCCAGGCTGCGCGCCTCCAGGGACGATGCCTGCCAGCCGCGCGCCACCAGCAAGCCCAGGACCAGGGTCGGCATGACATTCAAAGTGGCCGGGGCAGGAAAGAACAGTCGATAGGCTATTTCGCTCACGGCACTGAACAACAGCAACCAACCCAGGTAGCGCCAGGGGGCTGCACTGGCGCCGTTTCGCGCCAGGTTCGCCGCCATCGCCAGACAGAACCAGGGGAACGCCAACCGTCCTGGCACATAGAGCCAATCGACGGAAAAACCAACATATCGAAGATGATCGAGGACCATCGACAAAAGAGCCAGCCACTTGAGCAGGTCCAGCGCACCGTCGCGCCGGTTCATGTGCAAAACGGCTCGATGACTTTGATACTTTCCGACAGAAACATCCGGTGTGTTCCCCCGCTAATCTTGGGTAAAGTGCGCACGAGTATCGACCACGGCGCTGTGGACCCAAACACGCCGAAAACCAAGGAACGCCCCACCCGGGCATTCCACCAGGGATCTCTTTACCCAGGACTCTCTATTCAAGGAGCAAGGCCATGACCGACAAGAGTCAACAGTTTGCCAGCGACAATTATTCCGGCATTTGCCCCGAAGCCTGGGCGGCCATGGAAGAAGCCAACCAGGGTCACCAACGCGCCTACGGCGACGACGAGTGGACCCACCGCGCGGCGGACGATTTCCGGGCCTTGTTCGAAACCGACTGCGAAGTGTTCTTCGCGTTCAACGGCACGGCGGCCAACTCTTTGGCGTTGTCCTCACTGTGCCAGAGTTACCACAGCGTGATCTGCTCGGAAACCGCCCACGTCGAAACCGACGAATGCGGCGCCCCGGAATTCTTTTCCAATGGTTCCAAGCTGCTGGTGGCGCGCACCGAAAACGGCAAACTGACCCCCGAGTCGATCCGTGAGATCGCCCTCAAGCGCCAGGACATCCATTACCCCAAGCCCCGGGTCGTGACCCTGACCCAGGCCACGGAAGTCGGCAGCGTCTACACCCCGGAAGAAATCCGCGCCATCAGCGTCACCTGCAAGGAACTGGGGCTGAACCTGCACATGGACGGCGCGCGGTTTTCCAACGCTTGCGCCTTCCTCGGCTGCTCCCCGGCCGACCTGACCTGGAAGGCCGGCGTGGACGTGCTGTGCTTCGGCGGCACGAAAAACGGCATGGCGGTGGGTGAGGCGATCCTGTTCTTCAACCATGACCTGGCCGAAGACTTCGACTATCGCTGCAAACAGGCCGGGCAACTGGCCTCGAAGATGCGTTTTCTCTCCGCGCCCTGGGTCGGCTTGCTGCAAAACCAGGCCTGGCTCAAGCACGCCCGCCACGCCAACCACTGCGCCCAATTGCTGGCAGAGCTGGTCAGCGACATTCCCGGCGTGGAATTGATGTTCCCGGTCCAGGCCAACGGCGTGTTCCTGCAACTCTCGGAGCCGGCCATCGCCGCGCTGACCGCCAAGGGCTGGCGTTTCTACACCTTCATTGGCAAAGGCGGCGCACGGTTCATGTGTTCGTGGGATACCGAAGAGGTGCGGGTGCGGGAATTGGCGGCGGATATTCGGGAAGTGATGAGCGCCTGAAGCAACGACCGATATCTTGTAGGAGCTGTCGAGCGAAGCGAGGCTGCGATCTTTCCAAGCCAGATTAAATCTCAAGCGAAAGATCAAAAGATCGCAGCCTCGCTTCGCTCGACAGCTCCTACAGAGCCGAGCGGGAGCAAGCTCCCTCGCCACAAGGGGCTCACTGCAGCATCAGAACTCGATCCGCACATCCCCCTTCGGCACGCTGCAGCACGACAGGATGTAGCCCTCGGCCTCGTCGTCCTCGGTGATCCCGCCGTTGTGGTCCATCTCCACTTCCCCGCCCAGCTTCAGCACTTTGCAGGTGCCGCAAATGCCCATGCCGCAAGCCTTGGGGATCATCATGCCAAGCTTGGCGGCGGCGGCGTGGACGGTCTCTCCCGGACCCACGCGAATACTCTTGCCGGAGGCGGTGAACTCCACCAGATGCAGGTCCGCCATATCGACTTCCGGGGCATCGGCAGCCTGTTCGGCTTGTTCCACCGCGTCGGCGCGGGCTTCCGGTGGCGTGGCGCCGAAGGATTCCTCGTGGTAACGCGTCATGTCGAAGCCAGCGGCTTCCAGCAGGCGCTTGACCGCGTTCATGTATGGCGTCGGGCCACAGCAAAACACTTCGCGCTCCAGGAAGTCCGGCGCCATCAACTCCAGCATCTTGTGGTTCAAATAGCCGCGATACCCGGCCCAGGGCTCGCCCAGCCCGTGTCTTTCGCAGATCAGGTGCAGGTTGAAGTTATCGATCCGCGACGCCATGTGCTCAAGCTCGCGGTGATAGATGATGTCCTTGGGCGAGCGGGCGCTGTGGATAAACACCATGTCGACGTTGGCATTAGTGTCGTAGTACCAGCGCGCCATGGACATCACCGGCGTGATGCCGACGCCGCCGCTGAGGTAAAGCACCTTCGGGTTCGAGAAGTCGATGGCATTGAACAGGCCAACCGGCCCGTGTACCGCCAGTTCCTGGCCTTCATGCAGGGTGTCGTGCAGCCAGTTGGACACCTTGCCCCCCGGTACGCGCTTGATGGTTACCGAAAAACTGTAGGGCACCGACGGCGAGCTGGAGATGGTGTAGGACCGCATGATCGGCTGACCTTCGATTTCCAGCTCCAGGGTCACGAACTGCCCCGGCTTGAAAAAGAACAGGATCGGCTGATCAGCCATGAAACAAAAGGTGCGCACATCCCAGGTTTCCTGGATGACTTTGACGCAACGGACAATGTGACGACCATTGGCCCAGGTCTGGGTGGTTACCGGGTTCAGGAAGCTGTTGGACATGCTGATCTCCACGGCCGACTGTCGGCCTCTTATGAGGCGATTCTGCGTATAGCGCGAACCGCCCATTTACCTATCTGCGACATTCACATGCTTACCGCGACCAGCCCCCAACGGCCGGACCTTGCGCGTCGGGAACAGATTGGGCCATGTCGCCCATGGATAAGGTTCGCCCCCTGCGCGGCCCCACACTCGCCCCCAACAGACAAATAATATTTTCTGCCTTGCGTAGCACATATGATCAGCCACTTTCGCCGGCCACGTAGAGGGCCATGAGGATAAAACGATGGACGTCACCGCAACCCTGAGCCTGGGCGATCCGCTGGAACCCGCACGCAAGGCCACCGCGCAAATGCTGCAGGAACGCGAGCGCACTTTCTCGCTGCCGCAGCCGTTCTACTCCGATGAGCGCCTGTTTGATATCGACATGCAGGAAATCTTCCAGAAGGAATGGTTGATCGCCGGCATGACCTGCGAAATTCCGACCAAGGGCAACTACCTGACCCTGCAGGTTGGCAAGAACCCGATCATCGTGATTCGCGGCGCCGATGGCGTGGTGCATGCGTTCCACAACGTCTGCCGTCACCGTGGCTCGCGGCTGTGCACCAGCGAAAAGGGCAAGGTCGCCAAGCTGGTCTGCCATTACCACCAGTGGACCTATGAGCTGGACGGTCGTCTATTGTTCGCCGGCACCGAAATGGGCGCCGATTTCGACATGAACCAGTACGGCTTGAAGCCAGTAAACGTGAAGACCGCTGGTGGCTACATCTTCATCAGCCTGGCGGAGAACCCGCCGGCCATCGATGACTTCCTGTCGACCCTGACCCATTACATGGAACCCTACGACATGGAAAACACCAAGGTGGCGGTGCAAACCACCTTGATGGAGAAAGCCAACTGGAAACTGGTACTGGAAAACAACCGTGAGTGCTACCACTGCGGCGGCGCGCACCCGGAACTGCTCAAGACCCTGCTGGAATGGGACGACGTCACCGACCCACGCGCCGACCAGGCGTTCAAGGACCACGTGGCTGCCTCCGCCGCTGCCTGGGACGCCGAGAAGATCCCTTACGCCCACGCCAGTTTCGGCCTGCGCAACCGCATCGTGCGCATGCCGCTGCTCAAGGGCACCGTGTCGATGACCATGGACGGCAAGCAAGGCTGCGCCAAGCTGATGGGCCGCATCAAGAACCCGGACCTGGGCTCGATGCGCATCCTGCACCTGCCGCACTCGTGGAACCACTGCATGGGCGACCACATCATCGTGTTCACCGTGTGGCCGATCAGCGCCCAGGAAACCATGGTCACCACCAAGTGGCTGGTGCATAAGGATGCAGTCGAAGGCGTGGACTATGACGTGGCGCGCATGCGCCAGGTCTGGGACGCCACCAACGACCAGGACCGTCGCCTGGCCGAAGAAAACCAGCGCGGCATCAACTCCACCGCCTACCAGCCAGGCCCGTACTCCAAGACCTATGAGTTCGGCGTGGTGAACTTCGTGGATTGGTACAGCGAGCGCATGCTCAACAACCTGGGGGCCGAACCGGCACCGTACCTCAAGGGCGTTCCGGTCCAGGGCTAAGTCAGAAGCATCGCGAGCAAGCTCGCTCCCACAGGTTTTGTGAACGACACAAAACCCCTGTGGGAGCGAGCTTGCTCGCGATAGCGGTCTAAGATTCACCGGCTACTTGGAAGACCACCGCACACTGCCATCCTCCCCATAAAACGTCTCGACAATCTCCTCCCCCTTCAGCCGCACCTTCACATACCCGTTCAACACCCGTTGCGGATACGCCTCGTCCCCTGCCAACTGGGTCTCCGACCACAGCACCCGGGCATGCCCATTCAATTCGCTCGTGGTGCCGTAGGGGATCGCCCCGTGCCCGGCGCAGCGCGCATGCAATCCGCCTTGCGGCGCGTAGCAGATGCCGTTGTGCAGATGCCCCCAATACCAGTAGTCCGGTTCTCGCCCCAAGGCATCGCACACCGGTTGGTAGAGCGCGGTCTTGTTGTGCCCGGAAATGTCGAAGCCCTGGTGATGACTGAGCACCATGAGTTTCTTGCGCTTGGGCAGGGTCTTCATCCACTCGATCTGCTGGGTGTTGAGGGTGCCGTCCATGTACAGGTTCATGGCGTCCGAGGCGTAGGCGCTGTCCAGGCCCACCACCAGCCAGTCGTCGTTGTACAAGGCAAAGTAACTGGTGCCTTGCTGCACCGGGAAACGCTTGGACAGTTCCTTGAAATAGCCGTGGGCGCCGCTGTACATCTCGTGGTTGGAATTGAGGGTGAACGCGCCATGCTTGCCCTGGGGCCAGCCGACCATGTCGACGTCTTCCTGGGAATGGGTGCCGGCGTAATACACGTCACCCAGATGGATGGTGAAATCGGCCAGGGCCAGCTGCATCTGGTTGGCCACCGCCACGGCCGGGGCGTGACTGTCGAACGGCCCGGTGCCCCAGTCGCCAGCGATGGCCAGCACCACGTCGTTGTCCATTTTCACCAGCGCCGGGTTGGTGGCGAACGGCGCATGGTGGCGCAGGTTTTCGATCCACTTGAGCAGCGCCTCGCTCCACAACAGGTCCAGCAGTTCCCATTTGCGGCAGCCGAGCAAGGTGCCGTCCTTGAGCACCCGGGTCGGCAACTCGTCCTCGCTTTGCGGCAAGGGCGTGGCGTTGCCGATCTTGAGGATCGACAAGCCGTGGGACAACTCCCAGGGTACGGCAGGTTCGTCGTCCGGCAGTTCGCCATGTTCGATGACATGCCGCGCCTGGTCGTGGCCTCGCTGCAATAATTTGACGATGGCCTGGAATTCCTCGGGCTCCAAGTCGTTGACCAGTTTTTTCCAGGACATCTCCAGCCGCGTGACCAACCCGTGCAGGCGGACCTTGACCTTGTCGAACTCATGTTCCCAATGATGCAGTAATGACATGTGAACGCTCCTTCGCAATGCCCTGGGCTACAGGGTCTTCATGAATTCGATCAGGGCCCGTTTGTCGACGTCCGACAGCTGCGTGCCATACAGGTGACCGCCGTTGTGGTTGCCTTCCAGGCGGGTGTCATATTTGAAATCCGCCGACGCCTTCATCTGCGCGCCGCTGGTAATGAAGCCGACCTTCTCCTGGTCGTAGATGTCGGAGCCGGTGTAGAACACCTGCGGCCGCTGTTCCGGTGCTTGCAGCAAATCCCACAGGGTCGGCACCGAACCGTTGTGCAGGTATGGCGCGCGCAGCCAGATGCCGTCGGTGGGCGTGTTGCTGTAGCTCTGGGTCTTGCGGTAGGCGCCAAAGTCGAACGGCGGCTTCTTGAAGCCGTGGAATGCCGCCACCAGGCCGGTGGTGAAGGAGTTCAGGCGATGAGGGTCGGTGCCCAACTGGTCGATGTTGGTGGTGACCTGGCCGGTGTCGCTGCGGCCAAAATCATGGCAACCGGCGCAGTTTTTCTCCCAGATCGGTTTGCCTTGGGCGACTTTCGCCTGGTCCAGGGCGAACGGCCAGGCCGGTGCCTTGTGGCCCAGCAGCCAGTTGGTCACGCGATTGAAACTCGGTGGCAGCACCGATTCCGGCGTCGCGCCCACGGCCATGGCCGCTGCGTAGTTGCGTTCGTGGATCTGGTTGTTATTGCCGTCCCAATGCAGGTACATGGACTCGCGGGGTTTCTGGTTCCAGACCTGCGGCAGGTCCACGGTGCCGATGGTGGAGTCATCCGGGAAGCCGAACACCACCATTTTGGTCGGGTTGAAAGTGTCGGTCCGCCCTGGCCCCTGGTCCGGACGCAGTTTCTGCCAGGCGTACGCTTGCTTCTGCTTGAGCAGCGCGGTCTTGGCCATCGGGATGATCAGGTAACGGTTGTACAGCTTTTCGAAAAAGCCCAGCTGGAACTTGCTGTTGATCGCCGCCATCACCGCATCGGGGGTGAATTTCGGGTCGCTGGCACAATCGTAGGCGAACCACTGGAAGGCTTGCAGTTGCAGGGTATTGGCCGGTGCAGTGGCGACCGGAACCGCTACGTCACTGGTGTTGGCCCGATAGGAACCGGTGTGGCACAGGGCGCAGTTGGGCTCCACGGTGGGGTAGCCGAGTTGCCGCTTGGCCATGCCGATGGGCAGGTCGTTGCCGTTTTCATAGAGGAACCCGAACACCTCATAGCCGCCCGGCTTGGGCAGTTTTTCCGGGCACATTTGCGGCAGCACGGCGAACAGGTAGTAGGGAATCCGCGCCTCGATGCCCAGGCCGATGGCGGCGTATTTGTAATGGTCTTCATCGGAGGCGAAGTCCGGTTGCGGCACTTCGCGGATCATCTGGTACCAGGTCTGGTAACCGATGAAACCCAGCAGCAATACCACCACCAACGTGCCGACCTTGAAACCGTGGCGCTGCCAACGCAGCGCCCAGCCGGCGCGCCACTCCCGCCAACCGGCGCAGAGCAAGGCCAGCGGACGATTGGCCACTGGGCAGCCCAGGTACAACAGCACGCCCAGGATCAGGAACATGCTCAGGTCGCCCATCAACATCGGCACGAACAGCTGGCCCTGGTTGTTGGTGTTGATCAGGTAGATCCAGAACACCACCGCCACCAGCCGCGACAGCACGCACAACCATGAGTGCACGACGAAACGCGGCGCGTTGAACCCCGAGGGCATGTAGAACAGGCTGATCCCCACCAGCAACATGCCGGTATTTTCCAGCCAGGGATCGGACAACACGGGCGGCAGGCCGAGCATGGACGTCAGCAACGCCGGCGCGAACAGCGCCGGTATCGCGAAGACCATGTTCATGACAATCCCGACCCAGATGATGCGTTGGAACCAGCGGATGTAAGTGTTCATGGCATCCTTTTCCTTATTCTTGACTCACCACACAGCCTTTGCGGCCAGAGCTTGCTCCCGCCGAACTCCTGTAGGAGCTGTCGAGCGAAGCGAGGCTGCGATCTTTCCAAAGACACTCGAATCTCAAGCGAAAGATCAAAAGATCAAAAGATCGCAGCCTTCGGCAGCTCCTACAGAGCCGAGCGGGAGCAGTGATTAGCCAAGCGCCGTCTTCTCCAGGTGCTCAAGGATGATCGGATACACATCCACCACCGCATCCTTGCCGAACATGCAGTCGATGTGGCCGTACCCCGGTATTTCGTGGCGACTGAACAACTGCGGGCCGTGCATCTCGCACAATCGTTCGTAGGTCTTGAGGGTGCTTTGCGGCAGGTAGCACTGGTTGTCGGCGCCGCTGATGAAGCAGATCGGCAACTTCAGCCGATCGAAATGCGGCATGTAGACGTCGTTGCCCTTGAAGTCCACCAGGTGCCCTTTGCGCACGATCAGCGCCAGGTGCTCGAAGGTCTGGATGTTCGATTCGCCGAACAACTCATGCAGGTTGTCGTGCAGGGTTTCGTTGAGGGTGTCGTGGCGGTACAGCGAGGCATACATAAACGTGATGCGATGGCAGACCGGGTTGGTGCAATAGCCCTGGGCCTCGATCCGGGCATAGCCATTGAGGGCCTTGTCGTAGAGTTTGTTGAACCAGCTTTCCTTGGTATCGGCGTAGGCCGTGAGGGACTTGATGCCGATGGCATCGAGCATCCCCGGCAAGTGCAGACCGGCTTTCAGACCAGTGGCGGTGGCGACCACCGTGTCGGCGGCGATCTGCGAGCAGACCACCGAGCGCACGCCCTGCAAGCCTGCCAGCATCGACATGAAGAACGTCGTCGCACCGTAGCAATGCACCACGCACTGCACGTCCCGGGCCAGGGTCGCTTGCTGGATCTGCTCGATGGCGGCCTTGAAGTCGTACTGGGCCACTTGGTCGCCGTTCCATTCGTTTTTGCTGGCCGGCAGCAGGATGCTCACCCGCAGGTCCAGCAGCCAGACGTCGTATTCGTGCTTGCAGAGGTATTCCAGCAGGTTGGTGTGGATGGTGTCGGTGGAGAAAATATTCGAGCCCACGCCCAGGCCATGGACCAACATCACCGGGCCTTTGGTGCCGGCCTGGTACCGCGTCAGGCGCAGCTCGACGCTGTCTTCGGTCTGGAAGAAATGTACCACCGGTGGCGGCGCATCCAGCGGCCGTTTCAACCGGGGTGGCGCGTCCGGATTGAAGTAGACGTCGCCCGCGAAGACACCGCCGTAGCTCTCCCACAAGATGCCGGCAAAGAACTTGCCGAACCGCGCCAGCGCCTCCACGCGCTCACGTTCATTGCGCGCGTTAAGCACTTTCATGGTGGTCATTTGCTTGGCGAAGTCGGCCGGCAGAATGTGCATCACCCCGGAGCCGATCACCGCGCCGGTCTTGTCCGGCCCGTGATAGAGCGTGACATAGAGCGTGCTGGTGTCGTGCCAGATGTTCAGCACGCCGTTGTCCTCGGGCACGGTCTTGAAGGCGCTGAAATAATAGTCGCTGCCGTCTTCGGCGGTCAGCTTCATGTCGTAGTTCATGTGCCGCACACCAACTTGTTCCTGGTACTGCTCGAACAGGTTGAACACCCCATTGCTGGCGACCAGCGGCTGCGGCGAGAGCGACGGTGCGTCGAGGGTGCCCACCAGGGTCGCGGCGTGCTCCGGTTCCTTGATCAGCCGGTTGAGGTCGGCGGCGGTGATGGTCAGGGTGAATTCGATGGGCGAGTTGTCGGCCTTGCCACGCTTGGCCGCCGCTTCGTACAGGCTCAGATCGGTGCCTTGGGGCTGGGTGAAGGCGGTGGAAAAGTAACCCTTCATGGTTTCGGTGAACTGCACGCCGAGGGTGGGTGCCGCCACCGGTTTGCGCGGGGCCGAGGGCAGCGTGTAGTCGATGACCCAGCCTCGATCAGCCGCCAGCAGGCCCATGTTGCGCTCGCTCACCGCCGAGATGGTCAGCAGCGGGTTAACCGCCAGTGACGTGGGAATCACCGCACCGTCGGTCACGTACAGGCCCGGATAGACATCGGTGCCGCTGGTGCCACTGAACACCTGGCCCTTGTGATTGACCACGCCTTGGGTCGCATCTTCGCCCATCACGCAACCGCCCAAGGGATGGACCGAGACGATGCTGTGCTTGAGCAGCTTGGTCCAGATCGGGTTCTCGACCCAGATCCCGCCCAGGGCCTTGGTGCTCTGGTGCAGCCGTTCATTGCCGAGGGTGACGTTCTCCTGTTCGCCGACGCCGGGCCAGTCGATGCGCAACTGATCCTTGTTGTCGAGCAGCATGCGGCCCTTGGCGTTGTCATGGCTCATGATCAGGTAGGTCTGCATGTTATGCAGCGCGCCGTAGTAGGGGCCGCGCAAAAAGCTCTCGGCCTCCCGTCCCTTGTACTTGAGGCTGGCGCCGAAACCGGTGTCGGTGGGCACGCCGATCATTTCGGCAAACGCCGCCATGCTCGGCACCATGGCCCGGCCGAGGGCGCCGGGAATCGAACCTTCTTCGATGACCATGCGGCTGCGCCAGTCGCCCTCGGTGCGCATGTCGATGATCGAGGTGATGCACGGCCCCACCGGCTCCAGTTCCTTGGCCGAATGGGCGCCGAAGCCGATGCCGTTGATGGTCTGGTCGCAGTTGTGGCCGAAGCCCAGGATGTCGCCGTTGCCGCTCATGTGTTCGCCCAACTGGCTGGACATCGACAGGCCCTTGTCCCGCGAGCGCAACATGATTTCAGTGGAGCCCAGGGTACCGGCGGACACCACCACGATGTCGGCGCGAACGAACAGGGTCGGCGCCGAGAACATCTCCCGACCGCTGTCCAGGTATTGGAAGTGCACGATCCAGCCATCGCCGTCGCGCTCCAGGTGCCGCACCTCGGCCTGGCAGAAAATTTCCGCGCCGTGGTTCCAGGCATCGGGCAGATAGTTCATCAGCGTGGTGTTCTTGGCCTTGTTGTTACAGCCCGAGACGCAATCGCCACAGCCATTGCACGGCAGCTGTTCGACGCCGACGTGATTAAGATTGTTGGGCAGTTTGTCGAAGGTCACGTTGATCGGCGGCTTGTAGAAATGCGCGCTTTGCTTGAGGTAATCGGCGGACTTCTTGTGGGCATCAAGCTTGGGCAGGTTCGGCCCCGACGCCGGATACGAATTGGGCTTGAGCATCTCCCGGGCCCGGGTGTAGCCGTCCTTGAGCAGCGTGTCGCGGTGTTCCCGTACCGCCTGGGGCCAGCGCGGGTCCTCGAACACGCCAGGCTCCGGCTCCAGCGAAACGTTGGCATTGATCAGCGACGTGCCGCCCAGGCCACAACCGACCACCACGTTTTGCTGGGCGTTGACGTGCAGGTCGAACAGCCCGGTGCGCGAACCGATGTGGCCATCCGGGTCGTGAACTTGCAGTTCCTCGGTGGCCGCGAGCAGGGTATTGGGGTATTCGCCGGGCTGGATTTCCCGGCCTCGCTCCAGCAGGCACACCTTGCGTCCGGCCCTGGACAGGCGCGAGGCAGCAATACCGCCACCGTAGCCGGAACCGATGACAATCACGTCGTAGTGTTCCTGGATGTCACTGATGGGGGTCGAGATCCGTGTCATGTTCAAGTCCTCTCAGGCAGAAGGGGCAACTCTGCGGTTGCCTGCAAATCGACAGGCGCACGAACGCCTGGCCGCTATCCCGCAAGGGGCGAACGGCAGTGAGCGGTTACGAAGCAAACTCAGGTACTGATCAGGGCGCTATAGCCGCGCACGCTGATTGACGGCACGTCGACGGGGGCGCTTGGGCAGCGCGGTGGGACGCTTCGGCACGCACGTTACAGGGAAAAAAAAATAGGTGCGGGGGGGCTGGCTATCCATCATGCGTTCTCCCTGAACCTGACATGGATAAAGTGACGATGTCCTTGTGCCATGGAGTGAAGACAGCCCACAGACCCTCGTCAAGGCAGTGACTTAGAACTGTATGAAATTTGATCTATCGCGATTTGCACTATGCAGGCCGTGGCTTGCAGCGTTCGGCGAACAAGTTATCCACACGACCACCCACAGCTAATGGGGACAAGTGCGGGTATGCCCGGCATTTTTCCACCGGCAAAGTGAATAAAAACCGTGACTTATGAACAATGATGGTTTTACCGGCCTATCGGTTGTTTTTTGATCAAAGGCCTGTAAGCCTTGCCTGGCAAGGGGTGTGGCGGTGAGCGAACACCTTATCCACAGAAGCACCAACAGTGTTTGGGGGTAATTTTGACGATTCTGTGGAAAACCCATTGAACGGCTTGTAAATCGAGGTTTTCCAGGCGTTTTCCCGACAAAAAGGACTGATTGATCATTTTATAATCAACTGACTGAACGCCACGTCCCGTATGGCCTGCAGCGTAGAGCGAACATCTTATCCACAGAAGCGCCAACAGAGATTGGGGGCAAGTTTCAGCTTGAACGGATAACTACTCACAGGCAAAAGCCAATAAAAACCGTGGGTTAGGCTGGCTATTTTTTGAGCGCAGGCCTGCAGGGCCTGGTTTTCATAGGTTGCAGCGAGGGGCGAACAGGTTATCCACAGAGGCGCGCACAGGGATTGTGGGTAACCCACCATGCCTATCTGCTGTAGGAGCTAGCCCTGTGGGAGCAAAGCTTGCTCGCGATGAAAACGCCTCGGTCTCTTAAGTCCAAGCCGCCTGGATCGCGAGCAAGCGTTGCTCCCACAAGGGGGTTAGGGGTATTTGAGGTCAGCGAACCACGCCTTCCTCCACCAACAGCTTGAGAATCGCCTCGGCCCCTGCCTCCGGGCTCACGTCCTTGAGCACTTGCCCGCCTCCACCGCTGGCCTTGGCCGTGGCTGCTTTCATGCGGTCGGCGCCGCTCTTGGCCTTGATCACTTTCAAGCGTTTGGGGCGTGGCTTGGCCGGTTGCAGGGTTGCCACCGCCAGCAAGGTGTCGTCGATCACCTCGACTTCCTCGCCATGCAATGCCCCCCGCCGGGCCGGGCCGAAGGCGCTTTGCCGGGGTTTTGGCGCGGCGTTATCCACAGTGGCCAGGAACGGCAGGCGCACTTTGAGACGGCGACGTTGACCGCGAGGCAAGGCTTGCAACACCAGGGCCACGCCGCCGTCGATGGATTCGACCTGGGCCAGCCCCACCACCAGCGGCCAACCGAGATTCTCGGCCAACAGGAACGGCAACATGCCCGAGCCTTCACCGGTTTCCGCCTGGCTGCCGGTGAGCACCACTTGGGCACCGGCGTCACGCAGGTAATCGGTCAGGGCCGGCAGGGCGTCGGCACCCACGGGGTTTTCCAGCACATGCAGTTCGTCCAGGCTCATGCCCAGGTAGGCGCGCAGGGCCGGTTCGGCCACGTCGCCGGCGTGCAGCACTTGCAGGTCGCTGCCGGCCAGCTGCAGGCCCAGTTCAACGGCCCGGGCGTCCTGTTCGGCGCGCCGGGGCCGACCGGAAGTGGGGTGGGCGCCGATGGACACGAGGCTGATCACTTGGGTACTCATCAACTTATCCTTCTTAAGCCGCATCGCGCTTGGCTTCGTTGCGGTAAGCCTCTACCGCCGCGATCAAGGCCTGGAGAATCGCCGCGCTGTCACCGATCACCGACAGGTCTGCCCGTTTGATCATGTCGCAACCTGGGTCGAGGTTGATCGCCACCACCTTGTCGCAGGCGCCGATGCCCTGCAGGTGCTGGATCGCCCCGGAAATCCCCACGGCCACGTAGACCCGCGCCGTGACCCAGGTGCCAGACGCACCGACCTGGCGATCGCGGGCCATGAAACCGTCGTCCACCGCCACCCGCGAAGCGCCTTCGGTGGCACCCAGGGCCGCAGCGGTCTGGTGGAAAAGATCCCAGTCCTTGACCCCGTTGCCGCCGGAGAAAATGAATTCGGCCTCGGCCATCGGGATCGCGCCCGGGTCCACTGCCACCGCACCGAGGTCTTCAATGCGCGACAAGCTACGGGCCACGCTTGTGGATAACTCCACCGGCAAGGCTTCGTGACGGGTCTCACTGACCGGTTCGGCGCATTCGGCCGCCGCCAGGATCAAGCGCGCCAATGGCCGGGCCAAGTCTTGCAGGCCGGCACCGGCGCGGCCGATGCACTCTTCGCCCTTGACCTGCCAGACCCGCGTAGCCGGGCGTTCGCCCAGGGCTGCGGCAAAACGCCGACCCAGTTCACCGCCACCGGTGCGGCTGTCGGGCAGCAGCCAATGGCGTGGGTTGAACTGGTTATCCACAGCCCGCAGGCCTTGCACTCGTTGCTCCGGTGCATAACCGCTGAATGCCTCACCTTCCAATACCAACAAGCGGTCGACACCGGCCGTGGCGAAGGCGTTTTCCTTATGCTCGCCGAAGACCACCGCCAACACCGCACCTTCGCTGCCGGCAAGCTGATGGGCCAGGCCCAGCAGATCGCGGTCGTGGCTGCTCAAGCGGCCACCGACCATGTCCGGCACCACACTGATGTAGAACGCCGGTTGCGGCACCTGATGCAGCGGCAGTTGCACTTCAGCGGCGGCGGTACGCTTGGTCGCGCCACCCTGCTGGGCGCCGCTGCGGTCGATGCGCTTGATGCCGTTGGGGCCGATGAAACCGACACCATGGACATTCTTGCGAATGATGCCGTTAGGCCCCATCCAGCTGTGCTGCACCGGTTGCATGGCTGCGTGCAGCGGGTGCAGGCGGTTGCGGGCGATCCACTCGGCACGAGGGTCGCGGCGGATGATTGTGCTCATGAATGCACCTGCGCGAGTTCACGTTTGGACGGGGCCACTGGCTTGCTTGGCGCCGCGTCTTCGAGCAGCGCGTCGGCCACCAGTTCGGCAATGTCCTTGATCATCGGCCGCGGTTCGACCACGCCTTCCAGCATCGCGGTGCACTGTGGACAACCCACGGCCACCAGTTCGGCGCCGGTTTCGCGGATGTCTTCCATGCGCATGTCAGGGATTCGCTGCTTGCCGGGGATGTCCGTGATTGGCGCACCGCCGCCACCGCCGCAGCAACGCGAACGGAAACCGGAACGCTGCATCTCCTTGACCTCGATGCCCAGCGCGCGCAGCACCTGGCGCGGCGCCTCGTATTCGCCGTTGTAGCGGCCCAGGTAGCACGGGTCGTGATAAGTCACGCTGTCGCCCTTGTGCTGGCCGAGGTTCAGCGCCCCGGCGTCGATGATTTCCGCCATATAGGTGCTGTGGTGCTGCACCAGGTAGTTGCCATCGAAGGCGCCGTATTCGTTTTTCAGCACGTGGAAGCTGTGGGGGTCGCAGGTGACGATGCGGTTGAAGTTGTATTTGGCCAGGGTCTGGATGTTGCGCTTGGCCAATAGCTGGAACGTCGCCTCATCACCCAGGCGCCGGGCCACGTCGCCACTGTCGCGTTCTTCGAGACCGAGCACGGCAAAGTCGATTTTCGCCGCCTTGAGCACTTTGACGAAGGCGCGCAAGGTGCGCTGGTTGCGCATGTCGAAGGCACCGTCGCCGACCCAGAACAGCACGTCGGTGGATTTCTTCTCGCTGAGCAGATTGAGGTTCAGGTCCGCCGCCCAGTTCATCCGTCCGCCCGGGGCGAAGCCGCCAGGGTTGTCGGTGGCGATGAGGTTTTCCAGCACTTCGGCGCCCTTGTTCGGCGTGGCGCCTTTTTCCAGGGTCAGGTGCCGACGCATGTCGACGATGGCGTCGACGTGCTCGATCATCATCGGGCATTCCTCGACGCACGCCCGGCAGGTGGTGCAGGACCACAGCGTCTCGGCGTCCACCAGACCGTTGACGATCGGCTGATGTGGGTTGCCGCTGTGCTCGCCCACAGGTTTGCCTGGGTAGGGGCTACCGGCGAATTTCGCATCGGTGCCGCCGGCCAGGCCGACGACCATGTCCTGGATGAGTTTTTTCGGGTTCAGCGGCTGACCGGCAGCGAACGCCGGGCAGGCAGCTTCACACTTGCCGCACTGTACGCAGGCATCGAAACCCAGCAGTTGGTTCCAGGTGAAGTCCTTGGGTTTTTCCACACCCAGCGGCGCGCTCGGGTCATTCAGGTCCAGCGGCTTCAGGCCGGTGGAGCGACCGCCACCAAAGCGCTCGGCTCGGCGGTGCCAGGCCAGGTGCAGGGCACCGGCGAAGGCGTGTTTCATCGGCCCGCCCCAGGTCATGCCGAAAAATAGTTCCGACACGCCCCACAGCACGCCGACACCGAGGATCGCCGCCACCAGCCAACCGCCGAAGTTTTCCGGGAGGATACCCGCCACCGGCAGGGTCACCAGGAAGAACGACGCCGAGAAGGCCAGCAGGCTTTTCGGCAGGCGCATCCACGGGCCCTTGGACAAACGGGCCGGCGGATTGCGCCGGCGCAGGTAGACGAAGATCGCACCGACGAACATCACGGCCGACATCAACAGCAACGCATAGCCGAGGAAGCGATTATGCAGGCCAAACCCGTGGACCAGGATCGCCAGCACCACCGACGCCACCGCACCACCGGCCGTGGCGACGTGGGTATTGGCAATGTATTTGTCCCGAGCCACCACATGGTGCAAATCCACCATGTAGCGCTTGGGCATGGCGAAGAGACCGCCGATCAGGTCGACCTTGGCCGGTCGTCCGCGGCGCCACATGTTCACCCGCCGCAAGGCGCCAAGGACCGCGAGGCCCAAGGCAGCGAACAGCAGGATTGGAAGAAGGGTGTTCAACATGGTGAAGCTCCCAAAGACCTCAGGGTCATGTGCGCGCCAGTGAGAGCGACGCACCTACTTGTGGCGAGGGAGCTTGCTCCCGCTGGAGCGCGAAGCGCTCCCAAAACAGCCCCAGGTGTAAACCTGACGCTCCTCGACTGATAATTTGGGGCCGCTTCGCAGCCCAGCGGGAGCAAGCTCCCTCGCCACAGGTGATGGTGTTAAGCCGTTAGAAATCCTTGCACAACCGCAGGGCGTCGTAGATGGCCGCGTGGGTATTACGCTGGGCCACGCAGTCGCCGATGCGGAACAGCAGGTAGCCGTCGCCACTCTGCGCAAGGCACGGCTGGGGCTTGATCGCGAACAGGGCTTCAACGTCGATCTGGCCCTTGTTGCGCGAACCTTCCTTGAGCGCGTAGTAGATTTCCTCGTCCGGCCGCACGCCGTTTTCCACCACCACCTGGTCCACCACGCGTTCTTCCTTGGCACCGGTGTATTCGTTCTCCAGCACCGCCACCAGCTTGTCGCCTTCGCGGTAGACCTTCTCCAGCATCATGTCCCCGGTCATGATCACTTCCTTGGGGTACATGCTGCGGTAGTAGGTAGGGAACGACGTCCCGCCAATCGCCACGCCCGGCTTGATGTCGTCGGTGACGATCTCGACCTGGCTGCCTTTGTCGGCGAGGAAGTCGGCCACCGACATACCGGTGAATTCGCAAATGGTGTCGTAGACCAGCACGTTCTTGCCCGGCGCAACCTTGCCGTCGAGCACGTCCCAGCTGCTGACCACCAGCCCTTCGGCAGCGCCCCAGTGTTCGTTCTGCTCCAGGAACGGATGGCCGCCGACGGCCAGCACCACCACATCCGGACGCAGGTCCATGATGGTCGCCGCGTCAGCCGCCACGCCCAGGCGCAGGTCGACTTTCAACCGTGCCAGTTCCAGTTGGAACCAGCGGGTGATGCCGGCGATCTGGTCCCGTTGCGGGGCTTTCGAGGCGGTGGTGATCTGCCCGCCGATGAATTCCTTCTTCTCGAACAAGGTCACATCGTGGCCACGTTCGGCGGCCACGCGCGCCGCTTCCATCCCCGCTGGGCCGGCACCGACCACAACGACTTTGCGCTTGGGCCCGGTGGACTTCTCGATGATGTGCGGCACGCCCATGTATTCACGGGACGTCGCGGCGTTCTGGATGCACAGCACGTCCAGGCCTTGGTACTGGCGGTCGATGCAGTAGTTGGCGCCGACGCACTGCTTGATCTGGTCGATCTGGCCCATCTTGATCTTGGCGATCAGGTGCGGGTCGGCGATGTGGGCGCGGGTCATGCCGACCATGTCGACGTAACCGCCCTCCAGGATCCGCGTGGCCTGGTTCGGGTCCTTGATGTTCTGCGCGTGCAGAACCGGAACCTTGACCACTTCCTTGATACCGGCGGCCAGGTGCAGGAACGGCTCCGGTGGATAACTCATGTTCGGGATGACGTTGGCCAGGGTGTTGTGGGTGTCGCAACCCGAGCCCACCACGCCGATGAAATCCAGCATGCCGGTGTCGTCGTAATACTTGGCGATCTGCTTCATGTCCTCATGGGACAAGCCGTCCGGGTGGAATTCGTCACCGCAGATGCGCATGCCCACGCAGAAGTCGTCACCGACCTCGGCACGCACGGCTTTCAACACTTCCAGGCCGAACTTCATGCGGCCTTCGAAGGTGCCGCCCCATTCGTCGGTCCGCTTGTTGACCCGCGGGCTCCAGAACTGGTCGATCATGTGCTGGTGCACGGCGGACAGCTCGACGCCGTCCAGGCCACCGGCCTTGGCACGTCGTGCGGCCTGGGCGTAGTTGCCGATCACCCGCCAGATCTCTTCCGGCTCGATGGTCTTGCAGGTGGCGCGGTGCACCGGCTCACGCACACCGGACGGCGACATCAGGGTCGGCCAGTTGAAACCGTCCCAACGCGAGCGCCGGCCCATGTGGGTAATCTGGATCATGATCTTGGCGCCATGCTTGTGCATGGCGTCGGCCAGGTTCTGGAAGTGCGGGATGATGCGGTCGGTGGACAGGTTCACCGAACTCCACCACTCCTGCGGGCTGTCGATGGCGACCACCGACGAGCCACCACAGATCGCCAGGCCGATGCCGCCCTTGGCCTTCTCTTCGTAATACTTCACGTACCGGTCGGTGGTCATGCCGCCGTCGGTGGCGTAGACCTCGGCGTGGGCGGTGCTGAGCACACGGTTGCGGATGGTCAGCTTGCCGATCTGGATCGGCTGGAACATTGCTTCAAAAGCCATGGCGCAATCCTCGACTTACAACGGCTTGACGATGAACAGGCCGTCGTCGTGGCCTTCTTCGGAACCGCCGTAGACCTGCTCGGCCACGGTGCGGATCGAACTGCCGCGCGCGGCCAGGATCTGGTCCATGGCGCCGGCGAACCAGCCGGTGAACATGTAGTCGACCTTGCGCCCGACCTTGCCGTACACATAGACGAACGCCGAGTGTTCGAGCTTGACGCTGGCGGTGCCTTTGTCCAAGTCGATGTCCTGGATCTTGAACAGGCCCCAACCACGCTGCGACAGGCGCTTCATGTAGTGCTCGAACACCGCGACGCCTTCCAGGCCATGGCATTCGGCTTCTTTTTCACACCAGTGCCAGGCGGATTTGTAGCCGGCCTTGTAGAGAATCTCGGCGTAGGCGTCGGCGCCCAGCACTTCTTCGATGCCCATGTGGTTGTTGACGAAAAAGTGACGCGGCACGTAGAGCATCGGCAGGGCGTCGGAGGTCCAGACACCGGTTTCGCTGTCGACTTCGATAGGCAGTTGGGGGGCGATCTTGGCCATGAAAACTTGACTCCGGAAATTCGTGGTATTGCCTGCGGCGCAGAGGGCCGCAGGTAGAGGATTAGCGTGCGGCGGCGTTTATTCGCCCCAGACGTCTTTCAAGACGTTGACCCAGTTTTCACCCATGATCTTGCGCACCACCCGCTCGGGATGGCCGCGCTTGAGCAGCGTTTCGGTGAGGTTCGGGAACTCGCCCACAGTTCGGATGCCCAGGGGGTTGATGATCTTGCCGAAGCTGGTCAGACGACGGGCGTAGCCCTTGTCATGGGTCAGCATTTCGAAGAAGTCCTGGCCGTGGCCCTGGGTGAAGTCGGTGCCGATGCCGATGGCGTCTTCACCGACGATGTTCATGGTGTATTCGATGGCTTCGGCGTAGTCGTCGATGGTCGAATCGATGCCCTTGGCCAGGAACGGCGCGAACATGGTCACGCCGACGAAACCGCCATGGTCGGCAATGAACTTCAGCTCTTCATCGGATTTGTTGCGTGGGTGTTCTTTCAGGCCGGAAGGCAGGCAGTGGGAATAGCACACTGGCTTCTTCGATTCGAGGATGACCTCTTCGGAGGTCTTGGAGCCGACGTGGGACAGGTCGCACATGATGCCGACGCGGTTCATCTCGGCGACGATTTCGCGACCGAAGCCCGACAGGCCGCCATCACGCTCGTAGCAGCCGGTGCCCACCAGGTTCTGGGTGTTGTAGCACATCTGCACCACACCGACGCCCAGTTGCTTGAAGATCTCGACGTAGCCGAGCTGGTCCTCGAAGGCATGGGCGTTCTGGAAGCCGAAGATGATGCCGGTCTTGCCCTGTTCCTTGGCGCGACGGATGTCGGCGGTGGTTTTCACCGGGATCACCAGGTCGCTGTTCTCGCGGATCAGTTTCTGGCTGGCCACGATGTTGTTGATGGTGGCCTGGAAACCTTCCCACACCGACACGGTGCAGTTGGCTGCGGTCAGGCCGCCCTTGCGCATGTCTTCGAACAGGTCGCGGTTCCACTTGGCAATGATCAGCCCGTCGATAACGATGCTGTCGGCGTGCAGTTCGGCTGGGCTCATCAGGCAGTCCCCTTTTGTCAGCGATTCATGCGCCGAATCGTGTGCCGGCGCTTTGGGGCCAGCATATGCCTGAGGGCCGTGGCGACCGGGTGCAAAAACGACAGGGGAATTGCCGAAAGCGTCAATCCACGACAAAGGGGTATGCCAGGCCCAGCCTGCCCGTCTGTTCTTTAGCCGACGCTTGCCCCAGAATCCGCCGCATCACTGGTTTTCACTGGACTCGAGCGGCAACACAATGAAATCAATCTTCCTGGCTTTGGCACTGATCAGCACCGTCGCACACGCAACCGAAGACACCGAACCAAACCCCTGCGATGAAGTTGAAAACGACGTCCAGACCCTGGCCTGCTCGGCCTACGGCAAAGCCGCCGCCGAGCAACTACTCGCCGAAAACCTGCAAAGCCTCTTTGAGCGCCTGCAAACCCGCTACGCCAGCGACAAGGCCCAGCTCAACGACATCACCGCCAAGGTCAAGTCCGCCCAACAACTGTGGCAAAAACAGCGCGACGCCGACTGCGCCATCGCCGCTTTCCCGGCCAAACCCAGCAGCGAAGCCTACAAAATCGCCGAAAACGATTGCATGGCCCAGGTGAGCGACGATCGGTCGGAGTTTTTGGAGTCGATTGGGCAGGAGTGATGCTTCAGAAACCGTTTAGCGCGGTAAGCTGCTTGCATCATTGGTAAAGGGATTCACATGAAAACGTGCGGCATCGAAATCAAAGGCAGCGAAGCGATCATCGCCGTTGCCTCGCTGGATCAACAGGCGTTGAGCCACGTCCCTCTGAACACCAAGAAAATCGCCCTGGACGACGATGACGAAGCCGCCAACGTCAAGGCGTTCGCCGCGCAGGTGCGAGCGTTCGTGACTGATAATGGTATCGAACGCATCGCCATCAAGAAGCGCAGCAAGAAAGGCGAGTTCGCCGGCGGGCCGACGACGTTCAAGATCGAAGGGGTCTTCCAGTTGCTGGAAAGTTGCGAGGTGACGCTGCTGTCGCCGCAGACCATCAATGCGCAGAGCAAGAAACATGACTTCGTCCTGCCGGCGACGCTGAACAAGTATCAGCATGAGGCTTATAAGGCGGCGTGTTCGGCGTTGGTGAAGAAATAGAGCTTTTCCAACCGGACACCGTACCTGTGGCGAGGGAGCTTGCTCCCGCTCGGCGCTGTAGGAGCTGTCGAGTGCAACGAGGCTGCGATCTTTCTCCAGACACTTGAGTCTCAAGCGAAAAATCAAAAAAATCGCAGGCTTCGCCAGCTCCTACAGCGCCGAGCGGGAGCAAGCTCCCTCGCCACAGGATGTATTTCAAATTCAATGTTGCTGGCGATACCCCTTCAACCACTCCGCAAACGCCTTGTCCTCCAGCGCATAACCACCCCGGTTGGACTTCCACACCAATTCCTTTTCACGCAGCGCATCAATGCAGGCTTGGATGGTCTGGGTACCGGGTACGACTTCGCTTCCCATGGTCCTCAGCGCCTTGCCCACCGCCTCCAGCGTTGAATCGGTGAAGGGCGCGAAGGGTTCGTTGTTCTGCGAGCGTTCGGCCATGACCTGCAGCACCGCGCGTTGTGGCACCGTCAGGGCGTTCCAGGCGCTCTCGAACTCGGTCCAAACGCCGGCGCGCAGCATTTCGGCGCTGCTGCGCAGCAATTCACCCAAATGGCTTGCCTCCCCCAGCTCCAGAGCAATTTCGCCGATGACGCTGCGCAACATCTCGGGACGGCGCCCCACCAGCTCAAAAGCCTGGTCGAGATCATCGGCATTGAACTGGTTGGTCTGGGCCAGGTGCGCGTTCAAATGAGCGGTATAGGCTTGGGTGAAGGCTTTGCCCAACAACGGAAACGGCGTGATGCTGGACCCGTAGAACGGTTGGTTGCGGCTCAGTACCAAGTGGGCGAGCTTGTCGCGATTGGAGCCGGTGAACACCAGCCGCAGTCCGCTGGTATCCCCCTCACGTCCCTGGTTGAGCTGGTCACGGGCAGCCTTGAGGCCGAACATCGCGTTGACCCCGGCCTCGGTGGTCAAGGCATGCTGGGCTTCATCGATCACCAGCACCACGGTTTTATCCGCGGCACGGTGCAACAGCTCCAGCGCCTGGGTCAGCGTCGCCCCCTCGGGCAGTTGCGGCTGGCTGAAATCCCAGGACAACGTGCGCAAGAAGCTGAGTTTGTCGATGCCCATGGATTTGGCGAGCTTGCGGATGCCCTTTTCATAAGGCACCAGTGCCCCGGCGATGGCCGAGGCGATCAGGTCGGCAGGGTCCTTCTCCTTGTTTGCCCAAAGGTCGACGTAGACCGCGAGCCAACCTCGCGTCTCGCATTCGGGAATCAAGTCTTCGCGCAGGAACGTACTTTTTCCGGTACGCCTTGGCGCGGCCAGGAACAGGCCTGAGGTGTAATCCTGGATCCCGGCGCCAGCCAGCCCATCGACAATATTGCGGGCCAGATCGGGGCGCCGGAAGACAAAACCGGGATGCTTGGACATGGTTTTATACTCAATTATGGCGGCAGGTATAATTTATAGTCGCGAGTATAATTAAGTATAAAAGCCTGTCAAACCAGTTCTCGCCCATCCCCCTGCCGTCGCCGATCCTCCCGCGGGCAGCGCTCGAACCGGGCCCGATAGCTGCGAGTGAAATACGACGGTGATTCGAAACCACAGGCAATGCTCACTTCCAGCACGCTCATGTCGGTCTGGCGCAACAGTTGCTGGGCCTTTTCCAGGCGCAGGCGCAGGTAGAAGTTGCTCGGGGTGTCGTTCAGGTGCAGGCGGAACAGGCGTTCGAGCTGGCGACGGGTGACGTTGATCGCCTCGGCCAGCGCCAAGGTGCTCAGGGGCGGTTCGCTGTGGGTTTCCATCTCGCCGATGACGTGCACCAGCTTCTTGTTGCGAATGCCATAGCGGTTGGCGATTTCCATGCGTTGGTGATCTTTGCGCGGGCGGATGCGGCCGAGCACGAACTGCTCGCTGACCTGGATCGCCAGTTCCGAACCGTGGGCCTGGCCGATCAGGTCCAGCATCAGGTCGATGGAGGCGGTGCCGCCCGCGCAGGTGATGCGACGACGATCGATTTCGAACAGTTCCTGGGTCACGCTGAGCTGTGGATAAGACTCCTTGAACGCCTCGATCGCTTCCCAGTGCAGGGTCACGCGGTGCCCTTCCAATAGTCCCGCCTGGGCCAACACCACGGAGCCGGTGTCGATCCCGCCCAAGGTCACGCCTTCGTTGTCCAGCCGATGCAGCCAGCGCTCCAGTGCCGGGGTGGCGAATTTCAGCGGTTCGAACCCGGCCACCACCCAGAGGGTCGCGCCTTTCTTCAAAGGCTCCAGTGCGGCATCGGCGTTGACCGACATGCCATTGCTCGCCAGCACCGCCCCGCCATCAGCGCTCAACACATGCCAGCGGTACAGCTCGCCGCGAAAACGATTGGCAACCCGCAACGGCTCGATGGCCGAAATGAAGCCGATGGCCGAAAAACCCGGCATCAGCAAGAAGTAGAAATCCTGGGACATGGAGCGCACTCGGTTGGCGGGTAGCGTGCGGACCTTGATACGCCAGTTGCAACGGCCGTTCAAGAGTCGCTGCAGTGCAAGAGCACGTCGCCGCTGTGCGTTTTGCCAGGCGCCGGGCTGCGTAACTTGGCATCACCGGTGCGCAGATGCCGGAACCCATAACAATAAGCTGCCGAGGAACCCGACATGAAACGACTGATCAGCTCTTGCGCTCTTGCACTTTGCGGTACCACTTTCCTCAATGGCGCCGCCATGGCCGCCGAGCCCGCCGCGTGCCAGAACGTGCGCCTGGGCGTGGTCAACTGGACCGACGTCATCGCCACCAGCGCCCTGACCCAAGTGATGCTCGACGGCCTCGGCTACAAGACCAAGCAAACCAGCGCCTCCCAGCAAATCATCTTCGCCGGCATCCGCGACCAGCGCCTGGACCTGTTCCTGGGCTACTGGAACCCGTTGATGACCCAGACCATCACCCCGTTCGTCGAAGCCAAGCAGGTCAAGGTGCTGGAGCAGCCCAGCCTCAAGGACGCCCGCGCCACCCTGGCCGTACCGACCTACCTGGCCGACAAGGGCCTGAAGACCTTTGCCGACATCGCCAAATTCGAAAAAGAATTGGGCGGCAAGATCTACGGCATCGAACCCGGCTCCGGCGCCAATACCCAGATCAAGGCGATGATCGCCAAGAACCAGTTCGGCCTGGGCAAATTCCAACTGGTGGAGTCCAGCGAAGCCGGCATGCTCGCCGCCGTGGACCGCGCCGTGCGGCGCAAGGAAGCCGTGGTGTTCTTCGGCTGGGCGCCGCACCCGATGAACGTCAATGTGCAAATGACCTACCTCACCGGCAGTGACGACGCCCTCGGCCCGAACGAAGGCATGGCTACCGTCTGGACAGTCACCGCGCCGGACTACGCCCAGCAATGCCCCAACGTCGGCCGCTTGCTGAGCAACCTGACCTTCACCGCCGAAGACGAGAGCCGGATGATGCAGCCGTTGCTCGATCACAAGGACCCGCTCGAATCGGCCCGGCAATGGCTCAAGGATCATCCGCAAGACAAGCAGCGTTGGCTCGAAGGCGTGACCACCTTCGACGGCAAGCCGGCGGCCGACAACCTGAAACTCACCAGTAACTGACCAAACGTTCTCCACCTGCGCAGCACCAACGGGCTGCGCGGTGACTCACCACGCCTGAAGGAATCCGCACCATGAACCACGACGTCATCATCACCTGCGCACTCACCGGTGCTGGCGACACGACCGCCAAGAGCCCTCACGTGCCGGTCACTCCGAAACAGATCGCCGCCGCTGCCGTCGAGGCCGCCAAGGCCGGCGCCACGGTGGTTCACTGCCACGTCCGCGACCCGCAGACCGGCAAGTTCAGCCGCGACGTGGCGCTGTACCGCGAAGTGATGGAGCGCATCCGTGAAGCGGACGTGGACATCATCGTCAACCTTACCGCCGGCATGGGCGGCGACCTGGAGATTGGTGCGGGCGAACGGCCAATGGAGTTCGGCCCCAACACCGACCTGGTGGGTCCGCTGACGCGCCTGGCCCACGTCGAGGAGCTGCTGCCGGAAATCTGCACCCTGGATTGCGGCACCCTGAACTTCGGCGACGGCGACACCATTTACGTCTCCACCCCGGCGCAACTGCGGGCCGGGGCCAAGCGCATCACCGAACTGGGGGTCAAGGCCGAGCTGGAAATCTTCGACACCGGTCACCTGTGGTTCGCCAAGCAACTGATCAAGGAAGGCCTGCTGGACAACCCGCTGTTCCAACTCTGCCTGGGCATCCCGTGGGGCGCGCCGGCCGACACCACCACCATGAAAGCCATGGTCGACAACCTGCCCGCCGACGCGGTGTGGGCAGGTTTCGGCATCGGCCGCATGCAAATGCCGATGGCCGCCCAGGCGGTCCTGTTGGGGGGCAACGTGCGCGTCGGCCTGGAAGACAACCTCTGGCTGGATAAAGGCGTACTCGCCACCAACGGCCAACTGGTGGAGCGCGCCGGCGAAATCCTCAGCCGCCTCGGCGCGCGCGTGCTCACGCCGGCTGAGGGGCGCAAGAAGATGGGCCTGACCCAGCGCGGCTGAGCCGACATCCACCTTCCCCTATTGGGGGGCTCAACCTGTGGGAGCAAGGCTTGCCCGCGATAACGGTATGTCAGTCGACATCCCCGTTGAATCTACTGCCGCCATCGCGGGCAAGCCTTGCTCCCACAGGAGATCACCGAACTATTTTTTCAGGAAATCACCATGAGCTTTATCACCGACATCAAGACCTTCGCCGCCCTGGGCAGCGGTGTGATCGGCAGCGGCTGGGTCAGCCGGGCCCTGGCCCATGGCCTGGACGTCGTCGCCTGGGACCCGGCGCCGGGCGCCGAAGCGGCGTTGCGCAAGCGCGTCGCCAATGCCTGGGGCGCCCTGGAGAAACAAGGCCTGGCGCCCGGCGCTTCGCAAGATCGGCTGCGCTTTGTCGCCACCATCGAAGAATGCGTGCGCGACGCCGACTTCATCCAGGAAAGCGCCCCCGAGCGACTGGAATTGAAACTCGAGCTGCACGCTCAGATCAGCGCCGCCGCCAAGCCAAACGCGCTGATCGGCTCCAGCACTTCGGGGTTGCTGCCAAGCGAGTTCTATGAGGGTTCCACCCACCCGGAACGCTGCGTGGTCGGGCACCCGTTCAACCCGGTCTACCTGTTGCCGCTGGTGGAAGTGGTCGGCGGCAAGCACACCGCGCCCGAAGCCGTACAGGCGGCGATGCAGGTGTATGAATCCCTCGGCATGCGGCCACTGCACGTGCGCAAGGAAGTGCCCGGTTTCATCGCCGACCGTTTGCTCGAAGCGCTCTGGCGCGAGGCCCTGCACCTGGTCAACGACGGCGTCGCCACCACCGGCGAAATCGACGATGCGATCCGCTTTGGCGCCGGCTTGCGCTGGTCATTCATGGGCACGTTCCTGACCTACACCTTGGCCGGCGGCGATGCCGGGATGCGCCACTTCATGGCCCAGTTCGGCCCGGCGCTGCAACTGCCGTGGACCTACCTGCCGGCGCCAGAGCTGACCGAGAAGCTGATCGACGATGTGGTGGACGGCACGAGCGCGCAATTGGGCAGCCACAGCATCTCGGCCCTGGAGCGCTATCGTGATGACTGCCTGCTGGCGGTGCTGGAGGCGGTGAAGGCCACCAAAGAAAAGCATGGGATGGCCTTCAGCGAATAACCGGCTGCAGGTCTGGCCCCATCGCGAGCAAGCTCGCTCCACATTGGCTCTGTGTCGTTCACAAGACCTGTGGGAGCGAGCTTGCTCGCGATAGCGCCGGCTCAATCACCACAACCATCGGAACCCACCCCATGCCCACCCTCACCACCTACCAAACCCGCATCCTCCCCGAATGGGTCGATTACAACGGCCACCTGCGCGATGCCTTCTACCTGCTGATCTTCAGCTACGCCACCGACGCGCTGATGGACCGACTCGGCCTGGACAGCCAGAACCGCGAAGCCAGCGGCCACTCGTTGTTCACCCTCGAATTGCACCTGAACTACCTGCACGAAGTGAAGCTCGACGCCCAAGTCGAGGTGCACACGCACATCATCGGCCACGACGCCAAACGCCTGCACCTCTATCACAGCCTGCATCTGGTCGGCGGTGATAAAGAACTGGCCGGCAATGAACAGATGCTGCTGCACGTCGACCTGGCCGGCCCACGCTCAGCACCCTTCGCGGAACCGACCCTGGACCGGCTCAAAACCCTGCTCGACCAGCAATCCGACCTGCCGCCCCCAGCGTACATCGGTCGGGTCATCGCCCTGCCTCCCGCCCGATAAGCCTTGCACTGGAGATCGCCATGAACACCGCCGCCGCTTTTGCCGACTTCCGCCGTTACCCCCTGATCTTCCCATTGACCGCCGCCACGCCGTTGGCCGATCGGGTGCAAGTGACGTGGGCGGACGGTCGGGTCAGCCCCTTTCATCACCAGTGGTTGCGGGACAACTGCCCTTGCCCACAATGCGTCTACAGCGTCACCCGCGAGCAGGTGCTGGAGATCGTCGACGTCCCTGAAGACATCGCCCCCGGCGCGACCCGCCTCGACGACGAAGGCTGTCTGTGCGTGGACTGGCAGGACGGTCACCAGAGCCGTTTCGACCCGGGCTGGTTGCGCGCCCACGCCTACGATGATCAGTCCCGCGCCGAGCGCCTGGCGAACAAGCCCCGGCGCCAACTGTGGCGACACGACCTGCAACTGCCCGTGTTCGATTACCCGGCACTGATGGACGATGCCGATGCGTTGTTGCAATGGTTGCTGGCAGTGCGCGACATCGGCCTGACCCAGGTGCGCGGCTTACCCACCGAACCCGGCTCGCTGAGACGGATTGCCCAGCGCATTTCCTTCATTCGCGAGAGCAACTTCGGCCTGCTGTTCAACGTGCAGTCCAAGGCCGATGCCGACAGCAACGCCTATACCGCCTTCAACCTGCCATTGCACAGTGATTTGCCGACCCGGGAATTGCAGCCGGGGCTGCAGTTTTTGCATTGTCTGGTGAATGACGCCGACGGTGGCGAGAGCATTTTTGTCGACGGTTTTGCCATTGCCCAAGCGCTGCGCGAGGAAGACCCCGAGGCCTTCGACGCGCTGTGCCGGATTCCGGTGGAATTTCGCAACAAGGACCGTCGCAGCGACTACCGCTGCCTGGCACCCATCATTGCGCTGGACGCCGTCGGGCAGGTTTCGGAGATCCGCATGGCGAACTTCCTGCGTGGGCCGTTCGACACCTCGGTCGAGCAGATGCCCAAGCTTTACCGCGCCTACCGCCGCTTCATCGGCCTGACCCGCGAGCCGCAATTTCGCCTGGTACAGCGTCTCGAACCCGGCCAGCTCTGGTGCTTCGACAACCGTCGCACCCTTCACGCCCGCAATGCCTTCGACCCGGCTTCCGGGGCGCGACATTTCCAGGGGTGCTATGTGGATCGGGATGAATTGTTGTCGCGGATCCTGGTGTTGCAACGCTAGACCGCGTCATCGTTCATCGCGAGCAAGCCCGCTTCCACAGGGGTTCTGTGCCGTTCACAAAATCTAATGTGGGAGCGAGCTTGCTCGCGATAGCGGTCTGTCCTGCCGCCCATCGCCCCCCTGATTCACAGGCAAAAAAATCCCCGATCAAGCCGTGACAGGATCGGGGCAGGTTGCGTTACTGGAGGAGCTGTCGCGCGAGGGTGACCAAACCATCGTGATTCAGCTTGGGGCCAGTGTGCACAGTCCAGATCCGCACAAGTTAGCCGAAAACGACGCCTCCATAGTCATTCATGACATCGCGACCATTTGCCCTTGCCGCCGCTTCGGGTGGCTACCAGAATCGAGACACGACCCCAATCCCTGAACAAGGAAAAGCGTCATGATGTACGCCGATTTGATCGACCAGGAAGACCTGCTGGGCCATCTCAAGGCCCTGGGGGTGAACATACCCAGTAACTCCACCGCCGAGCAGGCGTGCGAGTGCGCCGTACGTGGGCTGGACACGGTCCGAGCCAATGAATTGCGGCGGATGGTCAAGGAGATGTACACCAGCAGCGCCACCATCCTGCCGGCCGTGCGCCAGGCGATCGATAAGCAGCTGTTGCCGGCTCTGACGGATTACCAGCAAAACCATAGCGCCTGACAGAACCCAATTGCTCCCACAGGATCTGTGTCGTTCACAAAACCTGTGGGAGCGAGCCTGGTCGCGATGAAGGCGCTGCGGTCTCAGAGCCTCACACTGGCAAACGTCGACTCATTACGCGCCTGGCTCAGCGCCGACAGCGGGCCGGACAATGGCGACAGCACCAGCGCCTGCGGCAACGGCATCATCGCCACCTGTTGCGTGGTGTTGGAACCCACGCGCTCGTCGCGCGGCGGAATGCCGAAGTACTCGCGGTAGCACTTGGAGAAGTGCGGGGTGGAGACGAAGCCGCACACCGAGGCCACTTCGATGATCGACATCGGCGTCTGCTTGAGCAGTTGCCGCGCACGGATCAGCCGCAGCTTGAGGTAATAGCGCGATGGCGAGCAGTGCAGGTACTTCTGGAACAACCGCTCCAGCTGGCGCCGGGACACGGCGACATACACCGCCAGTTCGTCCAGGTCGATCGGCTCTTCGAGGTTGGCCTCCATCAACGCGACGATTTCCTGCAACTTCGGCTGATTGGTGCCGAGCATGTGCTTGAGCGGCACACGCTGGTGATCCTGCTCGTTGCGGATACGCTCGTAGACAAACATTTCCGAGATCGCTGCCGACAGCTCACGACCGTGATCGCGGCTGATCAGGTGCAGCATCATGTCCAGCGGCGCGGTGCCACCAGAGCTGGTGAAGCGGTTACGGTCAAGGCTGAACAAGCGGGTGCTCATCGACACCCGTGGGAAAGCTTCCTGCATCGCCGCCAGGCATTCCCAGTGCACGCTGCAATCGAAGCCGTCCAGCAGGCCGGCGCAGGCCAGGGCCCAACTGCCGGTACAAACTGCGCCGAGGCGACGGGATTGGCGGGCCTGGCTCTGCAGCCATGACACGTGTTCGCGTGTCACGGTGCGCTGGATGCCGATGCCGCCACAGACGATGACGGTGTCCATGGCCGGCGCCTTGTGCATGGAGGCGTCGGGGGTGATCTGCAAACCGTCGCTGGCCCAGACCTGGCCACCATCGACCGTGAGGGTGGTCCAGCGATACAGCTCGCGACCGGACAATTGGTTGGCCATGCGTAGCGGTTCTACCGCGGACGCCAGGGAAATCAGCGTGAAATTGTCCAGCAGCAAAAAGCCGATGGATTGAGGCGTACGGTTCTGGGGCCCGGCCCCGGAGTTGGACGGCGTCATCGCGGTATCTCCTCACACAAAGCGGGTGATGGCCTCAGGCGGAGGCTCTTTTTATTGGTTATTGCCCTCGTTCTCACGAAAGAGATGGGCTTTACAGCGATAGAGCAATTGCCATGCCTAAATTGAATGCGTGTTCAATAAATCCTGAAAACGACATCGAGACCTGTCTATATAAGGCGTGTATCAAGTACGGATCATGAGCGCTATCAATGGCGGCTGGCGCTGGTCACAGAGGGCTGTGAGCAGTTCGGTAGCACTTGTGGGAACTGGGCTGCGGGGCTTGCGCAACAGGTATCACCACAGGTGCGAATGACGGACGGTCGAGCACGGTTCAACGGTTGGCTCGACAACAGGGCTCTTGTCTGTTTGCGACGCGCTAAAAGGTGGCGCGTTTGCAGATTGGTGTTCATTTTGTGAGCGGTTTTTACATTCATCTGCATGGAAGGAGCTTGCTCCCGCTCGACCCTGTAGGAGCTGGCGAAGCCTGCGATCTTTTGATCTTTTGATCTTTTGATCTTTTGATCTTTCGCTTGGGACTCAAGTGTCTGGGGAAAGATCGCAGCCTCGTTGCACTCGACAGCTCCTACACAGCTCCTCCACAGTTCCAACACAGTTCCGACACAGCTCCCTTACCTGGCCACAAGGTTCGGCATGAACGTTGGATCAGCACTCCACCGCACTGACCGCCAAGCCGCCGCGCGAGGTCTCTTTGTATTTGTCATGCATGTCGGCGCCGGTATCACGCATGGTGCGGATCACCCGGTCCAGGGAGATGAAATGCTGGCCGTCACCGCGCAAGGCCATTTGGGCGGCGTTGATGGCCTTGACCGCGGCGATCGCATTGCGCTCGATGCACGGCACCTGCACCAGGCCGCCCACTGGATCGCACGTCAGGCCAAGGTTGTGCTCCAGGCCGATTTCCGCCGCGTTGCACAGTTGCGCAGGCGTTGCCCCGAGGATCTCCGCCAGGCCGGCCGCCGCCATGGCGCAAGCCGACCCCACCTCGCCCTGGCAACCGACTTCGGCGCCGGAGATCGATGCGTTCTTTTTGCACAGGATCCCGACGGCCGCCGCACCGAGGAAATAATCCACGACGTTGGCGTCGGTGACCGCTTCGCTGAATTTCATGAAGTAATGCAACACCGCCGGAATGATCCCCGCCGCGCCATTGGTCGGCGCCGTGACCATGCGCCCACCGGCAGCGTTCTCCTCGTTGACCGCCAGCGCGAACAGGTTGACCCACTCCATGGCACTGAGGGTCGAGCCGATGACATTGGGCTTGTTCAGCTCTTGCAAGCTGCGATGCAACTTGGCCGCACGCCGACGCACATTCAAACCACCCGGCAAGATGCCTTCGTGCTTGAGGCCCTGCTCGACGCAGTCCTGCATGGCCCGCCAGAGCTTCATCAGGCCGCTGCGGATCTCGTCTTCCGAACGCCAGACCTTTTCGTTGGCCATCATCAACTCGGCCACCCGCAAGTTATGGCTGCGGCACAACTCGAGCAGCTCTTGGGCGCTGGAAAAATCGTAAGGCAGTTCAGTGCGGTCCAGGTCCACCACACCGCTGGTAGCCTGGGCCTGATCGACGACGAAACCACCGCCGACCGAGTAATAGGTGTCGCGGTGCAGCTCGCCGTTGGCGGCCTCAGCCACCAGCGTCATGGCGTTGGGATGAAACGGCAGGTTCTCGTCGATCAGGCGCATGTCCCGGGACCAGACGAAAGGCACCGGCAGGCGACCGTCCAGCAGCAGGGTCTGGGTCTGGCGCAGTCGCTCGATGCGCGCACCAATCTGCGACGGATCGATCGCGTCCGGCCACTCGCCCATCAAGCCCATGATCACCGCGTTATCGCTGCCATGGCCGATGCCAGTGGCCGAAAGCGAACCGTAGAGCTGAACTTCCACCCGCGTTACTTGTTCCAAAAGTCCTCGCTCACGCAAACCTTGCACGAACAACGCAGCGGCCCGCATCGGGCCCACGGTGTGTGAGCTGGATGGGCCGATACCGATTTTGAACAGGTCGAAAACGCTGATTGCCATTGCCGAAAACCTCCAGAACAGGCACATCCGGGCGCAGGAGCGTCCGGTGACGGAGCTGCTACGCTCAACGCCGGGATGGCCGCATCATCCGGTTTTTGCCTTGGGGTCCGACGTCTGACACCGACGCAATCATGCCCACCAACGCCGCCCCGTCCTGGCCTCGGTTTTACGCCGTTTTTCTGCGTATCAGAGGCCCGCCAGGGGCGGAAAAAATCTGTAAACGACGTCACCGACACTGGATGCGACCCTCCCTGTACTGGATACGACCCACCCTGTAGGCGTCAGATTTGCACTGGTACATGATCGGTTACGGCTCGTTTGCAAGGCCGCGTGTCAGAGAGTGCCCACGCGCCACCAACCGCAACATCCAATAAGCGCGGTTGTCCTGACCGGACACCGCCGATAAAACACCAGGAGTCCACCCATGAAAGGTTCCACATCGTTGTTGTTGGCCGCCATGCTGAGTCTTCCGATGCTGGCCAACGCTGCAGAACCCGAACAGTGCAGCACCGTCAACTTCTCCGACGTCGGCTGGACCGACATCACCGTGACCACCGCCACCACCAGCGTGGTGCTCGAAGCCCTCGGCTACAAGACCAAGACCACCATGATTTCCGTGCCGGTGACCTACAAGTCCCTGGCCGACGGCAAGAACATGGACGTGTTCCTCGGCAACTGGATGCCGACCATGGAAAACGACATCAAGGCCTACCGCGAAGCCGGCACCGTGGAAACCGTGCGCACCAACCTCAAGGGCGCCAAGTACACCCTCGCCGTGCCTCAGGCCTTGTATGACAAAGGCCTGCACGACTTCGCCGACATCCCCAAATTCAAGAAAGAGCTGGACGGCAAGATCTACGGGATCGAACCTGGCAACGACGGCAACCGCCTGATCCAGAGCATGATCGAAAAGAACGCCTTTGGCCTGAAGGACGCAGGCTTCAAAGTCGTCGAGTCGAGTGAAGCCGGCATGCTCTCGCAGGTCGACCGCGCCTCCAGGCGTGGCACCGATGTGGTCTTCCTCGGCTGGGCGCCACACCCGATGAACACCCGCTTCAAGATCCAGTACCTGACCGGCGGCGACGACTTCTTCGGCCCCGACTTCGGTGCCGCAACCGTGGCGACCAACACCCGCAAGGGCTACAGCCAGGAATGCAGCAACGTTGGCCAGTTGTTGAAAAACCTGGAGTTCACCGTCGACATGGAAAGCACGCTGATGGGCAACGTGCTCGACGACAAGATGAAGCCTGAAGCCGCCGCCAAGGCCTGGCTGAAGAAAAACCCACAGGTACTCGATACCTGGTTGGCTGGCGTGACCACCATTGACGGTAAACCTGGCCTGGAAGCCGTGAAAGCCAAGCTCGCGCAATAACTGCTTATGTTATGCCGGGCGAGTTCGCTCGCCCGGGCTGTTTATCCCTTGCATGCGGACGTTCGCTACCATGCTTATTGATCAGAAAATACCCTTGGGCCAGTACATCGCCGGCTTCGTCGAATGGCTGACGGAACACGGCGCCGACACCTTCGATGCCATCGCGCTGTTTCTGGAAACGATGATTCACGGCGTGACGTTTGCGCTGACCTGGTTCAATCCCCTGGCCCTGATCGGCCTCATCGCGCTATTGGCGCACTTCATCCAACGCAAATGGGGCCTGACCGTATTCGTCATTGCGTCCTTCCTGTTGATCCTCAACCTGGGTTACTGGCAAGAGACCATGGAAACCCTCGCCCAGGTGCTGTTCGCGACCCTGGTTTGCGTACTGATTGGCGTGCCGCTGGGCATTGTTGCCGCGCACAAGCCGATGTTCTACACCCTGATGCGGCCGGTGCTCGATCTGATGCAGACCGTACCGACCTTCGTCTACCTCATTCCTACCCTGACCCTCTTCGGGCTGGGTGTGGTCCCGGGCCTGATCTCCACGGTGGTGTTCGCGATTGCCGCGCCCATCCGCCTGACCTACCTGGGCATCCGCGACGTACCGGACGAACTGATGGACGCCGGCAAAGCCTTCGGCTGCTCCCGACGCCAGCTCCTGTCGCGCATTGAACTGCCCCATGCGATGCCGAGCATCGCGGCCGGTATCACCCAGTGCATCATGCTGTCGTTGTCGATGGTGGTGATCGCCGCGCTGGTGGGTGCCGATGGCCTGGGCAAACCGGTGGTCAACGCACTGAATACCGCCGATATCGCCCTGGGCTTCGAAGCCGGCCTGGCGATCGTGTTGCTGGCGATCATGCTCGACCGAATCTGCAAACAACCCGACGCCAAAGTAAGGGGTGACGCATGAGCACCATTCGTTTTGAAGACGTCGACGTGATCTTCGCCAAGGATCCACGCGAGGCCCTGAAACTGCTCGACCAAGGCATGACCCGCAACGAAATCCTGAAGAAAACCGGGCAAATCGTCGGCGTGGAAAAAGCCAGCCTGGACATCGAGAAAGGCGAAATCTGCGTCTTGATGGGCCTGTCCGGCTCCGGCAAATCCAGCCTGCTGCGCTGCATCAACGGTCTGAACACCGTCAGCCGCGGCAAGCTGTTCGTCGAACACGACGGCCGGCAGATCGACATCGCCTCCTGTACCCCCGCCGAACTGAAGATGATGCGCACAAAGCGCATCGCCATGGTGTTCCAGAAGTTCGCCCTGATGCCCTGGCTCACGGTGCGCGAGAACATCAGCTTCGGTCTGGAAATGCAGGGCCGTCCAGAGAAAGAACGCCGCAAGCTGGTGGATGAGAAGCTGGAGCTGGTGGGCCTGACCCAGTGGCGCAACAAGAAGCCCGACGAATTGTCCGGCGGCATGCAGCAACGGGTCGGCCTGGCCCGCGCCCTGGCGATGGACGCCGACATCCTGCTGATGGACGAACCCTTCTCCGCCCTTGACCCGCTGATCCGCCAGGGCCTGCAGGACGAACTGCTGGAGCTGCAACGCAAGCTGAGCAAGACCATCGTGTTCGTCAGCCACGACCTCGACGAAGCCCTGAAGCTGGGCAGCCGTATCGCGATCATGAAAGACGGCCGGATCATCCAGTACAGCAAGCCGGAAGAAATCGTACTGAACCCGGCGGATGACTATGTGCGCACCTTCGTCGCCCACACCAACCCGCTCAACGTCCTGTGCGGTCGCAGCCTGATGCGCACCCTGGACAACTGCAAGCGCATCAACGGTTCAGTGTGCCTGGACCCGGGCGGCGATTCCTGGCTCGACCTGGCCGAAGGCAACACCATCAAGGGCGCCCGGCAGAACGGCGCGGCGCTGGACCTGCAAAACTGGGTACCGGGCCAAGCCGTCGAAGAGCTGGGCCGACGTCCGACCCTGGTGGACTCCAACATCGGCATGCGCGACGCGTTGCAGATTCGCTACCAGACCGGCAACAAACTGGTGCTCCACGATAACCAACAAGTCGTCGGGATCCTGGGCGACAGCGAGCTGTACCACGCACTGCTCGGCAAAAACCTGGGCTAAGCCAACACCTGCAAAAACGCCGCGAGATGAACGCGGCGTTTTTGTTTGGTGGTTCTGAACTGCTGACTAGCTTGACCTTGAATGCAAATAACTGTGGCGAGGGGATTTAGCGAAACGTCGCACCGCCCCGTCCGGCTCTGTAGGAGCTGGCGAAGCCTGCGATCTTTCGCTTACGACTCAATTGTCCAGGACAAGATCGCAGCCTCGTTTCACTCGTCAGCTCCTACGGCCCAACGGGGATTTATCCCCTCGCCACAACAGTGTTTCAGCTATCAAGCGCATTAGGCCTGCATGCCAACCGACGAGTGTTATAAAGACATCCCCAAAAGTCTTCGCCCCGGCAAACAGCGATGACTTGTCATAGAACTTATTTTTTGTTGATTGAACGTTCAATCAAAACAAAATAGACTGGCTTTCGTTCCGGCAGACGACATTCGTGCGCCGGATGGCCTAAGGAGATGTGCTAGATGCCCAAGGTCGGTATGCAACCCATCCGCCGCCAACAACTGATCGAAGCCACGTTGCAAGCGGTCGATCAAGTCGGCATGGGGGACGCCAGCATTGCGCTGATCGCCCGTTTGGCCGGTGTCTCCAACGGCATCATCAGTCACTACTTTCAGGACAAGAATGGCCTGATCGCGGCCACGGCCCAGTACCTGATGACTGTCCTGAGCGAGAACGTCACCGCGCGCCGCCAGGCACTGGAGGACGCAAGCCCCCGGGCTCACCTGAAGGTGATCATCGAAGGCAACTTCGACGCCAGCCAGGTCAACGGCCCGGCAATGAAAACCTGGCTGGCCTTCTGGGCCACCAGCATGCACCACCCGTCTTTGCACAGGTTGCAGCGGATCAACGATCACCGTCTGTATTCCAACCTGTGTTGCCAGTTCCGCCGCGTGTTGCCCGTTGATCAGGCACGCAGCGCGGCACGGGGCCTGGCCGCGCTGATTGACGGCTTGTGGCTGCGCGGAGCGCTGTCGGGAGACGCGTTCGATACCGCCCAGGCGCACCAGATCGCTTACGAATACATGGATTTCCAACTGGCCAAAGCAGGGGCGCCAGAGCACACAGAACCGCTCGACTCCTGAACCGCCGCCCAAGCGCGTAGTCAGCTATAAACGACACGCTCCGGTGGCCAGCCAACCACTCATGCACTTGCGAGGACTTTATGGCCCGTTTCGAACTGCAAAAACTCTACATCGATGGCGCGTACAGCGATGCCAGCGGCGACGCTACTTTCGAAGCCATCAACCCTGCCAACGGTGAAGTCCTTGCCCAAGTGCAGCGTGCGACGTTCGAGGACGTCGAGCGCGCCGTGGTCAGCGCCGAAAAAGGCCAGAAGGTCTGGGCCGCCATGACCGCCATGCAGCGTTCGCGCATCCTGCGTCGCGCCGTGGACATCCTGCGCGAGCGCAACGATGAGTTGGCCGCCCTGGAAACCCTGGACACTGGCAAGGCCTACTCCGAAACCCGCTACGTCGACATCGTCACCGGCGCCGACGTGCTGGAATACTACGCCGGCCTGGTGCCAGCCATCGAAGGCGAGCAGGTTCCGCTGCGTACAACTTCATTCGTCTACACCCGTCGCGAGCCCCTGGGCGTGGTGGCCGGTATCGGCGCATGGAACTACCCGATCCAGATCGCCCTGTGGAAATCCGCCCCGGCCCTGGCAGCCGGTAACGCGATGATCTTCAAGCCGAGCGAAGTCACCTCGCTGACCACCCTGAAACTGGCCGAGATCTACACCGAGGCCGGCGTCCCAGCGGGCGTGTTCAACGTACTGACCGGCAGCGGCCGTGAAGTCGGCACCTGGCTGACCGAGCACCCGCGCATCGAGAAAATCTCCTTCACCGGTGGCACCGACACCGGCAAGAAGGTCATGGCCAGCGCCTCGAGCTCTTCGCTCAAGGACGTGACCATGGAACTGGGCGGCAAGTCGCCGCTGATCATCTTCGACGACGCCGACCTGGATCGCGCCGCCGACACCGCGATGATGGCCAACTTCTACAGCTCCGGCCAGGTCTGCACCAACGGCACCCGCGTGTTCGTGCCGAGCCACCTCAAGGCGGCCTTCGAAGCCAAGATCGCCGAGCGCGTGGCGCGCATCCGCATTGGCAACCCAGAGGACGAAAACACCAACTTCGGCCCGCTGGTGAGCTTCGCCCACATGGAAAGCGTGCTGGGCTATATCGAGAAAGGCAAAGCCGAAGGCGCGCGCCTGCTGTGCGGCGGCAGTCGCCTGACCGACGGCGAATTGGCCAAGGGCGCCTTTGTCGCCCCGACCGTGTTCACCGATTGCACCGACGAGATGACCATCGTGCGTGAGGAAATCTTCGGCCCGGTGATGAGCATCCTCACCTACGACACCGAAGAAGAAGTGATCCGCCGCGCCAACGACACCGACTTCGGCCTGGCCGCCGGCGTCGTCACCCGCGACCTGAACCGTGCCCACCGTGTGATCCACCAGCTCGAAGCCGGCATCTGCTGGATCAATGCCTGGGGTGAATCGGCGGCTGAAATGCCGGTCGGTGGCTACAAGCAATCGGGCGTGGGCCGGGAGAATGGCATCAGCTCGCTGAACAACTTCACCCGCATCAAATCGGTACAGGTCGAGCTGGGCGATTACACGTCGGTGTTCTGATCTGACACCGAGCCTGAGGCCGGGGCCTTTTGTGGCAAGGGGGCTTGCTCCCGCTGGGCTCTGTAGGAGCTGGCGAAGCCTGCGATCTTTTGATCTTTTGATCTTTTGATCTTTTGATCTTTTGATCTTTTGATCTTTTGATCTTTCGCTTGAGATTCAAGTGTCTTTGGAAAGATCGCAGCCTCGTTGCACTCGACAGCTCCTACACAGCTCCTACACAGATCGTATACAGCTCGTATACAGACCGCGGCCTGAACCCAATTCAAAAAGAGGGTGCATTTCATGTCCCAAACATTCGATTACATCATCATCGGCGCCGGTTCGGCCGGTAACACCCTGGCCACCCGCCTGACCGAAGACGAAGGCGTCACCGTCCTGCTGCTCGAAGCCGGCGGCCCGGACTATCGCCTGGACTTCCGCACGCAAATGCCCGCTGCCCTGGCGTTCCCGCTGCAAGGCCGGCGCTACAACTGGGCCTACGAGACCGACCCGGAGCCGCACATGAACGGTCGCCGCATGGAGTGCGGTCGCGGCAAGGGCCTGGGCGGTTCTTCGCTGATCAACGGCATGTGCTACATCCGCGGCAACGCCCTGGACTATGACAACTGGGCCAAGCTGCCGGGCCTGGAAGACTGGACCTACCTCGATTGCCTGCCATATTTCCGCAAAGCCGAAACCCGCGACATCGGCCCGAACGACTACCACGGTGGGGAAGGCCCGGTCAGCGTGACCACACCCAAGGCCGGTAACAACCCGCTGTTCCACGCCATGGTCGAAGCTGGCGTGCAGGCCGGTTACCCGCGTACCGAAGACCTCAACGGCTACCAGCAGGAAGGCTTCGGCCCGATGGACCGTACCGTCACGCCCAATGGCCGTCGTGCCAGTACCGCGCGCGGATACCTGGACATCGCCAAGAAGCGTTCGACACTGACCATCGTCACCCACGCCCTGACCGACAAGATCATCTTCGAAGGCAAACGTGCGGTCGGCGTGCGTTACCTGGTAGGCGCCGCCGAAGAGCGCGTCGAAGCCCGCGCCCGCAAGGAAGTACTGCTGTGCTCCGGCGCCATCGCCTCGCCGCAGATCCTGCAACGTTCCGGTGTCGGCCCCGCCAAGCTGCTGGAAAGCCTCGACATCCCGGTGGTTCACGACCTGCCAGGCGTCGGTGAAAACCTGCAGGATCACTTGGAGCTGTACCTGCAATACGCCTGCACCCAGCCGGTTTCGCTGTACCCGTCGCTGCTCTGGTACAACCAGCCAGCCATCGGCGCCGAATGGCTGTTCAACGGCACCGGCATCGGCGCCAGCAACCAATTCGAGGCCGGCGGTTTCATCCGCACCCGTCCGGATTTCGATTGGCCGAACATCCAGTACCACTTCCTGCCGGTGGCGATTAACTACAACGGCAGCAACGGCGTGAAGGAACACGGTTTCCAGGCACACATGGGCTCCATGCGCTCGCCAAGCCGCGGCCGGATCCAGGCCAAGTCCAAGGACCCACGCCAGCACCCGAGCATTCTGTTCAACTACATGGCGACCGAGCAGGACTGGCAGGAATTTCGCGACGGCATCCGCCTGACCCGCGAGATCATGCAGCAGCCGGCGCTCGATCCGTTCCGTGGCCGCGAGATCAGCCCAGGCATCGAAGTGCAGACGGACGAGCAGTTGGACCAGTTCATCCGCGAACACGCCGAAACCGCCTTCCACCCGTCCTGCTCGTGCAAGATGGGCACCGACGACATGGCGGTGGTGGACGGCGAAGGCCGCGTGCATGGCATGCAAGGGTTGCGCGTGGTGGATGCTTCGATCATGCCGATCATCACCACCGGCAACCTGAACGCGCCAACGATCATGATGGCCGAGAAAATCGCCGACAAGATCCGCGGTCGCAAGCCGCTGCCACGTAGCACCGCCCCGTACTTCGTGGCCGGCGACGCGCCAGTGCGTGGCAAGCCACTGCGGGAAGTCGGGCCTAGCGCCCAGTAAGGCCCAGGACCGCCATCGCGAGCCTGCTCGCGATGGCGTCCAACCTGACCCCAAACTTCCATCTACCTTGATCCCTCCCCCGCCCAGGCCTAATCTAGAGCCGCCGCGTCAATGCACCGCACCTCGCTGCACCGCCACTCCATACAAGGAGGTTCCATGTTCGACTTCCACCCCCAGCTCAAGCAGCGTTTTGCTGCCCTGCGCACGGGCGCTGAATTCTTTTCCCTGCGTTACGTGCGCGAATCCGGCCAGCATTTGTCGGTGCGCAAGAATGTCGCCGAACCGCCCAGCCTGGGCCGTGATGAAGGGGCGATGCTCACCGTGCGGGTCAACGGGGTCGAGGCGTATGCCGCCACCAACGACCTGTCCCAGGCCGGCCTGCAAGCGGCGCTGGAGCGTGCCGAGCAACACGCGCGCGGGCTCAAGCCCCATGCCCTGTTGGACCTGCGCGAGCATACGGTGTCCAGCGACCGTGCCGATTACTTCTCGCCGCATTTCGACCAGGCCTTCCCACCACTGAGCGATTGCTACCAATTGCTCGGCGACGAGTCAGCCGCGGTGCCCCAGGACGAACGCCTGGTGAACTGGCAAGCCAGCATCGGCCTGACCCAGGTCGAGCAGATCTACCTCAACAGTGCCGGCGCTGAACTGCGCCAGGCCCAGCGCTTCATCTACCCGGCCCTGGAAGTCACCGCCTTCGACGGCCACGACAGCCAGACCCGCACCCTGGGTCGGGAAAACTTCGGCCAGCAAGGCGGCTTCGATGTGATCAGCCGCAGCGGCCTGATTGGCGCCGGGCTGAGAATTGCCGACCAGGCCCTGCAGTTGCTGCTGGCGCCGAACACGCCGCAAGGCCCCCGCGACCTGCTGCTGATGCCCGACCAGATGATGTTGCAGATCCACGAATCCATCGGTCACCCGCTGGAACTGGACCGCATCCTGGGGGACGAGCGCAATTACGCCGGCACCAGCTTCGTCAAGGCCAGCGATTTCGGCCACCTGCAATACGGCTCCAGCCTGTTGAACGTGACCTTCGACCCGGACATTCCCGAAGAACTGGCGAGCTACAGTCATGACGACGAAGGCAGCGCCGCCAGCAAACAATTCCTGATCCGCGAAGGCCTGTTGCTGCGCCCACTGGGCGGCGCACTGTCGCAGTTTCGCGCAGGCCTGGACGGCGTCGCCAACAGCCGCGCCTGCGGCTGGAACCGTCCGCCCATCGACCGCATGGCGAACCTGAACATCGAACCCGGCGACCAGTCCTTGGAACAACTGATCCAGGGCATCGAGCACGGCGTGTTGATGCGCACCAACCGCTCATGGTCCATCGACGACGCCCGCAACAAATTCCAGTTCGGCTGCGAGTGGGGCCAGTTGATCGAGAACGGCGAGCTAAAGGGCGTGGTGAAGAACCCCAACTACCGGGGTATTTCCGCGCAATTCTGGAAGAGCCTGCGCGCCGTGGGCGATGCCAGCACCTCCCGGGTCCTCGGCACGCCGAACTGTGGCAAGGGCGAACCGAACCAGGTCATCCGCGTCGGCCATGCGTCACCGGCGTGCGTGTTCAGCAACATTGATGTGTTTGGGGGAGATGCCTGATGAGCACCCTTAATAATGAGGCCGAGGCATTCAAGGTATTGGTCGACTGGCTGCGCGCTGCCCTGCATGAGCAGGAACAGTTCACCTTGGGTTATGCCGCCGAGTCCTCGGCCTTCGTGCGCTTCAACCACGCCCTGGTGCGCCAGGCCGGGCAGGTGCAGCAGGCCAATGTCAGTTTCAAATTGATCGACGACGGACGCCATGCCGACTTGCAGATCACTTTGTCCGGCGACACCGAGAGCGACCTGCAACGCCTGTCCGAAGGCCTGCAACAGCTGCGCGACACCTTGCCGCTGCTGCCCCGCGATCCGTATCTGCTGCTCAACCACAACCACTGGCAGAGCCATAACGTGCAGGACCATCCACTGCCGGACACCGAACAGGCCGTGGCTGAAATTACCCGTGCCGCCAAAGGCCTGGACCTGGTGGGATTCTATGCGGCCGGGCCCATCAGCCGAGGTTTCGCCAGTTCTTCGGGAGCGTTTGGCTGGCATCAGGCCAACAGCTTCAACTTCGATTTCAGCCTGTTCCATGAAAACGGCCAGGCCGTGAAAGCCAGTTACGCCGGGCATGCGTGGAGCAGCGAAGGATTCGCCCAGCGCTTCGAACAGGCCCGCGAGCAACTGGCATTCCTGGGCCGACCACTGCGCACGCTACCGCCCGGCGAATACCGCGCCTACCTGGCGCCGGCCGCCCTGGAAGAGATCATGGGCATGCTCAGTTGGGGCGGGTTCTCGGCCCGGGCAATTGCCAGCAAGCAGAGCCCGCTGCAGAAGTTCTACGCCAACGAAGCAAGCTTGAGCCCCAACGTGTGGCTGAGCGAACAGGTCAGCGGCTCCTTGAGCCCAGCGTTTTCCGACGAAGGTTATCCCCGTGACGACCTGGAGCTGATCGCCAAGGGCACGGCCAATGCGCAGTTGATCAACTCCCGCAGCGCCGCCGAATACGGCCTCACCGCCAACGGCGCCAGCAGCTACGAATACCCCACGGCACTGGACATGCAGGGCGGGCAACTGGAGCACAACAATATCCTCGAACAACTCGGCACCGGCCTGTACATCAGCAACCTCTGGTACCTGAACTACTCGGACCAACCGGCCGCCCGCCTGACCGGCATGACCCGCTTCGCCACGTTCTGGGTCGAGAACGGCCAGATCGTAGCGCCGGTCAGCACCATGCGTTTCGACGACAGCGTCTACGGCCTGCTCGGCTCGCAACTCGAAGCCCTGACTCGGGAACGGGAATTGCTGCTTTCGGCCAGTACCTACAGCCAGCGAGCCACGGCCTCGATGTTGTTGCCGGGGGCGCTGGTCAAGCGATTGACCTTGACGCTGTAAAAAAGCATCGCGGGCAAGCCTTGCTCCCACAGGATGTGCGCCGTACGTGTGGGAGCAAGGCTTGCCCGCGATGAAGCCAACAGACACCCGAACACAAACAAGAGGTCCCATGCCCAACCGTGCACCGCTCGACGCCGTCACCGCCCGCTGGCTTCCGTGGGTGGTGGCGATCGCCTTCTTCATGCAGTCCCTGGACGGGACCATCCTCAACACCGCCCTGCCCGCCATGGCCAGCGACCTGGCGGAAAACCCGCTGCGCATGCAGGGCGTGATCATTGCCTACATGCTCACCGTGGCGCTGCTGATCCCGGCCTCGGGCTGGATCGCCGACCGCTTCGGCACCAAGAAGATTTTCTTCGGGGCGATCCTGCTGTTCAGCTTCGGCTCGCTGCTGTGCGCCTTGTCCAGTTCGTTGAGCATGCTGATCGGCGCCCGGGTCATCCAGGGCCTGGGCGGAGCGCTGATGCTGCCGGTGGGCAGGCTGGTGGTGCTGCGGGCGTATCCGCGCTCGGAACTGGTGCGGATCATGGGCTTCATCACTATTCCCGGCCTGCTCGGCCCACTGATCGGCCCGACCATGGGTGGCTGGATGGTGGAGTACCTGACCTGGCACTGGATCTTCATCATCAACCTGCCGGTGGGCGTGATCGGTTGTTATGCCGTGTGGAAGTTCATCCCCGACCTGCGGGGCAGCGAACGCACGCGGTTCGATGGGCTGGGGTTCCTGCTGTTCGGCGCGGCGATGGTGCTGATCACCATCGCCATGGAAGGCCTGGGTGAACTGCACTTGCCGCACCTGCGCGTGATGTTGCTGCTGTTCGGCGGCATGGCCTGCCTGGCGGCCTATTGGCTGCGGGCCGGGCATGTCGAGAACGCGCTGTTCCCACCGTCACTGTTCAAGACCCGGACCTTCGCCGTGGGTATTCTTGGCAACCTGTTCGCGCGCCTGGGCAGCGGCGCCCTGCCGTTCCTGGTGCCGTTGCTGCTGCAAGTCGCCCTGGGCTATTCACCGTCCCAGGCCGGGATGAGCATGCTGCCCCTGGCGGCGGCGGCCATGGTCGCCAAGTCCGTGGCCCGACCGTTGATCGAGCGCTTCGGCTACCGCACCGTGTTGACCGGCAACACCCTGGCCCTGGGCCTGATGCTGGCGAGCATGGGCCTGGTCAACGAGCAGACGCCGTACTGGCTGCTGCTGGCGCAACTGGCGGTGCTGGGGGCGATCAACTCGCTGCAATTCACGGCGATGAACACCGTGACCCTGATCGACCTGGACGACGCGAGCGCCAGCAGCGGCAACAGCCTGCTGTCGGTGGTGGCGCAACTGTCCCTGAGCCTTGGTGTGGCCTGCGCAGGTGCCTTGCTCGGCGGCTTTACCGCCCAGGTGGGCAATGATGGGGTGGAGACAGTGCTGGGGGCGTTCCAACTGACCTTCGTGACGGTGGGAGTCATGGCGATGCTGGCGGCGACGATTTTTTCCCAGTTATCGAAACAGGATGGACGGCGGGTCAAGCGACCGGATGAGCATATCGAGCATTAATTGGAGGCCCCCCCGCTGGAGCGTAGGAGCTGTGTAGGAGCTATGTAGGAGCTGTGTAGGAGCTGTGTAGGAGCTATGTAGGAGCTGTGTAGGAGCTGTGTAGGAGCTGTGTAGGAGCTGTCGAGTGCAACGAGGCTGCGATCTTTCCCCAGCCACTTGAATCTCAAGCGAAAGATCAAAAGATCAAAAGATCAAAAGATCGCAGGCTTCGCCAGCGCCTACAGAGCCCAGCGCGAGCAAGCTCCCTCGCCACATGTTCTGCGGTTTGGCCCTCACAGCTCGTCCAGAACTTTCGAAGAAAGTGGCACGGGGCTGCTACACTGCGCGACATTTTGTTTTGCAGGCCAGTCCCGTGACCACCATTGCCACCGCTTTTAATACTTTGCCGCTGTCCGCCGCCATGCTGGCTAACCTCGAATCACTCGGTTATGCCCAGATGACGCCGATCCAGGCGCAAAGCTTGCCGGTGATCCTCAAGGGCATGGACCTGATCGCCCAGGCCAAGACCGGCAGCGGCAAGACCGCCGCCTTCGGCATCGGCCTGCTGAACCCGATCAACCCGCGTTTCTTCGGCTGCCAGGCCCTGGTGATGTGCCCGACCCGTGAGCTGGCCGACCAGGTCGCCAAGGAAATCCGTCGCCTGGCCCGCGCCGAAGACAACATCAAGGTCCTGACCCTGTGCGGCGGCGTGTCCTTCGGCCCGCAGATCGCCTCCCTCGAACACGGCGCCCACATCATCGTCGGCACGCCAGGACGCATCCAGCAGCACCTGCGCAAGGGCTCGCTGGTGCTGGATGGCCTCAACACGCTGATCCTCGACGAAGCCGATCGCATGCTCGACATGGGTTTCTACGACGCCATCGAAGACATCATCCAGCAGACCCCGGAACGCCGCCAGACGCTGCTGTTCTCCGCCACCTACCCGGTAGGCATCAAGCAACTGTCGTCCAAGTTCATGCGTAACCCGCAGCAAGTGAAGGCCGAGGCGTTCCACTCCGACGCGCAGATCGAACAGCGCTTCTACGAGATCTCCCCCGAAGAGCGTATGGACGCAGTGGTCAAGGTGCTGGCGCATTTCCGCCCGGCTTCCTGCGTGGCGTTCTGCTTCACCAAGCAGCAGGTCCAGGAAACCGTCGACCACCTGACGTCCAAAGGCATCTCGGCCGTCGGCCTGCACGGCGACTTGGAACAGCGCGACCGTGACCAGGTGCTGGCGATGTTCGCCAACCGCAGCACCTCGGTGCTGGTGGCCACCGATGTGGCGGCCCGCGGCCTGGACATCGATGCGCTGGACATGGTGATCAACGTCGAACTGGCCCGGGACTCGGAAATCCACATCCACCGCGTCGGCCGCACTGGCCGCGCCGGTGAGAAAGGCATCGCCATCAGCCTCGTGGCGCCGTCCGAAGCCCACCGCGCCCAGGCCATCGAGCAACTGCAGAAGTCGCCGCTGAGCTGGGACCAACTGGACAACCTCAAGCCCCAAGGCGGCGGCCCGCTGTTGCCGGCCATGAGCACCCTGTGCATCGGTGCCGGGCGCAAGGACAAGGTCCGCCCCGGCGACATCCTCGGCGCCCTGACTGGCGAAGCCGGCATCCCCGGCACCCAGGTCGGCAAAATCGCGATCTTCGATTTCCAGGCCTATGTAGCCGTGGAGCGAGGGATCGCCAAACAGGCCCTGCAACGCCTGAACGATGGCAAGATCAAGGGCCGCTCGTTGCGGGTGCGGATCCTCTGACGGCGGTTGATTCACCCTGTGGCGAGGGAGCTTGCTCCCGCTGGGCTCTGTAGGAGCTGGCGAAGCCTGCGATCTTTTGATCTTTTGATCTTTCGCTTGGGATTCAAGTGGCTGGGGAAAGATCGCAGCCTCGTTTCACTCGACAGCTCCTACACAGCGCCTACGGGAGCGCCTCAGCGGGAGCAAGCTCCCTCGGCATAAAAGCTCCCTACCTATCCAAACTTGAGGACACCGTTTTGCGCTCTACCGAAGTCGTGATCATTGGCGCTGGCGCCGCAGGGTTGATGTGCGCGCTGACCGCGGCCGCGCGCGGGCGGCAGGTGATGTTGCTGGACCACGCCAACAAGGCCGGCAAGAAAATCCTCATGTCGGGCGGTGGACGCTGCAATTTCACCAACATGTACACCGAGCCGGGCAATTTCCTTTCGCAGAACCCGCACTTCTGCAAATCGGCCCTGGCCCGCTATACCCAATGGGATTTCATCGCCCTGGTGGCCAAGCACGGCGTGCCCTATCACGAGAAAAAGCTCGGCCAGTTGTTCTGCGATAACAAGTCCAGCGACATCCTTGGCTTGCTGCTGGAGGAATGCGACCAGGCCGGCGTCAGCCTGCACCTGGACACCTCGATCACGCAGATCGAAAAAACCGACGGCGGCTACCTGTTGCAAACCACCCTCGGCGCCATCGCCTGCCAATCCCTGGTGATCGCCACGGGCGGGCTGTCGATCCCGACCCTGGGGGCGACCGGTTTTGGTTATCAGGTGGCAAAACAGTTTGGCCATGAACTGCTGCCGACCCGCGCCGGCCTGGTGCCGTTCACCATCACCGATCAGCTCAAGACCCTCTGCACCGAACTGTCGGGCACGTCGGTGGATTGCCTGGTGAGCTGCAACGACCAGAGCTTTCGCGAGAACATCCTGTTCACCCACCGCGGTCTGAGCGGCCCGGCGATCCTGCAGATTTCCTCGTTCTGGGCGCCAGGGGACACGGTGCAGATCAACCTGTTGCCCGACCACGACGTGCCGCAATGGCTGCAACAGCAACAGGCCGAACGCCCCAACAGCGAACTCAAGACGTTGCTGGGCGAGTTGTTCACCAAGAAAATGGCCAACCTGCTGGCGGACACCTGGTTCGTCTCCAAACCCATGAAGCAATACACCCACGCGGAACTGGCGGACATAGCCGAGAAACTGGCGAGCTGGAACGTCATCCCCGCCGGCACCGAAGGCTACCGCACTGCCGAAGTCACCCTGGGCGGCGTCGATACCCGGGAAGTCTCGTCCAAGACCATGGAATCGCTGAAAAGCCCCGGCCTGTATTTCATCGGCGAAGTGCTGGACGTCACCGGGCACCTGGGCGGGTTCAACTTCCAGTGGGCGTGGGCATCAGGGTATGCGGCGGCGCAGTACGTCTGAGCCCCATCTATGCTGAGCCTGCTTTTGTAGCAAGGGAGCTTGCTCCCGCTGGGCTCTGTAGGAGCTGGCGAAGCCTGCGATCTTTTGATCTTTTGATCTTTCGCTTGAAACCCAAGTGTCTGGGGAAAGATCGCAGCCTCGTTGCACTCGACAGCTCCTACGGCCCAGCGGGAGCAAGCTCCCTCGCCACAGGGTAGAGATGTGTCCTTCGCATGCCGGAACACTTTTTGCTGTCAGATGTGATCGCCGCCATTGCGTCGGCGTCATTACTGCCTCAATTTAGCGTCATTGCCCGTCAGGCCCGTGTACTTCATGTCATCGACTTCGTTTAGCCAGTCTCTGCGTCGCCTTTGGGCGTTGGATAAGTTCAGTTATAGCGTGCGGGTCTTCATCGCCCTGACCGGCAGCATGGGGCTGTGCTGGTACCTGGACGAGATGGCGCTGCTGATTCCCTTGTTCCTGGGCATCATCGCCAGCGCCCTGGCCGAGACCGATGACACCTGGCAAGGCCGCCTCAACGCGCTGGCCGTGACCCTGGTGTGCTTCACCGTCGCGGCACTGTCGGTGGAATTGCTGTTCCCCTACCCCATCCTGTTCATCATCGCCCTGGCCCTGGCAGCCTTTGGCCTGACCATGCTTGGTGCCCTGGGCGAGCGTTATGGTGCGATTGCCTCGGCCACGTTGATTCTTTCGGTCTACACCATGATCGGCGTGGACCAGCGCGGTGGCGCGGTCACCGACTTCTGGCATGAACCGCTGCTGCTGGTGGCCGGTGCCGCGTGGTACGGCCTGCTCTCGGTGTTGTGGCAAGCGCTGTTTTCCAACCAACCGGTGCAACAAAGCCTGGCGCGGCTGTTTCGTGAGCTGGGCCGTTACCTGAAGCTCAAATCGTCGCTTCTGGAGCCGATCCGCCAACTGGACGTCGAAGCCCGACGCCTGGAACTGGCCCAACAGAATGGCCGAGTGGTCGCGGCGCTGAACGCGGCGAAAGAGATCATCCTGCACCGCGTGGGCAATGGCCGCCCCGGCTCGAAAGTCAGCCGCTACCTGAAACTGTACTTCCTGGCCCAGGACATTCACGAACGCGCCAGCTCTTCCCACTACCCCTACAACGCCCTGGCCGAGGCCTTCTTCCACAGCGACGTGCTGTTCCGCTGCCAGCGCCTGCTGCGCCAGCAAGGCAAGGCCTGTCAGGCACTGGCCGAGTCGATCCAGCTGCGCCAGCCGTTCGTCTACGACGACACCTTTGCCGAGGCCCTCAACGACCTGCACGCGTCCCTCGAACACCTGCGCATCCAAAGCAACCCGGCCTGGCGCGGCTTGCTGCGATCGCTGCGAGCCCTGTCGGCCAATCTTGCCACCATGGATCGCCTGCTCAGCGATGCCAGCAACCCCGACGCCCTGGCCGACGCCACCGACAGCAGCCTGCTCGACCGCTCGCCGCGCAACCTCAAGGATGTCTGGCTGCGCTTGCGCACCCAGCTCACGCCGACCTCGCTGCTGTTCCGTCATGCCCTGCGCCTGCCCCTGGCCCTGAGCGTGGGCTACGCCATGGTGCATCTGATCCACCCGTCCCAGGGTTATTGGATCATCCTCACCACGCTGTTCGTCTGCCAGCCCAACTACGGCGCCACCCGGCGCAAGCTCGGCCAGCGGATCATCGGCACCGCCATCGGCCTGACGGTGGCCTGGGCGCTGTTCGATCTGTTTCCCAACCCGCTGGTGCAATCGAGCTTCGCCATTGCCGCCGGGGTGGTGTTCTTTACCAACCGCACGACCCGCTACACCCTGGCGACAGCGGCGATCACCATCATGGTGCTGTTCTGCTTCAACCAGGTGGGCGACGGCTACGGGCTGCTGCTGCCGCGGCTGTTCGATACCTTGCTCGGCAGCCTGATCGCCGGGCTTGCGGTGTTCCTGTTCCTGCCCGACTGGCAGGGCCGCCGGCTGAACAAGGTGCTGGCCAATACGCTGACCTGCAACAGCATTTACCTGCGCCAGATCATGCAGCAGTACGCCGCCGGCAAAAGCGACGACCTGGCCTATCGCCTGGCCCGACGCAACGCCCACAACGCCGATGCCGCGCTGTCCACCACGCTGGCCAACATGCTGATGGAGCCGGGGCATTTCCGTAAGGAAACCGATGTGGGGTTCCGCTTCCTGGTGTTGTCCCACACCCTGCTCAGTTACCTGTCTGGCCTGGGCGCCCACCGGGGCACCGAACTGCCGGCGCAGGTACGCGAACAACTGATCGATGGCGCGGGGGTGAAACTGGCGACGAGCATCGACGAAATCGCCCAGGGCCTGGCGAGTAAAACGCCGATTGTGGTCCAAAGCGACGAAGAGGAAGCCCTGGCCAATGAGCTTGAGCAGATGCCCGATGAAATCGACGAAGGACAGCGGTTGGTGCAGACGCAGTTGGGGTTGATCTGCCGGCAACTCGGTCCGTTGCGGACCTTGGCGGCGCATTTGATCAAGGACACCAGCGAGGCTTGAGGTTGTGGTGAATGGGCCGGCCCCTTCGCGAGCAAGCCCGCTCCCGCATTTGGAATGCGTACTCCTGTGGGAGCGAGCTTGCTCGCGATGAGGCCAGCCCGGGCACCCTACATCCCGTGAGCTTTCAATAACCGCGCATAACTCCCATCCGCCTTCATCGCAGCGATCTCCCGGTCAAACCCCGCCACGATCTGTTCATGCTCCGGGTTCTTCAGGCTGACCAGGATGTGCAGGCTGTTTTCACTCAACGCCTTCGGCAAAAATTCCACGGCATTACGCACCCTGGCGGATTCGCGGGCCAGGTAATAACGGGCAACGTACTCGTCTTCCAGGGTCAACTTCACGCGGTCGGCAGCCAGCATGCGCACCGCCATCGCGAAGTTGTGCACAGGGACTTTCTGCATTTGCAGGTCTTGGTCGAAGTCCTTGGAATAGGCGTAGCCCCGAACCACGGCGATGGGATAAGCACGCAGTTGTTGCAGGCTGTCGAACTGAATCGCTTCGCCCTTGCGCTTGAGGAAACGCACGCGGTTGAGCAGATACTCGGCCGAGAACTGGCCGATGTGAGTGCGTTCTTCGCTGTACCAGGCGTTGACCAGCACGTCATAGCGGCCCTCGCCGATGCCCAGCATCGCCCGGGCCCAGGGCACCTGTTCGAAGTCCGCGGCATAGCCGGCCCGGGCCAGGGCCGTGCTGACGATATCGGTGGCCAGGCCACCATTGATCAACGTGGAATCGGTAAAGGGCGGCCAGGCATCGGCGACCAGACGCAGCTTTTGCGCACAGGCCTCGTAGCTCAGCAACAGCAACCCGATCAATGCAAGAGCTCGATGCAATCGCGGCATGCCAAACATCCTTGACGGGTTCAAAGCCCGGTTTGTTTTTAGCCGAAACTCAACGGATATTCTCAGAGATCCGGTCCTAACATTAGCTCATTGGAACCGCTGCGCAGCGCTGTCACGAAGATTACACAAAGAAGACAACGCTGCGACAGGGGAATGATGGCATTTTGACCTTTATCGCAGATTTTCCAGTCGACCGAAAAAGAGACTTCCGGGCCAAGCACGCTTAAGATCGGCACCAGGTTCTTCAGGAAATTTTAAAAAATGGATATCGAGTGGGTCTGCAAACATCACAATGACCTGAGCAAGAAACAGCTGTATGCCATCCTCAAATTGCGTGCCGAAGTATTCGTTGTCGAGCAGAACTGCGCCTACCAGGATGTCGACGGCCTGGACCTTGAAGGCGACACTTGCCATCTGATGGCCTGGCAGGGCAACCACCTGGTGGCCTACCTGCGCTTGCTCGACCCGCACTCGCAAAACAGCGACGTGGTGATCGGGCGCGTAATCATCGCCCCGCAAGCACGCGGCCAAGGGCTGGGTCACACGCTGATGGAGCAAGCGCTCAAGCAGGCCGAGAAGCATTGGCCCGGTACGTCGATCTCATTGTCGGCCCAGGCGCATCTGCAGGGGTATTACGGACGGTATGGGTTTGAAGTGGTGGGCGTGGAATACCTGGAGGATGGGATTCCACACATCGGCATGCACCGGCCGTAGGAGCTGCCGTAGGAGCTGCCGTAGGCTGCGATCTTTTGATCTTGAGCTTGATCTTGAGCTTTCGTTTGAGATTCAAGCGTCTGGGGGAAAGATCGCAGCCTCGTTGCACTCGTCAGCTCCTACACAGCTCCTACACCGCTCCTACACAGCTTCTACACCGCTCCTACGGGTACTCAAGCACCGCCTTGATCCGCGGCAAATTCCCTTCGATCCACCCCCGATCGATCGCTCCCCAATCGCGAATCCGATACCGCCCGGCATGATTGCGCGCGCCGTCCTCTTGCTCGAACTCACAAACGATATCCAGGTCGGCCAGCGCGGCGATGGTGTCCTGGGCGGTGCGCCGCGGCATGCCGGTGGCTTCGATGAGGGCCGGGACGTTGCTGGCGACGCCGCTCTCGATCAGGTAAGCCACGTACAGGCGACGGTAGAAGCTGCTCTTGGTCTTGCTGACGTCCATTCGGTCATTCCTTGTGGGGTTGCAGGTCCCGCCAGGTCAGGTACACCCGCAGGTCGAATTCCAACTGGTGATAGCCCGGCAGCATGTGCTCGCAGAGTTGGTAGAACGCCTTGTTGTGGTCCGACTCCTTGAAGTGCGCCAGCTCGTGCACCACGATCATGTTCAGGAACTGCGGCGCCGCGTCCTTGAACAGGGCCGCGATGCGGATTTCCTTCTTGGCCTTGAGCTTGCCGCCCTGCACCCGTGACACCGCGGTATGCAGGCCGAGGGCGCGGTGGGTCAGGTCCAGGCGACTGTCGAACAACACCTTGTCGATGGCCGGCGCGTTACGCAGGTATTGCTGCTTGAGGTCCAGCGCATAACCGTACAGGGCCTTGTCGCTCTGGATCGAATGCCGGCCCGGATAGCGCTGTTGCAGGTAATCGCCCAGTCGGTCCTGGGCGATCAATTGCTGCACTTGGGCTTGCAGGGCGGCGGGGTAGGCCTGGAGGTATTTGAGCGCGGTCATCAAGGGGCAACACAGTCACAAGAGGCCGCCAGTGTAGCGAATTCAAGCCTGCACCGCGCTCCAGTCGAACGGCGTGGCAAAGGCATCGGTGTCTTCGGCCATCAAGGGCCGCGCCACGAGGAAGCCCTGCACGTACTCACAGCCATGGGCCTGCAGCCACTGATATTGCTCGTGGGTTTCCACCCCTTCGGCAATCACCCGCAAGCCCAGTTGCGTACACAGGTCGATTACCGAGGCGGCCAACGCGGCATCCCGGGGCGACCCTGGCAGGCGGGCGATCAGGTGCCGGTCGAGCTTGAGAGTGTCGAGTTCAAGGTCGCGCAGATGCGTCAGAGAACAAGGCCCCGAACCAAAGTCATCCAATGCCACCCGCACTCCGAGGTGACGCAGCAGGCGCAATTGCTTTTGGGTTTCATCGGGATTGCGCATCAGCGCATCTTCGGTCACCTCGACCTCCAACTGCCTGGGCTTCAAGGCATGGCGCTCCAGGACCTGGCGTAACTCGGTCACCAGGTTGGGCATGCCGAACTGGGTGCTACTCAGGCTCACCCCCAACACCAGGTCGTCAGCGAACAACCGTTCCCAGACTTTGCGCTGAGCCGCGCTGCGATGATAAATCCAGCTGCCCAGGCGACTGATCAACCGCGCCTCTTCCAGCAAGGGCAGGAACAGGCCCGGCGGAACATCCCCAACGCTGGGGTGCTGCCAGCGCAACAGCGCCTCGAAGCCGCGGATCCGCCCATCGTTAATGCTCACCTGCGGTTGATAGACCATATTGAAATCGCGGTTCTCGATGGCCGAGCGCACGCTTTCTTCCAGCATCAGCCGTGAACGGGCTCGACCGTTCATTTCATGATCGTAAAAACGGTATTGCTGACGGCCGGCACGCTTGGCTTCGTACATGGCGATGTCGGATGCCCGCAGCAACCCATCGAGATTGGCGCCGCAATCGGGGTACGTCGCGATGCCGATGCTGGCCCCCAATGCCACGTCCATGCCTTCGATCTGCTGGCAGATCGCGACGCGCTCGATGAGTTTCTCGGCGATCTTGGCCGCCTGCTCGGGAAACTCCAGGTCCAGCAGCGCCGTGAACTCATCCCCGCCCAGCCGCGCCAGGATATCGAATGGCCGCAGGCACGCCTTCAACTGCTCCGACACCCAGCGCAATACCCGGTCCCCGGCATCGTGTCCCAGCAAGTCATTGACCCGCTTGAAGCCGTCGAGGTCCAGGTACAGCAACACCCAGTTGCTTTCCAGTCGCTCGCTGCGCATCAACAGGTTTTCCGCCGTCTGGTAGAACCCCCGGCGGTTGAGCAAGCCGGTCAACGGGTCCGTGACAGCCTGGTATTCGAGTTGTTGGTGCAAGTGGCGAACCACCGACATGTCCTGGAGCGTCACCACCATCGCCTTCTGCTCCGAGGGCAGCGGCGCACAGGACAAGGCCACCGACACCTGCTGGCCGGGTGCCGTGCGCAGGACCGCGTCATGCAAGCGCCAGGTTTCACCCCGACGATAGGCATTGTGGATATCGGAATCGACCCACTCGGGAATGTGCGGTTTCTGCAGGAAATCCAGGAACGGCATGCCCTGCAACTGCTTGGCGGTAGCATTGAGCAAGCGGCAGGTGGAGGGGTTGGCGAAGCGGATACACCCATGCTCATCCACCACCAGGATGCCTTCGGCGGCGTTGTCCAGCACCGAGGCATTGAAAGCCCTGGCTGCTTCGAGATCCTGGCTCAGGCGCTGCAAGGCCCGGCGATTGCGCTGGTGCTCGAGCAGCGCCTGGACCTTAGGCTTGAGGATCTGCGGATCGAAGGGCTTGAACAGGTAATCCACGGCGCCACTGGCATAACCCTTGATGACTGCATCCTGGGATTGCTCGTTGGCCGTCAGGAAAATGATCGGCGTGAGCCGCGTGCGCTGGCTGCCACGCATCAGGCGCGCCACTTCGAAACCGTCCATCTCGGGCATCTGCACATCCAGCAGAACCAGGTCGATATCGTGTTCGAGCAACAGGTTGAGCGCCTCGACCCCCGAGGACGCGGTCATGACTTGCCAATCCTGACGCTGCAACAAGGCTCGCATGCTGAGCAGGTTTTCAGGGTAATCATCAACAATCAAAAGGACAGAGCTGTCTTCGCCGAGCGTTGGTTGCGCGCATTCCATGCTGCTTCTCTTATCGGGCGCCACGTCCGTTTTTACGTAGCAAAGCGGACAAATACTGTCCCCTCACTCTAGACCGGGATTATGAAAAGCAGTAGGTGTCAACGCGCCATCATCCGGGCAAAGCCCGAAATAGCCGACTAACGGTCACCCTCATCGGGCACAGAAACTGCAACGACACCCTCGACGAACATTTGACGTCAAACATCCGCCGAACGGTTAACAAGAAAAGCCCCTGTCCAGCGTTCCAAAACGCTTCAAAAGGGCGGTTTAAAGCCTCCCGCTACGGCATAAACGTTTACATCTCGATACGCAGGACCTGGACATGATTGATCTCGCAACCTGGAACTTGAGCATCCCCGAGGGCAGCCCGGCGATGACCATCGAAACCCCTCGGCTGGTCCAGGGGTTCAAGGACCAATATTTCAACGCAGAAACCGGCACCGTATTCTTCTGGGCACCGGTGACCGGCACCAAGACGGCCAACGCCAGTTACCCGCGCAGCGAACTGCGCGAAACCTACGCTGACGGCACCCTGCGCAATTGGCTTTACCCTGCGGCGGACAATTCCCTGCGCGCGATCGTGACCGTCAATCAGGTGCCTAGCACTGGCAAGATCGTGATCGGCCAGATTCACGCCAAGGACAGCACCAGGCCGATGGTGAAACTGGAGTACCAGTACAAAACCTACAGCTCTACCGGAAATATCGTTGCCAAGGTGCGCATGCGTCCTGACGACGCGACGGGCCAGGTCATCACTATTGCCACGGGCGTGACTCTCAACCGCAGTTTCTCTTACATGATCCACTTGAGCCCCAAGGGCGCGCTGGGCATCACCGCCGCAGGCTACAACTGGCGAACCACCATTGATCCGAGCTGGAAAGCCAAACCGCTCTATTTCAAGGCCGGCGTGTACGTGCAGGACAATACCGGCTATGTCACCGAAGGTGGGAAAGCGACGTTCAGCCTGCTGGAAATCAAACACACCACCCGTTGAATACCGCTCGACTTCGAAGGCATCCGTTTTCCGGGTGCCTTTTTTTTGTCCGCGTAAGGCGAAAGAGCCAAATGGCCATCGCCCAATTGTTCCGAGAAAATCCTGGCTAGCCGACCAACGGTCATTGGTCTCGGGCACAAAAGCGATAAACGCAACTCTGACGGACTGTTGACGCCAACCCTCCGCCAGACGAACGTGCCAAACATTCGCCTGCGCTCCCTTCTGGCCTCAGCAAAAAGCGCGTCTTAGGGCCTCCGGCTGTGGCGTAAATCATTTCTTCTTCTCAGAAAGGATCCGAACATGGTCGATCTTGCAACCTGGAACCTGAGCATCCCCGAAGGCAGTCCGCCGAAAACCATTGAAACGCCTCGGCTGGTGGATGGGTTCAAGGATAAATATTTCAACTCCGAAGGCAGCACGGTGTATTTCTGGTCACCGGTGACCGGCACCAAGACTGAAAACGCGATCTACCCACGCAGCGAATTGCGCGAGACCTACAAGGACGGCACTTTGCGCAATTGGGTCTATCCCGACGCCGACAATCAGCTACGGGCAAAACTCGTTGTCAATCAAGTGCCCAGCAGCGGCAAGATCGTGATTGGTCAGATCCATGCCAAGGACAGCAGCAAGCCCATGGTCAAACTGGAATACCAATACAAGGACGCCAGCGCCACCGGGAACATCGTCGCCAAGGTCCGCATGCGCCCCGATGACAGCGAAGGCAGGGTCATTACCGTTGCCACGGGGGTGGAGCTGAACCGGTCCTTCTCTTACCGGATCCACCTGGATCGTACTGGCGACCTGGGCATCACCGCAGCCGGTCATAGTTGGTACACCACCGTGGGCCGCGCCTGGCGCGACAAGCCGTTGTATTTCAAGGCTGGGGTGTATGTGCAGGACAACACCGGCTACACCAGTGAAGGTGGGAAAGTGACGTTCAGCGTGCTGGATATCGATCACAACACCTGAAATTTCACTTCCGATAATCTCGTAGGAAACCCCCTCTTGTGGCGAGGGGATTTATCCCCGCTGGGCTGCGAAGCAGCCCCTCTTTTCGTCAGACCCACCGCATGTGCCGACTTTACGGCGGCTGCGCCCCCGAGCGGGAGCAAGCTCCCTCGCCACGGGGGGCCGGTGCGTCCTACAGGTCGGTTTTGGCTTCGAAAATCTCCTCTATAGTTCGGTGGGTCTGCTGGCTTTGGTCAGTGGGCAAGGGTTTCGCAGCCCACTGACAGAACAGAGACTTTGCACCGTCAAATGAAAATTCAGGCAAACTCGCCTGCGTTCATTTTATGGCGGTTGCGCGCGGGAGACCTTCGGGTCTGCCGGGTTTGGTCTCTATCTCGGTCTGCGAACCCGCGCGCAACTGCCACCCATTTGTTTCGCAGCAAGAAGGTGGCGATCAATTTTTATTAATAGAGCCCAAACCTTATGACGACGACTCAATCACTTAGCCGCTTCACCCCTCTTACTCCAATCGCCACCACCCAACCTGTGCTGTTCATCGACAAAACCGCCCCGCTAACAGAGCTTCACGCCTGCGCCAGCGAACGCCTACACGCCACCCTCGACTACCTGACACTCATGGCCTGCGCCACCCTGCGCGATTCGGCCGCCAGCGACTTCAATACCCTCACCAATGTTGCCCGGATCCTGGTTCAGGATGTCACCGATGTGTTCGGCGTCATTGAGCAGCGTGGGCTTGAAGAGGAATAAATATTGCGGGCATATCCATTGCTGCGGTAACGGCTGCTTAGGGTTCCGCCCTGACGGCGGCTCACTTTTGAGAAGCGCAAAAGTAAGCAAAACGCTCCTGCCCCACCACTCGGCACCTCGCCTAGGCTCGGTGTGCCCGAACGAAGGCATTGCTCCGTGGGCCCGCCGCGAAGGGCCATCCATGGCCCAGAGTGTGTCAAAACCCTGAAGCCAACCCTTGCTATGATTTCCCCAGGACTTCATTGCAAGGGCTGCCCATGAAACGCTTCATCCAAGGTGAACATCGAGATCAAACTACCTTGCTCCCCGAGAGCTTGGACGACTACGTCAGCGATACCAATCCGGTGCGCGTTGTCGATGTCTTCGTGGATGAACTCGACCTGATCACCTTGGGTTTTGAAAGCGCTGTCCCCGCTAAAACGGGCCGACCGGCTTATCACCCTGCAGTCATGCTGAAAATCTACATCTACGGCTATCTCAACCGTATCCAGTCAAGCCGGCGTCTTGAGTGCGAGGCGCAGCGCAACGTCGAGTTGATGTGGCTGACCGGTCGCCTGATGCCGGATTTCAAGACCATCGCCAACTTCCGCAAAGACAACTCAAAGGCCATTCGAGGAGTCTGTCGGCAGTTCGTCGTGCTGTGTCAACAACTGGGGCTTTTCTCGGAACATTTCGTTGCCATCGATGGCAGTAAATTCAAGGCGGTGAACCACCGCGACCGCAACTTCACCAGCGCCAAGCTGAAGCGCCGGATGGAAGAGATCGAATCAAGCATTGCCCGTTATCTGAAGGCGCTGGATGAGGCTGATCGGCAAGAGCCCAAGTCTTCAGGGCCCAAAGGCGGCCTGGAAGAGAAGATCGCCAAATTGAAGGAGCAGATGAAGGCGCTCCAGGCGATTGAAATACAGCTTGAAGCATCGCCGGACAAACAGATCTCGCTGACCGACCCGGACGCGCGCTCGATGATGATGACGAGCGGTCATGGCATCGTGGGCTACAACGTGCAGACAGCAGTCGATACCAAACACCATTTGATTGTCGCGCACGAGGTGACCAATGTCGGTCACGACCGTGATCAGCTTAGCTCGATGGCCCAGCAGGCCCGTGAGGCGATGCAAATCGAATCGTTGTCGGTGGTAGCGGACCGAGGGTATTACAAAAGCAGAGAAATCCTGGCCTGTCACGAGGCAGGGATCACCGCTTATGTGCCGAAAACGCTGAGTTCGCGGGCCAAATTTGATGGCCGTTTCGGTAATGACGAGTTTATTTACGACGCGGACAAAAATGTGTATGTCTGCCCCGCCAAGCAAGTGCTGATCTGGCGCAACTCTTATGTCGACAAGGGCAAGAAGCTGGACGTTTACTGGCACTCCAACTGCCAGGCCTGTTCGATAAAGGCGCAATGCACGCCGGCCAGAGAGCGAAAGATTCGGCGCTGGGAACATGAGGCGGTACTGGAGGAAATGCAGGTCCGCCTGAACAATGAGCCGCAGATGATGAGCATCCGCAAGCGAACGGTCGAACACCCCTTCGGGACGCTGAAGCAATGGATGGGGGCGACGCATTTTCTGACGCGGCGGCTGGCTGGGGTAAGCACCGAAATGAGCTTGAATGTGCTCGCTTACAATTGGAAAAGGGTGATGAAAATCCTTGGTGCGCAGGGTCTGATGAAAGCGCTGGCGGCCTGAAGCCTGCCGTTTTGCCCCGTTAATCAAGCCTACGGAGCCTTGCTAGCGCTTGTAGGGGCCGTTTGGAGCTACAAGAGCGCTTTAGGTTTTAATCAATTGGCCAACACCTGTCGGCACTACGTGCCGACGATGTTTTATTTGTTTTTACACACCCTGGGCCCAGCGCGGCTATCCCGGCATCCATGCCGGGATGCCCACTCCACAATGCCTGCGTTCGGCCAGCGTGGTTAACGGGGCGCCGAGATCAACGTCCACCGCGAGGCGGCCTTATAGCCGGCCTGGCTCTCCCGGTCGTACACCCATCAAATCTGTTTAAGCAGGACCTGTGGGAGCAAAGCTTGCTCGCGAGGCGGCCTCACAGCCGACCTGGTTCTCCGGGTCGTACACCCATCAGATCAGTTTGAGCAGGACCTGTGGGAGCAAAGCTTGCTCGCGAGGCGGCCTCACAGCCGACCTGGTTCTCCGGGTCGTACACCCATCAGATCTGTTTGAGCAGGACCTGTGGGAGCAAAGCTTGCTCGCGAGGCGGCCTCACAGCCGGCCTGGCTCTCTCAGTCGTACACCCCTCAGATCTGTTTGAGCAGGACCTGTGGGAGCAAAGCTTGCTCGCGAGGCGGCCTGACAGCCGACCTGGTTCTTTCCGGAGGTATACCAATCAGATTTTGGGGGAGCGAGCCTGCTCGCGAAGAGGCCGGTACATTCAACATCTTCATCGACTGAACCACCGCCTTCGCGAGCAAGCTTTGCTCCCACAGGTCCTGCTCAAACAGATCTGACGGGTGTACGACCGGGAGAGCCAGGTCGGCTATAAGGCCGCCTCGCGGTGGATGTTGATCTCGGGCGCCCCGTTAACCACGATGGCCGAACGCAGGCATTGTGGAGTGGGCATCCCGGCATGGATGCCGGGATAGCCGCGCTGGGCCCAGAGTGTGTCAAAACCCTGAAGCCAACCCTTGCTATGATTTCCCCAGGACTTCATTGCAAGGGCTGCCCATGAAACGCTTCGTCCAAGGTGAACATCGAGATCAAACTACCTTGCTCCCCGAGAGCTTGGACGACTACGTCAGCGATACCAATCCGGTGCGCGTTGTCGATGTCTTCGTGGATGAACTCGACCTGATCACCTTGGGTTTTGAAAGCGCTGTCCCCGCTAAAACGGGCCGACCGGCTTATCACCCTGCAGTCATGCTGAAAATCTACATCTACGGCTATCTCAACCGTATCCAGTCAAGCCGGCGTCTTGAGTGCGAGGCGCAGCGCAACGTCGAGTTGATGTGGCTGACCGGTCGCCTGATGCCGGATTTCAAGACCATCGCCAACTTCCGCAAAGACAACTCAAAGGCCATTCGAGGAGTCTGTCGGCAGTTCGTTGTGCTGTGTCAACAACTGGGGCTTTTCTCGGAACATTTCGTTGCCATCGATGGCAGTAAATTCAAGGCGGTGAACCACCGCGACCGCAACTTCACCAGCGCCAAGCTGAAGCGCCGGATGGAAGAGATCGAATCAAGCATTGCCCGTTATCTGAAGGCGCTGGATGAGGCTGATCGGCAAGAGCCCAAGTCTTCAGGGCCCAAAGGCCGCCTGGAAGAGAAGATCGCCAAATTGAAGGAGCAGATGAAGGCGCTCCAGGCGATTGAAATACAGCTTGAAGCATCGCCGGACAAACAGATCTCGCTGACCGACCCGGACGCGCGCTCGATGATGATGACGAGCGGTCATGGCATCGTGGGCTACAACGTGCAGACAGCAGTCGATACCAAACACCATTTGATTGTCGCGCACGAGGTGACCAATGTCGGTCACGACCGTGATCAGCTTAGCTCGATGGCCCAGCAGGCCCGTGAGGCGATGCAAATCGAATCGTTGTCGGTGGTAGCGGACCGAGGGTATTACAAAAGCAGAGAAATCCTGGCCTGTCACGAGGCAGGGATCACCGCTTATGTGCCGAAAACGCTGAGTTCGCGGGCCAAATTTGATGGCCGTTTCGGTAATGACGAGTTTATTTACGACGCGGACAAAAATGTGTACGTCTGCCCCGCCAAGCAAGTGCTGATCTGGCGCAACTCTTATGTCGACAAGGGCAAGAAGCTGGACGTTTACTGGCACTCCAACTGCCAAGCCTGTTCGATAAAGGCGCAATGCACACCGGCCAGAGAGCGAAAGATTCGGCGCTGGGAACATGAGGCGGTACTGGAGGAAATGCAGGTCCGCCTGAACAATGAGCCGCAGATGATGAGCATCCGCAAGCGAACGGTCGAACACCCCTTCGGGACGCTGAAGCAATGGATGGGGACGACACATTTTCTGACGCGGCGGCTGGCTGGGGTGAGCACCGAAATGAGCTTGAATGTGCTCGCTTACAATTGGAAAAGGGTGATGAAAATCCTTGGTGCGCAGGGTCTGATGAAAGCGCTGGCGGCCTGAAGCCTGCCGTTTTGCCCCGTTAATCAAGCCTACGGAGCCTTGCTAGCGCTTGTAGGGGCCGTTTGGAGCTACAAGAGCGCTTTAGGTTTTAATCAATTGGCCAACACCTGTCGGCACTACGTGCCGACGATGTTTTATTTGTTTTTACACACTCTGGGCCATGGATGGCCCTTCGCGGCGGGCCCACGGAGCAATGCCTTCGTTCGGGCATGCCGAGCCTAGGCGAGGCACCGAGTGGTGGGGCAAGCCTTTTTTGCTTACTTTTTTTGGCGTTTGAAAAAAAGTGAGCCGCCGTCAGGGCGGAACCCTAAGCAGCCGTTACCAAAGAAACGGATATACACCCAAATCCCAAACATAAAAAAACCCGCATCACTGCGGGCTTTCTAACAACGCTAAAACATCAATTAACCTTAGCGTTCAACTCACCTTTCAAATACCGCTGATACATAGCCTCCAGCGAGATCGGCTTGATCTTGGAAGCATTACCCGCAGTACCAAACGCCTCATAACGCGCAATACACACATCACGCATCGCCGTCACAGTCGCACCGAAGAACTTACGCGGATCAAACTCACTCGGATTGGTCGCCATCAAACGACGCATCGCACCAGTGGAAGCCAGGCGCAAATCGGTATCGATGTTGACCTTGCGCACGCCATACTTGATGCCTTCGACGATCTCCTCAACCGGTACACCGTAGGTCTCTTTGATGTCGCCACCGTACTGGTTGATGATCGCCAGCCACTCTTGTGGAACCGAGGAAGAACCGTGCATCACCAGGTGAGTGTTGGGGATGCGCTTGTGGATTTCCTTGATGCGGTCGATCGCCAGCACGTCGCCGGTTGGCGGCTTGGTGAACTTGTAGGCGCCGTGGCTGGTGCCGATGGCGATGGCCAGGGCGTCGACCTGGGTCTTCTTGACGAAGTCCGCGGCTTCTTCCGGGTCGGTCAGCATCTGGCTGTGGTCCAGCACGCCTTCGGCGCCGATGCCGTCTTCTTCACCGGCCATGCCGGTTTCCAGCGAGCCCAGGCAACCCAGTTCGCCTTCCACCGACACGCCGCAGGCGTGGGCCATGGCGACGGTCTGTTGGGTGACGCGTACGTTGTACTCGTAGTCGGTCGGGGTCTTGCCGTCTTCGCCGAGGGAACCGTCCATCATCACCGAGCTGAAGCCCAGCTGGATGGAGCGCTGGCAGACGTCCGGGCTGGTGCCGTGGTCCTGGTGCATGCACACTGGGATGTGTGGGAATTCTTCGATCGCTGCCAGGATCAAGTGACGCAGGAACGGCGCGCCGGCGTATTTGCGGGCACCGGCCGAAGCCTGGACGATCACCGGAGAGTCAGTCTTGTCAGCGGCTTCCATGATGGCGCGCATCTGCTCAAGGTTGTTGACGTTAAAGGCTGGAACGCCGTAGCCGAACTCGGCTGCGTGGTCCAGCATCTGACGCATGCTGATAAGTGCCATTAGTGTGTCTCTCCCGGTCGAGGGTCGTTAATCGTGCCAGCCTGCCGGAGCGGCGGCGGCTATTCAAGTCATTGCGGATCGGGGGTCGGCCCCGTTCTGCGTGTTCAATGAAACAAAAACTCAAAACGTATGGAGGCCCCTGTGGGAGCGGGCTTGCTCGCTCCCACATTGGATCTCAGTGGATCAATCAGCCTTGCAGCCACGCCCAATCAAGTCATTGGTGGCGACCCAATACACCAGGCCTTCCTCACCCTTGACGTGGAACGCCAGCATGTCATCGCTGTACAGCGAACCCGACGCGCCTGGCTCCTGCTTGAGGTGATAAACCTTATCCGCGCCGCCCAGGCGTACATCGACTTCCTCGCGGGCGGCATCGGTGTAGCGCCAGAGCACTTTGGCCTCGCTGTCACAGGTCCAGGTCGTCCAGCCCTGTGCAACAGGTTCGGACGAGTGCAAAAAACCCAGTTGCGCACAACCGCCCAGCAATGCCAACGCCACGACGGCGATCAAGCCTTTCATCCGTGTTCCTCGACTGACGACGCGCGCCGCCAGCCATGAGTAAAAAGTCTGACCCGTCAAGGACAGCCATGTTCCTTGACGGGGGTTTGCGTCTCGTATTTGTCCAGGCCATCCGGCCCGGAACGCTTGTTCAGCACCGGGTTGGTCTCGGCCTGCCATTCGGCCTGGTAGCAGCCCTTTTCAGGCGGCGTCCCAGTCTCGGGGGCCGTTTCCTTCGGGCTGCTCGAGCAGGCCGCCAGCACCGTCGCCGCCAACAGCAACGTGAACGTCTTGACCATCAGAACACTCCTTTGCCTGGTCAACGCAGCTTCAAGCCTTGGCCCGGCTTTCCAGGACTTCCACGGCAGGCAACACTTTGCCTTCGACGAACTCCAGGAATGCGCCGCCGCCGGTAGAAATGTAGGAGATCTGCGAGGCCACGCCATATTTGTCGATGGCCGCCAGGGTGTCGCCGCCGCCAGCGATGGAGAATGCGTCGCTCTCGGCGATGGCCTGGGCCAGCACCTTGGTGCCGTTGCCGAACTGGTCGAACTCGAACACGCCGACCGGACCGTTCCACAGGATAGTCTTGGAAGATTTCAGCAGTTCGGCGAAGTTGGCTGCGGTTTGCGGGCCGATGTCGAGGATCATGTCGTCCTCGGCTACGTCATCGATCAGCTTGACGGTGGCGGTGGCGCTTTCTGCGAATTCCTTGGCCACGACCACGTCCACCGGCAACGGCACGCTGACCTTGGCGGCGATTTCCCGGGCGGTGTCCAGCAGGTCCGGCTCGTACAGGGATTTGCCGACCGGGTGACCGGCCGCGGCGAGGAAGGTGTTGGCGATGCCGCCACCGACGATCAACTGGTTGCAGACCTGGCTCAGACTGTTGAGCACGTCCAGCTTGGTGGAGACCTTGGAGCCGGCAACGATGGCCGCCATCGGCTGGGCCGGGGAGCCCAGGGCCTTGCCCAGTGCGTCCAGTTCAGCAGCCAGCAACGGGCCTGCGGCGGCGATTTTGGCGAACTTCGCCACGCCATGGGTCGAACCCTCGGCGCGGTGGGCGGTGCCGAACGCGTCCATCACGAACACGTCGCACAGGGCAGCGTATTGCTGGGCCAGCTCGTCGGCGTTCTTTTTCTCGCCTTTGTTGAAACGCACGTTTTCGAACAGCACGACATCACCGGGCTTGACGTCCACGCCGCCCAAGTAGTCGGCCACCAGCGGCACGTCACGGCCCAGGGCACGGCTCAGGTAATCGGCGACAGGCTTGAGGCTGTTCTCGGCCGAAAATTCGCCCTCGGTCGGACGGCCCAGGTGCGAGCAGACCATCACTGCCGCACCTTTTTCCAGGGCCAGCTTGATGGTCGGCAGCGAAGCCAGGATACGCGCGTCGCTGGTGACAACACCGTCCTTGACGGGGACGTTGAGGTCTTCGCGGATCAGTACGCGCTTACCTTGCAGATCGAGGTCGGACATCTTCAACACGGTCATGGGTCGCAATTCCTGGGTAACTGTTTAGAGAGCAGGTTTTTTAGAAGCGGTTTGCAGGTAATGCTCGGCAACGTCCAGCATTCGGTTGGCAAACCCCCATTCGTTGTCGAACCAGGCCAGGATGTTCACTAGCCGAGGCCCGGAAACACGGGTCTGGCTGGCATCGACAATGGCCGAATGCGGGTCATGGTTAAAATCACAACTGGCATGAGGCAACTCGGTGTAGGCCAGAAGGCCTTTGAGCGGACCGCTAGTGGCGGCTTCGCGCAGGATCCGGTTGACCTCGGTGGCGTCGGTATCGCTCACGGTCTGCATCGTAATGTCGAGGCAGGACACGTTGACCGTCGGCACCCGCACGGCTTTGGCCTGAATTCGCCCGGCAAGTTCCGGCAACAGCCGTTCGATGCCGCGCGCCAGACCAGTGGACACCGGAATCACCGACTGGAACGCCGAACGGGTGCGGCGCAAGTCTTCATGGTGGTAGGCGTCGATCACCGGCTGGTCGTTCATCGCCGAGTGAATGGTGGTGATCGACACATATTCCAGGCCAATGGCCTGGTCCAGCAGGCGCAACAGCGGTACACCGCAATTGGTGGTGCAGGACGCGTTGGACACCAGCAACTCGTCGCCGGTCAGGCAATCCTGGTTCACACCGTAGACGATAGTGGCATCCACGTCCGCTTCACTGGCCATCGGCTGGGAAAACAGCACCCGTGGCGCGCCAGCAGCGAGAAAACGCTGGCCGTCTTCGCGGGTGTTATAGGCACCGGAGCACTCGAGCACCAGATCGACATCCAGGGACGCCCAATCGATGCTTTCGGGGGTGGCACTGCGCAGGACTTTCACGCAGTCGCCATTAATATGCAGACAATCGCCCTCGACCCGCACTTCGCCGGGAAACCGGCCGTGGGTGGAGTCAAAGCGTGTCAGGTATTCGATGCTGGCCATGTCGGCCAGATCATTGATCGCCACGATCTCGAAACCAGCCTTGGCCCCTCGCTCGAACAACGCACGCAAGACGCAACGACCTATCCGGCCGTAGCCGTTGAGTGCAACTTTGTAGGGACGCGGTTGGGGCATGGGGTTCTCGATAGTCGCGGGAAACGAATTCGTGCTGACCACACAAATCCCTGTAGGAGCTGACGAGTGAAACGAGGCTGCGATCTTTCCCCCAACGCTTGAATCTCAAGTGAAAGATCAAGATCAAAGGATCGCAGCCTCGCTACACTCGTCAGCTCCTACAGGAAGCGCGGTGGTCTCGGCCACCGCCTCGTGTCTTAGTCTTCCAGCAGCTCTTCAGCCTGGCCCAGGATATTTTCCAGGGTGAAGCCGAATTCCTCGAACAGCGCCGGCGCAGGTGCCGATTCGCCGTAGGTGGTCATGCCGATCACGCGACCTTCCAGGCCCACGTACTTGTACCAGTAATCGGCATGAGCAGCCTCGATGGCGATCCGCGCACTGACCTGCAATGGCAACACCGCTTGCTTGTAGCCAGCATCCTGGGCGTCGAACACGCTGGTGCAAGGCATGGACACTACGCGCACGTTGCGGCCCTGCTCGGTCAGCTTGTCGTAGGCCTGGACGGCCAGGCCGACTTCGGAACCGGTGGCGATCAGGATCAGCTCAGGCTCGCCAATGCAGTCCTTGAGCACGTAGCCGCCGCGGGTGATGTCACCGATCTGGTCGGCATCGCGGTTCTGGTGCTGCAAGTTCTGGCGGGAGAAGATCAGCGCCGACGGGCCATCGTTACGCTCGATGGCGTATTTCCATGCCACTGCCGACTCCACGGCATCGCATGGGCGCCAGGTGTCCAGGTTCGGCGTGCAACGCAGGCTCGCCAGTTGCTCGATCGGCTGGTGAGTCGGGCCGTCTTCGCCCAGGCCGATGGAGTCGTGGGTGAACACGTAGAGCACGCGCTTTTTCATCAGCGCCGACATGCGCACGGCGTTGCGGGCGTATTCCATGAACATCAGGAAGGTCGCGCCGTAAGGTACCAGGCCGCCATGCAAGGCCACGCCGTTCATGATTGCGCTCATGCCGAACTCGCGAACGCCGTAGTACATGTAGTTGCCGCTGGCGTCTTCAGCGCTGACACCTTTGCAGCCTTTCCACAGGGTCAGGTTGGAACCGGCCAGGTCGGCCGAACCGCCCAGCAGTTCCGGCAGCAATGGGCCAAAGGCGTTCAAGGCGTTCTGGCTGGCCTTGCGGCTGGCGATGGTTTCGCCCTTGGCGGCGACCTCAGCGATGTACGCCGAGGCTTTTTCGGCGAAGTCCGCCGGCAGCTCGCCGCTGAGGCGACGCACCAGTTCATTGGCCAGCTCAGGGAATTCGGCGGAATACGCGGCGAAGCGCTGATCCCATTCGGCCTCGAGCGCGCGGCCTTTTTCCTTGGCATCCCATTCGGCATAGATGTCGGCCGGGATTTCGAACGGGCCGTGGTTCCACTTCAGTGCGGCGCGGGTCAGGGCGATTTCCTCGGCACCCAGTGGTGCGCCGTGGCAGTCTTCCTTGCCTTGTTTGTTCGGCGAGCCGAAACCGATGGTGGTCTTGCAGCAGATCAGGGTCGGCTGGGCGCTTTTGCGGGCCGTCTCGATGGCGGTCTTGATCTCTTCCGGATCGTGGCCGTCGACGTTGCGGATCACCAGCCAGTTGTAGGCTTCGAAGCGCTTGGGGGTGTCGTCGGTGAACCAGCCTTCGACTTCGCCATCGATGGAGATGCCGTTGTCGTCATAGAAGGCGATCAGCTTGTCCAGGCCCAGGGTGCCGGCCAGGGAGGCGACTTCATGGGAAATGCCTTCCATCATGCAGCCATCACCCAGGAATACGTAGGTGTGGTGATCGACGACGTTATGGCCTGGGCGGTTGAATTGCGCTGCCAGGACTTTTTCCGCCAGGGCAAAGCCCACGGCGTTGGCAAGACCCTGGCCCAATGGACCGGTGGTGGTTTCCACGCCTGGGGTGTAGCCGTATTCCGGGTGGCCCGGGGTGCGACTGTGCAGTTGGCGGAAGTTCTTCAGGTCATCGATCGACAGGTCGTAGCCGGTCAGGTGCAGCAGCGAGTAGATCAACATCGAGCCGTGACCGTTGGACAGTACGAAACGGTCACGGTCGGCAAACGATGGGTTGCTCGGGCTGTGCTTGAGGTAGTCGCGCCAAAGCACCTCGGCGATATCCGCCATACCCATGGGGGCACCGGGATGGCCGCTGTTGGCTTTCTGCACGGCATCCATGCTGAGGGCACGAATGGCATTGGCACGCTCACGACGGCTGGGCATCGCTGTTCTCCTGCGGGTATTGAATCGAGAATGAATAAAACGAAACTGAAAAAGGCGAGCATTTTCCCTCACCCACCCGCCCCGGGGCAATGACAGATAGTCATCCTTGGGTGTTTTTCCGGTGGATAAAGTCGCATTCGCCAGGTGAAACCTTTCCGCTGATGGCTTGTAGAGTCAAGCACGGGTTGGGAAGTGCCATTTATCTACCAATATCAAAACTTTTTGATATTGGACTTGCGGGGTTCCAGTCCCCTCACTAGACTGCCGCACATGAACTTACCTGCGCCTTCCATTCGCCATGACGACTGCGATGAGCTGGCGGCCCTTTGCAAGGCCGGCGGCGATCCGTTGCGGCTCAATGTATTGCGCGCCCTGGCCAACGATTCGTTCGGCGTGCTGGAGCTGGCGCAGATCTTCGGCATCGGTCAGTCCGGCATGAGCCACCACCTCAAGGTCCTGGCCCAGGCCGACCTGGTGGCGACCCGCCGCGAAGGCAACGCCATTTTCTATCGCCGCGCCCTGCCCCACACCGACCTGCTGGGCGGCAAGCTGCACGCCGCGCTGCTGGACGAAGTGGACGCGCTGAACCTGCCGACGGACGTGCAGGCTCGCATCGCCCAGGTACACGGGCAACGGGCCGCCGCCAGCCAGGACTTCTTCGCACGGGTCGCCGAGAAGTTTCGCGCCCAGCAAGACCTGATCGCGGGATTGCCGCAATACCGCGAAAGCGTCGTGGCGCTGCTCGACAAACTAAGCTTCGAACCCACGGCCACGGCGATCGAAGTCGGCCCCGGCGATGGCGCCTTTCTGCCAGAGCTGGCACAACGTTTCAGCCAGGTGACGGCGCTGGACAACAGCCCGGCCATGCTCGAGCTGGCGCGCCAGGTGTGTGAACGCGAGGCCCTGGCTAACGTCAGCCTGCAACTGGCCGATGCACTGGATGGCATGAGCCTGCAGGCCGACTGCGTGGTATTGAACATGGTGCTGCATCATTTCGCCGCGCCGGCCGATGCCCTCAGGCACATGGCCGGCCTGCTGCAACCGGGCGGCAGCTTGCTGGTGACCGAGTTATGCAGCCACAACCAGAGCTGGGCCAGGGAGGCCTGTGGCGATCTCTGGCTCGGCTTTGAACAGGACGACCTGGCCCGCTGGGCCACCGCTGCGGGCCTCGTGCCCGGGGAAAGCCTCTATGTAGGCTTACGTAATGGTTTCCAGATCCAGGTTCGCCACTTTCAGCGGCCCACTGGCGACACTCACCAACGGTAACTTGTAGGAAAACATCGAGATGAGCGAATACTCCCTTTTCACCTCCGAGTCCGTGTCTGAAGGGCATCCGGACAAAATCGCCGACCAGATTTCTGATGCGGTGCTGGACGCCATCATTGCTGAAGACAAGTTCGCCCGCGTGGCGTGCGAGACTCTGGTGAAAACGGGCGTGGCGATCATCGCCGGCGAAGTCACCACGTCGGCCTGGGTCGACCTGGAACAGATCGTCCGGGACGTCATCCTGGGCATTGGCTACAACAGCTCCGACGTCGGCTTCGACGGCGCGACCTGTGGCGTCATGAACATCATTGGCAAGCAGTCCCCCGACATCAACCAGGGCGTTGATCGGGCCAAGCCTGAAGACCAGGGCGCCGGCGACCAGGGCCTGATGTTCGGCTACGCCAGCAACGAGACCGACGTGCTGATGCCGGCCCCGATCACCTTCTCGCACCAGTTGGTTCAACGCCAGGCCGAGGCCCGTAAATCCGGCCTGCTGCCTTGGCTGCGTCCGGACGCCAAGTCTCAGGTGACCTGCCGTTACGAAGGCGGCAGGGTGGTCGGTATCGATGCCGTCGTGCTGTCGACCCAACACAACCCGGAAGTGTCCTACAAGGACCTGCGCGAAGGCGTGATGGAGCTGATCGTCAAGCATGTGCTGCCTGCCGAGCTGCTGTCCAAGGACACCCAGTTCCACATCAACCCGACCGGCCAGTTCATCATCGGCGGCCCGGTGGGTGACTGCGGCCTGACCGGCCGCAAGATCATCGTCGACAGCTACGGCGGCATGGCCCGTCACGGCGGCGGCGCGTTCTCCGGCAAGGACCCATCGAAGGTTGACCGTTCGGCCGCCTACGCCGGTCGCTATGTCGCCAAGAACATCGTCGCCGCCGGCCTGGCCGAGCGCTGCGAGATCCAGGTGTCCTACGCCATTGGCGTGGCCCAGCCTACGTCGATCTCGCTGAACACCTTCGGCACCGGCAAGATCGGCGATGACAAGATCATCAACCTGGTCCGTGAAGTGTTCGACCTGCGTCCGTACGCCATCACCACCATGCTCGACCTGCTGCACCCGATGTACCAGGACACCGCTGCCTATGGTCACTTCGGTCGTACGCCACAGACCAAGACCTGGGGTGACGATACCTTCACCACCTTCACCTGGGAAAAAACCGACCGCGCCGACGCCCTGCGCGCCGCTGCCGGCCTGTAATACCCGCGTGTAAAGAAAAAGCCCCTGGCGACTGGGTCGTCAGGGGCTTTTTCATGCCAGGTGCTTGGCTACTCAGAGGGTAAAGTCATGCCAGGCTCTTGTGGCGAGAGAATTTATCTGTGGGAGCAAGGCTTGCCCGCGATGAAAACAACGCGGTTGCTGCGGTAACGAGGCGCCTGTGTCGCGAGCAAGCCTTGCTCCCAAAAACCCCCTCGCCATGGCGCTCATGATCGCCGTGCCACCAGCAAAAACGAAGCCGCACTGGCCAGCAGTCCCGCGCACATCCGATTGAACAGGCGCTTGCCACTGGGACGGGCGAACAACCGCCGCGCGTAAATGCCCATGTAGCAATACAAGCCGATGGCGATGCACTCCAGCGCCAGGAACAAGCCTCCCAGCACGGCGAATTGTTGGGTGACGGTGCCTGTACGGTCGACGAATTGCGGCAGGAACGCGGTAAACAACAGGATCGCCTTCGGATTGCCGATCGCCACCAGGAACTCCTGGCGCGCCAGGCCGGCCCGGCTCATCGACGCGACCGCGGCTTCGCTGCCGGCCTCAGGCTGGGCCCGCCACAACTGCACAGCCAGATAGAACAGGTAGCCGGCACCGACGAGCTTGATCCCCAGGAACAACAACTCCGAGGTGTGCAGCACAGCGGTGAGCCCCACCGCTGCCAGGGCGATCATGATCGCAAACGCCAGCAACCGACCAATGCCGCCACTGCACGCCCGGACGAAGCCATACCGCGAGGCGTTGCTGATGGACAGCAGGTTGTTCGGCCCCGGCGCCATGTTCAGCGCAAAGCAGGCCGGGATGAAAACAGCGAGTGTCGTCAGTTCCATCGGGAGCACTCCAGGCAGAGGCGAATCGAAGGTCCATTCTGCGCCGGTCGTTGACGAGGACAAGGCACAGTTGCGCGACTAAATCGCCGCGCACTGTACCGCCGCGACTTTGCCAGCAGGCACCGTAAAATCCGGTAACGCTCCAGGCCTCGCAACTTCCGGGACGGTGGCTAGCCTTCAGTACTCAACCGAGCAAGGATGCTTCGATGCCACCGTTTCTGTATGCACTCGCCTGTCTTGTCTGCATCACCCTTCCCGCAGTCGCCGCGCCCTGCCCCGACTGGCCCACTGAACGCGCCCGTGCCGAAGTCGCCGCGCTGCAACAGCAAATCGATACCTGGGACGACAGTTATCATCGCCTCGGCCAATCGCTGGTGGCCGATGAACTGTATGATCAATCCCGCACAGAGTTGGGCCAATGGCGCCGCTGTTTCAACCTCGCGGCGTCCGACGAGCCGCTGCGCTCCGCGGGCGGAAAGGTGCCGCACCCCGTTGTCCATACCGGCCTGGAAAAACTCAAGGATGCCGACGCCGTAGGGGCTTGGCTGCACGGTCGAGAGGACGTCTGGGCCCAGCCGAAAGTCGACGGCGTGGCGGTAACCCTGGTTTACCGCAAGGGGCGCCTGCATCAGGCAATCAGCCGTGGCGATGGTGTCCAAGGACACGACTGGACCACGAATGCGCGCAAGATTGGCGCCATCCCGCAACGACTGCGCCAGCCTGTAGACCTGGTGGTCCAGGGCGAGTTGTACTGGCACCTGCAAGCCCATGTCCAAGCCAGCAGCGGCAGCTTGAACGCCCGCGGGACCATGGCCGGCTTGATGGCACGCAGCAATCTGACGGTGCACGATGGTGTGTATATCGGCCTGTTTGTCTGGGATTGGCCACAAGGGCCGGACACCCTGCCCGAGCGAATGGCCGCACTGAGTGAGTTGGGCTTCGCTGACACCCTCGTCTATAACCAGCCTGTCCGGACATTGGCCGATGCCGAGCAGTGGCGCGACCACTGGTATCGCACCCCCCTGCCATTTGCCAGCGACGGGATCGTCCTGCGCCAGAGTCGCCGCCCACCCGCCGATCGCTGGCAGGCCCGGGCGCCATTCTGGAGCGTGGCCTGGAAGTATCCGTATGCCCAGGCCCTGGCCGAAGTGCGCAAGGTGCACTTCAAGATCGGTCGTACCGGACGCATCACCCCCGTACTGGAGCTTGAACGCATCCGGCTCGACGACCGGTGGATTCGCCGGGTAAGTGTCAGCTCCCTCAAGCGTTGGGAGGAGATGGACATTCGCCCCGGCGACCGGGTCGCTATCAGCCTGGCCGGGCTCACCATCCCGCGACTCGACGCGGTTGTGCTGCGCAGCCTCGAACGCCAGGACGTCAATGCCCCGGCAGCGGGTGACCATCACTTCTTGAGCTGCTGGCAAGCGACGCCCGGCTGTGAAAGCCAGTTCCTCGCACGCCTGGACTGGCTCAGTGGCAAGCACGGGCTCGCCCTGCCCCATGTCGGTCCCGGCACCTGGGAAAAACTCCTGGCTGCAGGTCGACTTCACGGATTGCTGGATTGGTTGACCCTTGATGCCGCCGAGCTTGCTAATATTGACGGCTTCGGCGAACGCAGTAGCGCCCGCTTGCTCGCCAGCCTGGACAGCGCCCGGCAACGCCCTTTCGGGCAATGGCTCAAGGCCCTGGGCCTGCCGCCCGTCGGTGAGGCCCGGTTGAAAGGGCCGTGGCAGACGCTGGCCGAGCGCAATACCGAACAATGGCAAGCCGAAGCCGGCATCGGACCGGGACGCGCCGCGCAGCTGAGCGCATTTTTTCGCGACCCACAGGTGCTGGCTTTGAGTGACGTATTACGCACCGCCGGGGTCGACGGTTTTTGATCCGGACCCCGTGCGGTTGAACCCAAGGGGCAAGCATGCGTTCCAACAGCGCATCGGTCCTGACCGCTCGCGATTTTTCACGGAGTTGCTATGAATTTCCTGTCCCCCGTTGCCCTGCTGGTGTTATGCAGCGCCATGGCCGCCCCTTTGATGGCGGACGAGCAAACCCCGGAGCTCACTGGTTGCGCGGCCAAGCGCCAGGGCATCATCAACCAGATCGAACTGGCCAAGTCCCGTGGTAACCAGGACCAGCAGGCCGGCCTGGAAACCGCATTGAATGAAGTCACCACCCATTGCACCGATGCGTCCTTGCGCAAGGAGCGTGAAAACAAGGTGCTCGATGCAAAACACGAGGTGAGCCGACGTCAGGCCGACCTGGAAAAGGCCATGAAGAAAGGCGACGCCGAGCGGATCAACAAACGCAAGGACAAGCTCGCGGCCTCCCGCAAGGAACTGCAGGAAGCGGTGGATGAGCTGGACAAGTGAACATTGAAAGGATCGCAGGTTCCTACAGGCTCAATGCGATCCCCTGCAGGGGCTGGCGAAGCCTGCGATCTTTCAAGCCATGTCAATGATCCCGAAACTCCTTATGACAGGCACTGCACGCATCCTCGACCTTCTGCACCGCCGGCCCCAGGTAACTGGCCTTGTAGGGTTGGACTTTGCTGGCGGTTACCAATTCACCGGTGGCGGCTTCAAGGTTGCGGGCCAGCTCCTGGAAACGCGCCTGCTTTTGCCAGACTTCATCCCGGGCACTGGTGTGGTCTTGCTCACGCACTTGCGGGAAGTGTTTCCACGGTTCATGGGAGAGTTGATCCAATTGCGCCGCGCCTTCGGCAAATCGTGCGCCATCGAATGGGACTCGGCCGCGCAACATGCCGCCCAACTCTTCGTTGGTCTTGAGCATCTGCTTGAAGATAGCCTTGCGCTGGCCAAGGGGAGAATTGGGATCGACGCCGCCACAGGCGGACAACATCAGGCAGGCCAGTACGGCCATGGAAAATCGTTTTACAAACATCTTGGCCTCGGAGCAGGAAACGGCAATTAGTATCCTCGGATCATCGGTAAAGACCAATGGCCCTATCAACAATACGGGTTGTTCGAGCGCCTGACTGCCTACGAATGACTGCAAAGGAAATTTTCATGAACAGCCGCATCAAGACCTGGCACAAAGGCCTGGCATTGGCCCTACCGCTGATCGCACTGTTGGCCGGTTGTAATCGCGGCGAAAAGGTCGAAAAACCTCAGACCCACGCCGTCGCCACCTATGTCAGTGCACCCTGGGAGGCGTTGCCGTCGGTGTCCGATGCAGACCTGCTGGCCGGTTTCGGTTCCTGGCGCAGTGCCTGCACCCGGCTCAAGGCCGATGCGACCTGGGGCCCAACCTGCGCGGCAGCAGCCAATGTGCCGCAAACCGCACAGGGTGTACGCAATTTCCTGAAACAGAACCTGGACGTCTATGGCCTGCGCTCGGGCGACAACAGCCCCAACGGCCTGATTACCGGCTACTACGAACCGGTCTACCCCGGCAGCCTCACCCAGACCGCCACGGCGAATATCCCGGTCTACGGTGTGCCGGAGGACATGATCATTGTGTCGCTGGACAGCATTTACCCTGAGCTCAAAGGCAAACGCCTGCGTGGCCGCCTCGAAGGCCGGGTGCTCAAGCCATACGACGACGCGGCCACCATCGAAACCAACGGGGTGAAGGCACCGGTCATCGCTTGGCTGACCGACCCCATGAACCTGCAATTCCTGCAGATCCAGGGTTCGGGACGCATTCGACTCGACGATGGCCGCCAACTGCGCATCGGTTATGCCGACCAGAACGGCCACCCTTATCGGCCTATCGGACGCTGGCTGGTCGAGCAGGGCGAGCTGAAGAAAGAGGACGTGACCATGGGTACCATCAGTGCCTGGGCCAAGGCCAACCCGAACCGTATTCCCGAATTGCTGGGCAGCAACCCCAGCTACGTGTTCTTCAACCGTAACCCCGACAGCAACGAAGGCCCGCGAGGCTCGCTGAATGTCCCGCTGACCGCCGGCTACAGCGTGGCGGTGGACCGCAAGGTGATTCCACTGGGCAGCCTACTCTGGCTATCCACCACGCGCCCCGACGGCAGCGCCTTGAACCGGCCCGTCGCCGCCCAGGACACTGGCGGTGCAATTGCCGGCGAAGTGCGGGCGGACCTGTTCTGGGGCACTGGCGAGGCGGCCGGGCAACTGGCCGGGGACATGAAACAACAAGGCCAGATCTGGATGCTCTGGCCCAAGGGCATGGCGTTGCCGCAAGTGCCGCAGGTGGCGAATGCGGTGACCGCCAATCCCTAGGAATGGGTTGACCGTGCTTCCGCCTTCGCGAGCAAGCCCGCTCCCACATTTGATCTCCAATGGACGCAACATTTGTGAGCGACCTGAGATCAGTGTGGGAGCGGGCTTGCTCGCGAAGAGGCCAGTACAGGCGCCTTGATTCAAAAACCAGGCTCAGACCGAAACAAAGAAGAAACTCAAGACCAACCCAGCCCCCACGAACCACACCAGCGAACGCAGGATCGCCCAGTCCGCCAGATAGCAAATGATGTAGAGCAGGCGACTGGTGATGAACAGCACCGCCAGCACATTGATGGTCACCAGCTCGGCATTGCCAGCCAGGTGCGCGACGATCACGGCGGCGGCAAAAAACGGGCTGATTTCGAAGCTGTTCAGTTGCGCAGCGTATGCCCGTCGGGGGGCGCCTTCGAGTGTGTCCAGAAAGTCCCGAGGGTCGTTGTTATCTGCCAGCCTGTATCGTCCACCGATCTTGGCAATGGCGATGCACAGGTAAGGCAGGATAAAGGCAATCAAAATACACCACAGGGCAACCGTCATTGATGCAGTTCCTTCTTTGGGTTTTATAGAAAATCGCGAGTTCGGGCGCCGGTCAGAACTTCATCACCAGCATGCCAACCAACACCAGCCCGCAGGCTAAGAGCCGCGGCAAGCCGAAAGGTTCTTTCAAGTAACGCATGCCGAACAGCACCACCAGGATCACGCTGACTTCCCGCAGCGCGGCCGCCTCGGCGATCGAGCCCAGTTGCATGGCCCACAGCACCAGAGCGTAGCTGAACAATACGCAGAATCCGACCGCCAACCCCAACCGCCACTGCTCACGCCAGAACCGCATGAACGCCGGCCGCTTGCTCACCAGCGCCAGCAACGGGAACGGCCAGGCACTGAGCAGCGTGACCCAGACCAGGTAATCCAGCGGATGGGACCAGCGCCGCAGAGCGTGGCCGTCGATAAAGGTGTAGCACCCGATGCACAGACCGATCAGCGCCACCACCGGCAGCATCGACCAGGGCAGCCGCTCGCCACCACCGCCCTGCCACAACAGGCAAAGCATGCCGAACGGGATCAGCAAAATGCCGATGACCTGCTGGGTCGTCAGGGCTTCACCGGCGAATATAAATGTCAGGGCCAGTACCACCAGCGGCGACAGGCCGCGCATCAGTGGATAGACCAACCCCAGGTCACCGACCCGATAAGCCTGGATCAGCAAATAGCGATACAGCAGCTCGAACGCCGCCGACGCCAGGATCCACGGCCAGATCTCCAACGGCGGCAACGCCACGAAACCCAGTGCCAACGCGACGAACAGCAAGGCGACGCTGTCCATGCACGCCACCACCAGCAAACGCTCGCCGCTGAACTTGATCAGCGTATTCCATGCCGCATGCAACAAAGCCGCGACCAACACCAAGGCCGTTGCAAGCACGGCACGCTCCTTATCTTGTCCCCCGCCCCGTAGGAGCTGTCGAGTGCAAACGAGGCTGCGATCTTTTGATCTTTCGCTTCAAACTCAATTGTCGGCGGAAAGATCGCAGCCTCGTTTGCACTCGACAGCTCCTACAGCTCCTACGCTCAGTAAGGCTCATGAATTGATTGGCTATCGTTTATACTGCAAACCGATCACGCCGCACTCAGTTGCGCATATTCCTATTCCAATAATCTCGCTGCTGTCCCATTCACTCGAATGGGTGCGCCGGCATGCGTATGCCTGATCCGGGCGTCAAGACTACAGACAGAGACCTTGCGCATGCCACTCGCCTTGCTTGCTTTGGCCGTCGCCGCTTTCGGCATCGGCACGACTGAATTCGTCATCATGGGCCTGTTGCCCGATGTCGCCCGGGACCTGGCCGTGAGCATTCCCCAGGCCGGGCTGTTGATTACCGGCTACGCCCTGGGCGTGGTGTTCGGCGCGCCGATCCTGGCGATTGGCACCGCCAACATGCCGCGCAAGGCCACGCTATTGGGCATGACCCTGATGTTCATCCTCGGCAATGTGCTCTGCGCCCTGGCGCCGAACTACGCCACGCTGATGGCCGCCCGGGTCATTACGGCCCTGTGCCACGGAGCGTTCTTTGGCATCGGCTCGGTGGTGGCGGCCGGGTTGGTGGCGCCGAACAAACGGGCCCAGGCGATTGCCATGATGTTCACCGGCCTGACCCTGGCAAACGTGCTGGGCGTGCCGTTGGGCACGGCCTTGGGTCAATACGCCGGTTGGCGTTCGACGTTCTGGGCGGTATCGGTGATCGGCGTGATCGCCGCCATCGCCCAATGGGTCTGGCTGCCCAGGGAAATCCCCATGGACAAAGCCAACCTGGCCAGCGAGTTCAAGGTGCTGGGCAAGGTCAACGTGTTACTCGCCCTGGGCATGAGCGTACTGGCCTCCACCAGTTTGTTCAGCGTGTTCACTTACATCGCGCCGATCCTGCAGGACATCACCGGTGTCAGCCCCCACGGCATCACCGTCATGTTGCTGTTGTTTGGCGTCGGCCTGACGGCGGGCAGTTTCCTCGGCGGGCGCCTGGCGGACCGGCGCCTGCTGCCTTCACTGGTGGCCATGGCCCTGGCCGTGGTGCTGGTGCTGGCGGCGTTCAGCCAGACCAGCCAATCGGTGATCCCGGCGGCGATCACCCTGGTGCTATGGGGCATCTTCGCCTTCGCCCTGTGCCCGATCCTGCAACTGCTGATCATCGACCAGGCCCATGAAGCACCCAACCTCGGCTCGACCCTGAACCAGAGTGCCTTCAATCTGGGCAACGCGGCAGGGGCGTGGATGGGTGGGCTAGTAGTGGCCAGTGGTGCCGACCTGGCGGATCTGCCGTGGACCGGGGCCCTGGTGGGCGGGCTAACCGTACTGGCCGCGCTGTATTTTATTTATCGCCAGCGTCATCTCGGCGCTGCGGCAAGCCTTGCCGACTGAGGGGCGTATTGGTCTCGCTGCGCACCTGTGCGTGGCTGATCAGCGCAAAGATGAAACTGCCGCCGATGATATTTCCCGCCAACGTCGGCCCGGCGAACACCATCCAGAAGTCCTCCCAGGACAATTGGCCGGCAAATACCAGATATGACACTTCGGCCGAGCCGACGACGATGTGGGTGAAATCCCCGAGCGCCATGAGGTAGGTGATCAGGATGATGATCCACATCTTGGCGCTTTCCATGGACGGGATCATCCAGACCATGGTGGCGATCATCCAGCCGGAAATGATGCCCTTGGCGAACATCTGGCCGGTGTCGTTCTCCATGACTTTGCGACCGATTTCCAGGAAGGCCTGGTCGGTGCGCTGATCGAAAATCGGCAGGTGCAACATGACGTAGGCCACCAGCAAGGTGCCGCACAGGTTGCCTACCAGCACCACGCCCCAGAGCCGCAACAGCCGGCCGAAGTTGCCCAGCGTGGGCTTGCTCATGATCGGCAGCACGGCGGTCAGGGTGTTTTCGGTGAACAACTGCTGGCGAGCCAGGATCACCGCGAGAAAGCCGGCGCAGTAACCAAAACTGGCGATGACCTTGAAGCCTTCGTGTTCCGGCAGCCGGGAGTTGAGCAACCCCATGGCCATCAGCGACAGGCCCATGGTCAACCCCGCCGCCAGGGCCGACCACCAGAGCGCGGCGATACTGCGCTCCAGTTCCTGATTGCCCTGGGTGCGGATGATTTCATGCAACACGGCCGCCCGCGGCGGCTGGTTGCGGTCGACTTCATGCTGCTCCTGAGCCGAGAGATCAGGGGTCTTGCCTTCTTTATGGGTGTCCATACAGCTCCTGAACCGGTGGCGTGATGTATCTACGACACGCGGCGCTCAGTGCTGTTCAGTATGGCCTGCTCGCGAAGGCAGCGTCGCCGATCTCACACCACGACATCGTCCTTGAACTGATCCTTGACGTAGGTGATCTCGGTCCGCCCATGCGGCGCAGGCAGGCCGTCTTCGCCAAGGTTGACGAAGACCATTTTCTCCACGGTCAGGATGCTCTTGCGGGTGATTTTATTGCGCACCTCGCAGGTCAGGGTGATGGAAGTACGGCCAAACTCGGTGGCGGTGATGCCCAGCTCGATGATGTCGCCCTGGCGCGAGGCGCTGACGAAGTTGATTTCCGAGATGTACTTGGTGACCACGCGCTGGTTGCCGAGCTGGACGATGGCGTAGATCGCTGCCTCCTCGTCGATCCAGCGCAACAGGCTGCCGCCGAACAGCGTGCCGTTGGGATTGAGGTCTTCGGGCTTGACCCATTTGCGGGTGTGGAAATTCATGATCACTCCTGAGTGTCTGGCCGTTGGATTGCTGCATCATGGCAGACCGCAGGGCCGGGCTCTACGTCGCGGCCCCTATGACGGTCATCGGCAATTTCGATTTGCCGACAGAAACCCTTTTGGAAGATCCGATTAGCCCGTTATAATCGCCACCGCTTTACCTCGGTCCACCCTTTGGACCGTTCCCGCCACCTGTCCGAGGGGCGCTGCAGCAGGCTCGACCTGTCAGGCTCGGATGGGGCGTTGTTTGTACGGGGGCTCCCCGCGCAGACACTAAACGCACAACGGCGCCCATTCGCATACATTACGAATGGAGGCTCTTCATGAGCGCTGTTATCACGCCTGCCGATTTTACCGACTACAAAGTCGCCGACATGTCCCTGGCTGCCTGGGGCCGTCGCGAAATCATCATCGCCGAATCCGAAATGCCAGCCCTGATGGGCCTGCGCCGCAAGTATGCCGGCGAGCAACCGCTCAAGGGCGCGAAGATCCTCGGCTGCATCCACATGACCATCCAGACCGCCGTGCTGATCGAAACCCTGGTTGCCCTGGGTGCCGAAGTGCGCTGGTCGTCCTGCAACATCTTCTCGACCCAGGACCAGGCCGCTGCCGCCATCGCCGCCGCCGGTATCCCGGTATTTGCCTGGAAAGGCGAGACCGAGCAAGAGTACGAGTGGTGCCTGGAGCAGACCATCCTCAAGGATGGCCAGCCGTGGGACACCAACATGATCCTCGACGACGGCGGCGACCTGACCGAGCTGCTGCACAAGAAGTACGCAGCCGTACTGGAAAACGTCCACGGTGTGACCGAGGAAACCACCACTGGCGTGCACCGTCTGCTGGACATGCTGGCCAAGGGCGAACTGAAGATCCCGGCCATCAACGTCAACGACTCGGTGACCAAGAGCAAGAACGACAACAAGTACGGCTGCCGTCACAGCCTCAACGACGCCATCAAGCGCGGCACCGACCACCTGCTGTCGGGCAAGCAGGCGCTGGTGATCGGCTACGGTGACGTGGGCAAGGGTTCGGCCCAGTCCCTGCGTCAGGAAGGCATGATCGTCAAGGTGTCCGAAGTCGATCCGATCTGCGCCATGCAGGCCTGCATGGACGGTTTCGAGTTGGTTTCGCCGTTCATCGACGGGATCAACGACGGCACCGGAGCCAGCATCGACAAGGCCCTGCTGGGCAAGATCGACCTGATCGTGACCACCACCGGCAACGTCAACGTCTGCGATGCCAACATGCTCAAGGCCCTGAAGAAGCGCGCCGTGGTCTGCAACATCGGTCACTTCGACAATGAAATCGACACCGCTTTCATGCGCAAGAACTGGGCATGGGAAGAAGTGAAGCCGCAGGTTCACAAGGTGCACCGCACCGGCACCGGCAGCTTCGACCCACAGAACGACGACTACCTGATCCTGCTGGCTGAAGGCCGCCTGGTTAACCTGGGCAACGCCACCGGCCACCCAAGCCGCATCATGGACGGCTCGTTCGCCAACCAGGTCCTGGCCCAGATCTTCCTGTTCGGCCAGAAATACGCCGACCTGTCGCCGGCCCAGAAAGCCGAGCGCCTGACCGTGGAAGTGCTGCCCAAGAAACTCGACGAAGAAGTGGCCCTGGAAATGGTCCGCGGTTTCGGCGGCGTGGTCACCAAACTGACCAAGCAACAGGCTGACTACATCGGCGTGACCGTCGAAGGCCCGTTCAAGCCGCACGCTTACCGCTACTGATCGGCTCTATTGCCTGCTCTCCCTGTGGGAGCGGGCCTGTGGGAGCAAAGCTTGCTCGCGATGCAGACACCTCGATCCAGCTATCGGAGCGAGGCGAAGCCAATCGCGAGCAGGCTCGCTCCTACATGAACCCGCTCCCACAAGGGCTATGCAAGCCTCTCCGGCCTACGCGTTTCCAAGGATATGACCATGTCCCAAGACCGTCGCTACAGCTTCGAGTTCTTCCCGACGAAGACCGATGCTGGGCATGAAAAACTGATCGCCACTGCCCGCCAGTTGGCCAGCTACAACCCCGACTTTTTCTCCTGCACCTATGGCGCCGGCGGTTCGACCCGTGACCGCACCCTGAACACCGTGCTGCAGCTCGAAAGCGAAGTCAAAGTCCCGGCCGCACCCCACCTGTCTTGCGTGGGCGACAGCAAGGACGACCTGCGCAGCCTGCTGACCCAGTACAAGGCCGCTGGCATCAAGCGCATCGTTGCCCTGCGCGGCGACCTGCCATCAGGCATGGGCATGGCCAGCGGCGAACTGCGCCACGCCAACGAACTGGTGAGCTTCATTCGTGAAGAAACCGGCGAGCATTTCCACATCGAAGTGGCTGCGTATCCAGAAATGCACCCCCAGGCACGCAACTTCGAAGACGATCTGCGCAACTTCGTACGCAAGGCCAACGCTGGCGCCAATAGCGCGATCACCCAGTACTTCTTCAACGCCGACAGTTACTTCTATTTCGTCGAGCGCATACGCAAGCTGGGCGTCGACATTCCTGTCGTGCCAGGCATCATGCCTATCACCAACTACAGCAAGCTGGCGCGCTTCTCCGACGCATGCGGTGCAGAAATCCCACGCTGGATCCGCAAGCAGCTGGAGGCCTACGGCGACGACTCCTCCAGCATCCAAAGCTTTGGCGAGGAAGTCATCACGCAAATGTGTGAGCGCTTGTTACAAGGTGGTGCACCGGGGCTGCATTTCTATACCCTTAACCAGGCCGAGCCCAGCCTCGCGGTATGGAACAACCTCAAGCTGCCGCGCTGAATGACTTGATGCGGTGGTACAAAGAGGCCTTGGCGAAAACCAAGGCCTTTTTTTTAAGCAAAGATATCCGGAGGATTGCAGTAGATGCCTAATGGTCACAGGTTAACGACCCCACAACTCATTTACCTGGTCTACGGGGCCGAAACCTATCACCAGGAAGCGTTGTTCAGCATCGCCAGCGCGTTGGCAGGCCTACGCAAGACGCCGGACGATGCATTGGATATCCAGGTGTTCACCGACAATCCCGTGCCGTATGAAGGATTGCCGGTGCGTGTGCGCCCGTTGGACAACGAGACCCGCAAGGCCTGGATCGAACCCCACGGTTATCACTTCCGTGCCAAGCATGTGGTGATGCAGAAAGTCCTTGAAGAAGCCGAAGTGGCGTTGCTGATCGACACCGACACTTTTTTCCATTGCTCACCGCTCGAACTGTTTCGCCGCGTCCAGCCTGGCACATTGCTGTGCAATGCCTTCGGCCTGACCTATGGCGCCAACAAGGACGCCGGGCTTTACCTGACACTGGCCGACGCACTGCGCCAACGGCAGTTGGCAGACGATGACATGCCCTTGTTGAACTCGGGGGTCATCGGCCTCAACTGCGTCGATGCCTCAGTCCTGGATCGCTCGATCGCCCTGATGGATGAGCTGTATCCATTGGCACAGGGCGCCTACACATTGGAAGAGTTCTGCCTTTCGGTGGCGGCCTATCGCTCGGTGCAGGTGCGCGAATGTCCGGACCTGATCCATCATTACTGGAGCCGCAAGCAACTATTTCGCGCCAAGATCAAAGCCTGGCTCGACAAACACCGAGCCGCACCGGTTTGCCAACTGGCCTTGGATGAAACCGGGCAAGTCACCGCCATCCTGCCCCGCCCACCGACCTTTCAGCGCCTGACCTACAAGTTCATCACCCTGGCGCTGCCCAGCCATAAACGCCAGTTCATGCGCGAGATCCTCTACGGCTGCTACCGCCACACCAACCAGTTCGATCAAGCCTGCGCCCCGGTCTGGTGGGAAAAGGCCTTGGAGAACGTCGAAGACCGCCGGAAGAAACCATTGCAAGACCATGAGCTCAAACGCTGGCTCAATCATCCACTGATTCGCCTGGTACTGGGTGAGCGCCGCGAAGCCATCTACGAGCACCTGATGCAGGCCACCAGGGCGCAGTCCAGAGGGCTCTAGCTATTTGATGAGCTCTCGTCGTAACCTCAGGCCATGCCCGTCATTGTCCAGCTGCTGACCGCCCTTCTTCTCTTGTGCCTGAGCATGGTTGCCCGGGCCGAGAAGTTGCGCATTGTCACTGAACCCTGGGCCCCATATGTCTACGAAGAAAACGGCACGATGCTGGGCCTGGACTACGAAACCACGGCCATCGTGTTCAAACGCCTGGGCATCGACGTGGAATGGCACTTCCTGCCGTGGAAGCGCTGCCTGGTGATGCTGGAGCAGGGGTTGGCGGATGGTGCGCTGGACATCTTCCACAGCGACGAGCGCGATACCATGCTGCTTTACCCCAGCGAACCGCTGTCGGACGTGGAGTTCGTGATGTTCTACGCCAATGCCCGGCCCCATCCGTTTCGCACGTTCGATGACCTGGCCGGCCTGACCGTCGGCACCTCGCCCGGTTACCTCTACAGCCAGGCCTTCAGTGAGTCGACCCTGTTCACCCGGGAAACGGCGCCAACCCACGAAGCCAATTTCGGCAAGTTGCAGCTGGGACGGATCGACCTGCTCATCACCGACCGCAGGGTGGGCCGACATGTGCTCGAACAAATGCAGTTGGGCGACCAGATCACCGAAAACCCGACGGTCGTGAGCCGTCAAAGCCAATACCTGGCGGTACGACGCAGCGCCGGGATGGATTTGCTGGTGCAACGCTTCGGTGCCGAACTCAAGCGCTTCAAGCGTGAACCGGCCTATGCCGAACTGAGCGCCCGTTACGGCGCCGGACCGATGGCCAAGGCCACCTCGCCCGGCCAGGCTCAACGTTGAAATAAACCGTTGAGCAGCAGGAAAGCGGCGCACGGCGTTTGCTCTGTTATACTCCGGCCTTCCCGCCAGGCTCACGCCCGGACGCCCGGCCTTGCAAAAGGCATCCCGACACCGCTACAGCGCCGCCTACGGCCCGCGCGAGCCTTGTCCGGACCCGCCTTCGAGGCCCGGCAGGACCGGACGGGATGACGTCTTTTTATTGAACGTCATTCGCGCCAGGCAAGACTATCCCATTGGGCCAGGCCCTCACTAAAACAGGATTACTCATGTCCTTTGCTTCCCTCGGTCTCTCCGAGGCTTTAGTCGGCGCCATCGAAGCCGCCGGCTATACCCAGCCTACCCCGGTGCAACAGCGGGCCATTCCCGCCGTGTTGCAAGGTCGCGACCTGATGGTCGCGGCGCAGACAGGTACTGGTAAAACCGGCGGTTTCGCCCTTCCGATCCTGGAGCGGTTGTTCCCCAACGGTCACCCAGACAAATCCCAGCGTCATGGCCCGCGCCAACCGCGCGTACTGGTCCTGACCCCAACCCGCGAACTGGCGGCCCAGGTACACGAGAGCTTCAAGGTCTACGCTCGCGACCTGAAGTTCGTCAGCGCCTGTATTTTTGGCGGCGTGGGCATGAATCCCCAGGTCCAGGCCATGTCCCGTGGCGTCGATGTACTGGTCGCCTGCCCCGGTCGCCTGCTGGACCTGGCCGGCCAGGGCAGCGTCGACTTGTCCCACGTGGAAATCCTCGTGCTGGACGAAGCCGACCGCATGCTCGACATGGGCTTTGTCCATGACGTGAAGAAAGTCCTCGCCCGCCTGCCCGCCAAGCGCCAGAACCTGCTGTTTTCGGCGACGTTCTCCAAGGACATCACCGACCTGGCTGGCAAGCTGCTGCACAACCCGGAGCGCATCGAAGTCACGCCACCGAACACCACGGTCGAGCGCATCGAGCAACGCGTCTTCCGCCTGCCGGCCAGCCACAAGCGTGCCCTGCTGGCGCACCTGATTACCGCCGGCGCCTGGGAACAGGTCCTGGTGTTCACCCGCACCAAGCACGGCGCCAACCGCCTGGCCGAGTACCTGGACAAGCACGGCCTGCCGGCTGTGGCGATCCACGGTAACAAGAGCCAGAACGCCCGCACCAAGGCCCTCGCCGACTTCAAGGCTGGCGAAGTGCGCATCCTGGTGGCCACCGACATCGCGGCCCGTGGCCTGGATATCGACCAGTTGCCTCACGTGGTCAACTTCGAGCTGCCAAACGTCGATGAAGATTACGTGCACCGTATCGGCCGTACCGGCCGGGCCGGTCGTTCGGGCGAAGCGATCTCGCTGGTCGCGCCGGACGAAGAAAAGCTGCTCAAAAGCATCGAGCGCATGACCAAGCAAAAAATTGCCGACGGCGACCTGATGGGCTTCGATGCCAGCACCATCGAGGCCGAGAAGCCTGAAGTGCGCGAACGTCCGGACGTGCGCAATCCGCGCAATGCCCGTGGCCCGCGCGGCGACGGTCCGAACGGCGGCGGTGGTGGCGGCGGCCGCAAAGACAAAGGCAAGGACAAGGGCAAGGAAAAATCGGCCAGCAACAGCAATGGCCGCGGCGAACGCCCAGCCCGCGAGCAGAAGCCCCGCGAAGGCACGCCAGCCCGTGAACAGCAGCGTCCAGCCCCCCGCGCAGCAGCCGATCGTGCCCCGGACGAGTTCCTGGACGACGATATCGATAACTTCGGTAACCGCGTCGACTACGTGCCACAGCAGAAACCGGCCCAGGGTCGCGGTCGCCGTCCAGGTGCCCCGGCACAAGGCGCTGGTGCAGGTGCACCGCGTAGCGGCCAGCCACAAGGTCGCCAGAACGGTCCACGCAACAGCAATGGCTCGTCCACCGGCACGCCACCGGCCAAGCGCAGCGGCCCACGCAACGGTGCCCCGCGTGACGGCCAGGCCCGTCGCGACGACACCCGCCCGCGCCGTCCGGCCCGTGACGACCAGCCTCGTCAGGAACCCGCCGTGCAGAACCCGCGCAGCAACCAGCCGAAGATCATGCACAAGGAATCGAAAGCCGATCGCTTCCCGACGCCTGAACAGCTGGATCAACTGCCAAGCCGTCCACGGGGCGAAAAACCAGCGCTGCTGACCCGCAATCGCTGAGTTTTTCCAAGCCGTACAAAATGCCCCAGGTCTCGCGACCTGGGGCATTTTTTTGGCCCAACACAATTCCAAATGTGGGAGCGAGCTTGCTCGCGATAGCGGTATATCAGTCAACATCGAAGTCGGCTGGCATGACGCCATCGCGAGCAAGCTCGCCCCCACAGGGTTCTGTGTATTACCCGAATCCGCGTAATAAAAAACGCCCCTGATCGCAAGACCAGGGGCGTTTTTTGTCAGGCGCGAAGGTTACTTCGCTTTGACACCTTCAAACGAGATGTACAGCTCAACGGCGTCGGATTGCGGACCCAGGTCCATCATCTTGCCGAAGTCGGAACGCTTGATGCTGGTGGTGCCCTCGAAGCCAGCACGGTAGCCGCCCCACGGATCCTTGCCTTCGCCCAGGAACGTGGCCTTGACCACGATTGGCTTGGTCACGCCGTGCAGTGTCAGGTCACCCATCACATCTGCAGTGTCTTTACCATCAGCGTTCTTGCCGGTGGGCTTGACGCTGGTGGACACGAACTTGGCATCGGCGAACTTGCCTACGTCCAGGAAGTCCTTGCTGGCGATGTGCTTGTCGCGTTCGGCGTGGTTGGTGAACACGCTGGCGGTACGTACGTTGAACTCGATCTTGCTGGCTTCAGGCTTGGCGGCGTCAAAGCTGAACTTGCCGTCGATGTCCTTGAAGGTACCGGTAATGTAGCTATAGCCCAGGTGGCTGATCTTGAAGTCGACAAAGGCGTGCTGGCCTTCCTTGTCGACGACGTAGTCAGCAGCCATGGCCTGGCCGGCCGACAGCAGGGCAGAACCGATTGCCAGGGCGGCGAGCGTCTTTTTCAACATGCTTTCTATTCCTTTGGAGTCGAGGTTGAACATCAGGCTTGGCGTCCCAGCATTCGCTTGAGGGTCGCGTCACGGTCGATAAAGTGGTGTTTCAATGCTGCCAAGGCATGAAGGCCGGAGAAAATGACCAACGCCCACGCCAAGTAGAGGTGAATCTGGCCGGCGACGTCTGCCTGATCGGGCAGTCCGGACACCAGCGCAGGAACTTCAAACAGACCGAACACCGGGATCCCCACACCGTCTGCGGTGGAAATCAGGTAACCGGCAATCATCACGGCGAACAACCCGAGATACAGTGCACTATGGCCGAGCTTGGCGCTGGCGCGGGTCAGGCGGCCATAGGTTGGCAGGGTCGGCGGCGGCGGGCTGACAACGCGCCAGATCACCCGCAGCAACATGGCCGCCAGCAGCACCAGGCCGATGCTCTTGTGCAGGTCCGGTGCGTCTTTGCGCCAGGCGCTGTAGTAATCCAGGCCGACCATCCACAGGCCCAACGCGAACAGCCCGTACACCGCCAGAGCAACGCCCCAGTGCAAAGCGATACTGACCCAGCCATAGCGAGAAGAAGAGTTGCGTAGCTGCATTGCTCATTTCCTGTAAAAACTGCGACCAAGACTAGCGAGTTATCTATCGATTTAAAGCGGAAAATTTCGCTTTGAAATATCGAGAAATACGATCATCAGTCTGGGATGAGTGGGTTAAGGAAAGATTAAAGGCAAGACGATGCGTGATAACGGGACGGACCTCATCGCGAGGAAGCTCACTCCTGCGCTGGCCTTGTGGGAACTAACTCGCTCGCGACAGCGGTTTCACAGGCAAAAAAAAGCGCAGCTGACACGCCACGCTTTTTTTTCTGACACCGAGCCTTACTGAGCCTTGGTCTCAGTCGCCGCCGGTGTTGTCGCTGCCGGCTTGGCCGCCGGTTTTTTCGCCGGTGTGGCTTTCTTCACTGGCGCTTTTTTAGCCGGAGCCTTGGCGGCTGGTTTTTTCGCCGTCGGTTTGGCCGCTGCTTTCTTGGCTGGCTCAACCTTCGCTGGAGCAGGTGCAGGTGGTTCCACCGGGGCCGGCGCAGGAGCGGGTGCAGGTACCGGGGCAGGCGCTACCGGCTCCGGTGCCTTGACCGGCTCTGGCTTCTTGTCGTCATCCGAGCCACCAAACAGGTTAGTGAAGAAGTTGCCCTTCTTCGCCGCCACCGCACCGGCCGCTGCCGCTGCCACTGGCGCGACCTTGGCCGGTTCGAACGACTTGCCCGCCGCCAGGTCTTCAACCTGGCTGGCGGCCCGTTGACCGCTGCGCAGCGCGCCTTCCAGGGTGCCCGGATACAGGGTGTCGGTGTGTTCACCGGCAAAGGCTACGCGCTGCAATGGCCTTTCCCAGAGGCGCCAGTACTTGCTGATCTGGCCCGGGCCAAAGGCCAGGTACGCACCGCCCATGGACGGGTCGGTGCTGTAGCGGCGGATTTCATAGCCGGTGAACGCGCCACGGGCCTGTGGATAAAACGCGTGCAGGCGGATCAGTACCTGATCGACCATCTGCTTGTCGCCGAACGCCTGCATCACCCGGGCGTTGTCGCCGGACAGGTTGATGACCACGTTGGCACCGCCCTTCATGGCCGGTTCGATCCACATCATGCCCAGGCCGGCGTTGCTGTAGATCTCACCTGACATGCGCGCCTTGCTGTCCCAGACCGGGGTCTTGAACTTGAGCATGATCTGGTCGCGCCAGCCGTAGTTGGTGCCCTTGATGGCGCCTTGATGCTGGGCGTCCAGGGCCGGGGTCAACTGGATCTTGTTCAGCGCCCGCAACGGCACTGCCAGCACCACGTAATCCGCCTGGTAGCCAACGGCGCCAACCTTTACGGTTACCCCGTCCTTGTCCTGGGAGATGGCCGACACGGGCGAACTGGTCTTGATGGTTTTCAGTTGCTTGACGAACGCCTGGGCCAGGACCGGGCTGCCGCCGAGCAGGCGCGAGGCCCGCCGGTCACGGTCGGAGACGCCGCGATAGACGCGGTTCTGCTGGGCGAAATACAGCAGCGACAGGCGCGAAGGTTCGTCATACCGAGTGCGAATTTCCTGGTTCACCAACTGCCGCGCCGTGGCCGGCAATTGCAGGCGGTCGAGCCAATTGGACACGGTGATCTGGTCCAGCGCGTGCAGCGTATTGTTGGCCGCCGGGTTCTGCGGGTCTTCGATGGAGCGCGCCAGGTCGTCCAGGGTGGTTTCGTAGCGCTTGAGGGCTTCGGCGGTGGCCGGCTGTTTGGTCGCCAGGTCCGCGGCGGTGAAGTAGGTGCCGTCGATCAGATAGCTGGGGGTGCGCACGAATTCCGGGGCCGGCGTGGTGCTCAGCTTGAAGGTGGAGATGTACTTGTTCAGCACTGGCTGGGTCTTCTCGTTGCCGATCCACTCGCTGGTGGCCATGCCCGAACGGCCGCCCAGGCTCGGCTTGGCTTCCAGCAGCGTCACGGCCCAGCCTTTGTTCTGCAGCTCATAGGCCGCCGTGAGCCCCGCCAGGCCGCCGCCGATGACGATGGCCGTCGGTTGTTTGTCCTTGGCCAGCGCCGAAACGCTGAACAGCCCTATCATCACCAGCGCACAGGCGCGTAGCCAACCAGCAGACATTCAACGAACTCCGGATTAAAACTTGGGAAACTTCAGCTTTCGAGCCAGTCGGCTCAGGGAACGGCGAAGAATACGTCAGCCATCAAAACGCCGCCAGCGACGTCTATCGCCTCGTTCAAAGTAGTGGGAATGACACAATGGGTTGTCCGCGGGGCCGCCATTGCATAGGCTTGCGCGATTGTTTTGCCCGCGCCCGCCGCGAGCCGCCTCGAGGAGACTGTAAATGGGCCTGAATAACCAGTGGATGCAACGCGACCTGGCGGTGCTGTGGCATCCCTGCACCCAGATGAAAGACCACGAACAGCTGCCGCTGATCCCCATCAAGCGCGGTGAAGGCGTGTGGCTGGAAGATTTCGAAGGCAAGCGTTATCTCGATGCCGTCAGCTCCTGGTGGGTCAACGTGTTCGGCCACGCCAACCCGCGCATCAACCAGCGCATCAAGGACCAGGTCGATCAGTTGGAGCATGTGATTCTCGCCGGCTTCAGCCATCAGCCGGTGATCGAGTTATCCGAGCGCCTGGTGAAGATGACACCCGAAGGCCTGACCCGGTGCTTCTACGCCGATAACGGCTCGTCCTGCATCGAAGTAGCGATGAAGATGAGCTTTCACTACTGGATCAATCGCGGCCGGCCGGATAAAAAACGCTTCGTCACCCTGAGTAACAGTTACCACGGCGAAACCATCGCGGCGATGTCGGTGGGCGATGTGCCGTTGTTCACTGAAACCTACAAGGCGTTGCTGCTGGACACGATCAAGGTGCCGAGCCCCGACTGCTACCACCGCCCTGAAGGCATGGGCTGGGAAGAACATTCGCGCAATATGTTCGCGGCCATGGAACAGACCCTGGCCGAGCACCACGACACGGTGGCGGCAGTGATCGTCGAACCGCTGATCCAGGGCGCCGGCGGCATGCGCATGTACCACCCGGTATACCTGAAGTTGCTGCGCGAAGCCTGCGACCGCTATGGCGTGCACCTGATCCACGACGAAATAGCCGTCGGCTTCGGCCGTACCGGGACAATGTTCGCCTGTGAGCAGGCCGGCATCACGCCGGATTTCCTTTGCCTGTCCAAGGCCCTGACCGGCGGTTACTTGCCGCTGGCGGCATGCGTGACCACCGACGAGGTCTACAGCGCGTTCTACGATGACTACCCGACCCTGCGCGCCTTCCTGCATTCCCACAGCTACACCGGCAACCCGCTGGCCTGTGCGGCGGCCCTGGCGACGCTGGATATCTTCGAAGAAGACAACGTCATCGAAAACAACCAGGCCCTGGCCCTGCGCATGGCGAGCGCCACCGCGCACCTGGCCGACCACCCGAACGTCGCCGAGGTGCGCCAGACCGGCATGGTGCTGGCCATCGAGATGGTCAAGGACAAGGCCAGCAAAACCGCTTATCCGTGGCAAGAACGGCGCGGCCTGAGCGTGTTCCAGCACGCCTTGGAGCGTGGTGCCTTGCTGCGACCGCTGGGCAGCGTGGTGTATTTCCTGCCGCCGTATGTCATCACCCCGCAGCAGATCGATTTCCTCGCCGAAGTGGCCAGCGAAGGCATCGACATCGCCACCCGGGACAAGGTCAGCGTGGCGGTGCCGAAGGACTTTCACCCGGGTTATCGCGACCCGGGCTGACACTGCGATGCACTGTTGGAACACTATTGTGGCGAGGGGATTCAGCGAAACGTCGCACCGAACCGCTGGGCTTGTAGGAGCTGGCGAAGCCTGCGATCTTTTGATCTTTTGATCTTTTGATCTTTTGATCTTTCGCTTGAGATTCAATTGTCTGGGGAAAGATCGCAGCCTCGTTGCACTCGACAGCTCCTACACCGCTCCTACACCGCTCCTACATAGCTCCTACATAGCTCCTACATAGCTCCTACATAGCTCCTACACAGCTCTACACATTTAACTTTTCCAGAGATTCAGTATGAGACTGTCCCGCTTCTTCATCGATGCGCCCCTGAGCCTCGGCGACCACGAACTGCCTGAAGCCCAGGCCCACTACATCGGCCGTGTGCTGCGCATGGCCGAGGGCGATGCCGTGCAGGTGTTCGATGGCTCGGGCCAGGAGTTTCGCGGCACCCTGGCCGAGGTCGGCAAGAAACGCGTGCGGGTGCAATTGGACGAGCAGTTCGCCGGACAGCCTGAATCGCCGCTGCGCATTCACCTCGGCCAAGGCCTGTCCCGAGGCGAGCGCATGGATTGGGCGATCCAGAAAGCCACGGAGCTGGGGGTCGGCGAGATCACGCCGATCTTCAGCGAACGCTGCGAAGTGCGCCTCAAGGACGAACGCGCCGACAAACGCCTGCTGCACTGGCGTCAGGTGGCAATCAGCGCCTGCGAGCAGTGCGGGCGCTCGAGCGTGCCGATCATCCACCCGCCCCTGCTGCTGGCTGACTGGCTGAAGCAGACCGAGGCCGAGCTCAAACTGGTGCTGCATCCGGTGGCCGAGCCCCTGGTCAGCCATGACAAACCGTCGACGCTGGCGTTCCTGATTGGTCCTGAAGGCGGTTTGTCGGACGCCGAAGTCGAACAGGCCAAGACCGCCGGCTACCACGCCGCCCGCCTCGGCCCTCGCGTGCTGCGCACCGAAACCGCGCCGGTGGTGGCGCTGGCGGTGGCGCAGCAGCTGTGGGGGGATTTCTAGAGTCAAATGTTGAACCCATGGCGCTAGAGCACGTAGAACAGAATCGCCACGAAGTGCAGCAAACTGCCGGCGATGACAAACAGGTGCCAGATGCCATGGGCGTGGCGTAGCCGATGGTCGAGGGCGAAGAAGATAATGCCCACGGTGTACAACACGCCGCCCGAGGCCAGCCAGGCAAACCCGGCGCTGCCCAGGGCCGCCAGCAGCGGCTTGACCGCCACCAACACGATCCAGCCCATCACCGCGTAGATGACGATCGACAGGATCCGCGCTTCGGAACGCGGCTTGATCTCCTGCAGTATCCCGATCAGCGCCAGCCCCCAGACGATTCCGAACAAGGTCCAGCCCCACGGCCCGCGCAGGGTCACCAGGCAAAACGGGGTGTAGCTGCCGGCGATCAACAGGTAGATCGAAAAGTGATCGACCTTCTGCATGATGGCTTTTTTGCGCCCGCGCACGCTGTGGTAAACCGTCGAAGCGCTGTACAGCACCAGCAAGGTGAACCCGTAGATTGCCACGCTGACGATCTTCCACGGATCGCCCGCCATACCGGCAATCACCAGCAACCACACCGCCCCGATAAAAGCCGCCACCGCCCCGACCAAGTGCGTCCAGGCGTTGAGTCGTTCCCCGTGATACATCCAGTCCCACCTCACATTCCAGAACAGAGGCCAAGGCTCAGGCCTGGCGCGCCAAAGTGCAATGCTTTGCTTCAAGCCAGCCAAGTACGAACCTGTGGCAAAAGACTTATCTGTGGCGAGGGAGCTTGCTCCCGCTTGAGTGCGCAGCGCTCACAAGATTCTTGGGGCGGCTTCGCCACCCAGCGGGAGCAAGCTCCCTCGCCACAACAGCTTCCAAGCGACATAAATCGCGTCGCTGGGAAGACATGGGGCACAATCGGCCAATACGAATAAGAGTCCGCCCCATGCTGATCGACGAAGAATTGACCCTGAAGAAACTCGAGGTGTTCCTGGCCTTCATGCGCACTGGCAACCTGGCGCGGGCGGCCGCCGAGTTGCAGACCAGCAACGTCAGCGTGCACCGGGCCATTCACTCGCTGGAGAGTGCCCTGCGTTGCCCGTTGTTCAAGCACGAAGGCCGCAACCTCACGCCGTTGGAAAGCGCTTATGTGCTGGAAGAGCGGGCGCAGAGGCTGATCCAGGACGTGGTCGAAAGCGTACGCCTGACCCGCGAAGCCGCCGGTTTCTCCGCCGAACGCTTCAAGCTCGGCTCGCTGTATTCATTGACGGTCAAGACCGTGCCGCAACTGATCATGGGCCTGAAGATCCGCCGCAGCGAACTCAATATCGACCTGATCCTGGGTTCGAACATCGACCTGCTGTACAAGCTCAAGAACATGGAGGTAGACGCGATCCTGATCTCCCTGGACGACAGCGTGAACGACCCGGACTGCGAGCATATCGAGCTGTTTTGCGACGACATCTTCCTCGCCACACCGGCCGATTCTCCCTTTGCCCAACGCACTGAGGTCGATCTGGCCGAGGTGCGCGACGAGACGTTCATTACCCTGACCCAGGGGTTTGCCACGCACCAGGACGGTATCCGGGTGTTCAAGCAGGCGGGGTTCGAACCTAAGGTGGCGATGCAGGTCAACGACATCTTCACCCTGCTGAGCATGGTCAGTTCCGGGGTGGGCTATGCGTTGCTGCCAGGACGAATTGCGGCGGTGTATGAAAACCGGGTGAAACTGATCCCATTGCAGGAAAAGTACCGGTTGCAGCAGCGCATCGGCGTGGTGTTCCTGAAGGCCAAGGAGCGTGATCCGAATTTGCTGGCGCTGCTGGCTGAGTGCCGGATGTATGCCAATCGGCAGGCTTGAGACCGTGTTGCCTTCATCGCGAGCAAGCTCGCTCCCACAAGGGATGTGTGAACACCGATCCAATGTGGGAGCGAGCTTGCTCGCGATGGGGACAGTCCTGTCAGCAAGAGACTTTGCCTTACCCCATCAACCCCCGCATGATCAGAAACAACAACGAAGGCCCCAACAAGCAACCAAGCGCCGTATAGAACGCCGCCGTCAGGCAGCCATATGGCACCAGCTTCGGATCGGTCGCCGCCAACCCACCGGCCACACCGCTGGAGGTACCCATCAAGCCACCGAAAATCACCGCACTGCGTGGATTATTCAGGCCAATTAACGGTGCCACGAACGGCGTCGCCACCATCACCAGGATCGCCTTGATCAACCCGGCGGCAATGGACAGCGCCATCACTTCGGAACTGGCACCAATTGCCGCTCCGGTCACCGGCCCGACGATGTAGGTCACCGCCCCGGCGCCAATGGTGGTCAGGCTCACCGCATCGGTGTAACCGAAGGCCATTGCCACGCCCACGCCAGCAATGAACGACGTACCGACCCCGACAAACAGCGCCAGCACCCCGACAAAGCCGGCGCGCTTGAGTTCTTCGACACTCACGCCAAACGCCGTGGCGACGATGGCGAAGTCCCGCAGCATCGCACCACCCAGCAAGCCGATCCCGGACAGCAGCGGAATGTCCACCACGCCCTTATGCCCGCCGGTCACGGCACCGCCAATGTAGGAGAGCACCAGCCCCAGGAGAATGGCGATGGCCGAGCCGTGCAGGCGGCCTTTGGTGAACGTGTCGCTGATCCAGTAGGACACCCACATGGTGATGCCGACAATGGCAAAACCGCTGATCAGGCCGTAGCTGGTGATGACTTTCATCATGGATTCGTACATGGCAATCACCCGACCGTCTTAACGGAAACATCGGCCTGAGGCCCTTTGTTGCCAATGCGCACCAGCACCGGCACCATCGCAAAGGCAATCACCACCGCCAGGGTCCCGGCCAGGATCGCCATCGGCCCGCCCTTGAGCGCGCCGTAGACGTTTTGCTGCGCCGCCATCGCAACCACGATGGGGATGTAGATCGCACTCCAAAATTCCACGCCAGCCTCGGATTTGCCCTTGAACAGGCCGCGCTTGCTCAGGTAACTGCCCAGGCCGATCAACAGCAGCATCGCAATGCCGACGCCGCCGACGTTGGCCGGCACGCCGATCAACTTGCCCAGCAGCTCACCGATAAAAATACCCGTCAGGGTACAAAAGGCCAGAAATGCCACACCGTAGATAATCATTGTTGTAGTCCTCAAAGTGCATCGTCGAAGTTGTTGTTTTTGTGCTTCGCCAGCTTGAGTCGGTGGTTTAGGGTTGGCGGTTTCCCTCCTCACGCAACAGCGCTTGCAAGGTGTCGAGCCGGGCGCCGTCGAAAGCCATGACAGTGCCTTGCTCGAATACCCGGCGCGCCAGGGCGGTCAGTACCGCACCGGGGGGCAGTTCGATTTGCAGTCGTACGCCACGCTCGTAAGCGCTTTGCACGGTACCGCGCCAATCCACCACGCGGCACATGTTGAACGCCAGGTCGTCGCGCAAGGCCTCGGTGTCGATCACCGGTCGCGCGCGGCTACCGCTGAGATAACCCAAGGCCGGTGCTTTCAACGGCACGTCGGCAAATGCCTGGGCCAATGCCCGGGCCGGTGCTTCCAGCAACGGGCAATGGGACGGCACACTCACCGCCAGCCGACAGGCCTTCCCGGCCCCCAGGCTTCGCGCTTGCCTGGCAACGTCGGTCATGGCCTCGTCGCTGCCGGCGATGACCACCTGGTTATCGGCGTTGATGTTGGCCAGATAGACCGGGGTACGGTCGCTGTGCACCTGCGCCAGCAACGCTTCCACTGCCGCGAGGTCCAGGCCGATGATCGCGGTCATGCCATAGCCTTGCGGGTACGCCTGCTGCATCAATTCGCCCCGCAGGCTGACCAGTCGCAAAGCATCCTCGAACCCCAGCGCTCCGGCCACTACCGCTGCCGGATAAGCACCGATGGACAGCCCCGCCACGTAATCCGGCGCAGGGGCCAGTTCCAGCAATCGGCGCGACGCTGCCACGCCGGCGATCAACAGGCACAGTTGCACGGCGCGGGTCGATTGCAAGGCCTCGGCACTGTCCAGTTGCAGCACGTCCTCACCGAGCACGTCACCTGCCTCGTCGAGGACTTGCGGCGCCAGGCCATGGAGCATCCCCACGCGCTGCGCACCCTGGCCGGGAAAGACGAAGAGGCTGCTCACGCGACTTGCTCCAATGAAGGCTGCCAAGGATCGCTCACCAGCCGTGCCTGAACATCATCCTTGAGCAGGACCCGCCGCGACGAACCCGCCCACTCGCGCAAGGCGACGGCACCGCAGGGCGTTTGCAATTGCAGGTCCACGGCGCAGACCGAAGCATCCAGTTGCGCCAGCAACTCCTTGGCCTGGAGTCGGTCGATAACGTGCGGCGCCCGCAGAATCAAATCCAGGTCGCTGCGTTCATGCAGCGCCTCGACGCCCGTGGCGAGCTCGAACCCGGCGCTGCCGCTGACGCCCCAGACCCAGCCACTGGCATCGAGCAGCGGACGCAGGCGGGACAGCGCTTGCAGGGCTGGCAAGTCACGAGTCGACGGAACATGACAAAGATCTTCCGGCCTTACACGACGGGAAATCGCCGCGACCGCCATCGACGTTGCATAACGCTGCTCGCGCAAGCGCCCGCGCACGCCGACCGCGATTTGATCCGGTGCCGTCAGCGCGCGTCGAACCACCACCGGTTGACCGGCGGCAATCGATTCGACCACCCATGCCGGCGCACCCGCAGGCAGCTGCCCCGGGGTCAGCCCCCAGAGCAGGTCATGGGCCAGATACCTATTCACCACTGCGCTCTCAGCAGCTGGCGCACGGTGCTGGAAGCCGCGCGATGGGTCGCACCGAGGCGACTGCTCAAGTCCCGAGGTGCCCCGGCAACATCGTTGATCGCCTGTTGCAGGCAATCCGTTACCCGAGCCAGATCCGCCGCCGTCGGTTGCTCGATCTGCTCCACCGACAAGGTTTCCCACAGCAGGCCCAAGCTGGCAAAGCTTTCGATGTCATAAGCCATTGGCGGCACGCTGGCAGCCAACGCCTCAAGCTCTTCGACACTGCGCAGGGTCACCCGCGCCGCCGAGGCCTTGCCCATGGCGTGGACCATCACGCCCGGGTCGCGCAGGGCAATCAGCCGGTTGGCCTGGTAGCCGTGGGCCAGGAACGCCCCGGACATGGCCTTGCCCACCAGCAAACCGATCACCGGATGTCCGGCCAATCGGGCGCGGGCGTAACTGTCCGCCGCACCGGCCAAGGCCTGATGAATACCCAGGGCTTCTTCACGCCGGCCGTAGGCCTGGCTCGGTACATCGACAATGGCGATCAGCGGACGCTTGTTGACTGCCTCGCGGTCGGCGTCGATAGCATCGTCCACCGCTTTAGCCAGGCCCCAGCCCTCCAGCAAACCGACTTCGCCATTGCGAGCACGGGGAAAGCGACTGTCGGGATCCGCCACCACGGCCAGCAGGCGCACGGTTTGCTCGCCCAGCCGGACGTCAGCGACTTTCAACGAAGCCGGCAAGCCTTCCAGCGGTTTGGCGTCGCCACCCAAGGCCTCGAACCAGCGCAAGCCTCTCAACGAATAGGCACTCATGGGCGTTCTCCCTGATACAGCTGGCGAACCGTAGCCGGTTCGATTTGCACTTTTGTGTCCAGGCGGGCCAGACGTTGCAGGAACAGCTCGGCCTGGCCGCTGCGGTGTTCGGCGGCAATGCCCTGATGCAGCAACTGGCCGACCTGTTGGCGGATCTGCGCCACATCATCGGCGACGTAACGGTCCACCAGCCCACTGGCGAAACGCTGTTCGCCGCCGGTCAGGCTCCAGATGAATGGCCGGTCACGGGAGTCGTATTCGTCGATCCCGGCCTCCTGTTCGATCACTTGTGGGCCGTTCAGGCCCAGCCGCGCTTCCTGGGTCACCAGCAGATAACTGCACAGCCCGGCGGCGATGGACATGCCACCAAAGCAGCCGACGCTGCCAGCCACCACGCCGACCACCGGTTGGTATTGGCGCAGATCGACAATCGCCGAATGAATCTCGGCAATCGCCGCCAACCCGAGGTTGGCCTCCTGCAACCGCACGCCGCCGGTTTCCAGCAGCAACACGGCGCGGGTCGGGATGCCCTTGCGGTTGTCCTCGGCGGCTAGTTCCAGCGCACCGGCAATTTTCGCCCCGCCGACTTCGCCGAGGCTGCCACCCTGGAACGCGCCTTCAATGGCGGCGATTACCACGGGCAGGCCATCGAGCGTGCCCTTGGCGATCACCACCCCGTCGTCGCTTTGCGGCACTACGCCCTGGCGCAACAGCCACGGCGACATGACCCGTTGGAACGGGTCGAGCAGTTCACGGAAGGTGCCGTCATCGAGCAAGGCTTTCGCCCGTTGCCGGGCGCCGAGTTCGACGAAGCTGTGCTTGTTGAGCAACGCTGCACTGTCAGTCATGGCCGATCTCCTCGAAGCCTTGCTCCAGGCGCAAACGCACCACGCCGGGGGTAGCGCCGAAATCGTGGATGTCGATAGACAAGGCCGGCGGTGTCTGGCCGTCGAACATGCGGGCGAACAGGTGCTGCCAGCGTTGTTCACTGCCGTTGACCGAGGTCTGCACCTGGATGGTCAGCTTGCCCGCCAGGCCGGGTTCGATCAGTACTTCCAGGTCGCCCGAACCGACACAGCCCACCAGCGCCCGGCCCCGAGGCGGCTGCCCGGCGGGGAATTCAAAGGATAAGGTTTCCATCAGCACACTCCAGGGAAGAGGCCATCGCCGCGTTCGATACGGTCGAGGAACAGGCAGGCGGCGAGCAGGTCGGCAGCACCACCGGGCGAGGCATTCAAGGCAATCAGTTGTTGGTCCAGCGCGTGCAATTGGCGACGACCGCCCAGGCTCGCACTGCCACCGGCATCGAGCACAGCCTTGGCCCCCTGTTGCATGGCCTGCAAACCCGGCTCGCCAGCGCGGTAGAGCACGCAGGTGTCGGCCAGGGTGGTCATGATCGCCAGCAAGGCATCGAGCCGGGCGTTCTGCTCTCCCGCGCCCGCCGCGCGACTGCGCTTGAGCTGCGGCAGGCCCAGGCCAGTCACCGCGGGAAACGCCAGTTGCGCTTCTTCCCGGGCACCGCGTACGCCGTAGCGTTGGGCTACCTGGGCGCCATGGCTCAAGGGTTGGGGCGCATAACGGTCGTTGAGCAAGGCCAGCCGGGCAGCACGTAAAGTGACGGCGCCAGCGACCCTGGATTCAGATTCCAGCGCTGCCGCAGCGACCAACAGGCCCAAGGCCCAGATCGCACCCCGGTGCGTGTTGACGCCGCCAGTGGTGACGAGCATCGCGGCTTCACCTTCACGGCCGATGCGTCCCAGGGCTTCGCGCAGCGGCAAGCCGATCTCGCCACAGTCAAGGGCGGCTTCGGCCATTTCCTTGAACGCCGGCCACAGCGACAGTGCCGAGGCGTGCATCAGACCCAGGTGCAGGTCGGTGTGGGCGCCATTGCCACGCCGGTCCACCAAGGCCGGTTTAGGCGAGAGGTCGGCTTCGTCGATCAGCGCATCCACCGCCATATCCGCCAGGCGCTCGGCCAAGGACAGTTTTTTCGGTTGCAGGTTGAAGGCGTGCATTTACCAGCTCCTGAACTTGGCGGGCGGGTTGTAGAGGCCACCGGACCATTCCACCAGATCGGCCACGCTCTTGGCTGCAAGCAACTCGCGGGTGGCATCGGTGCGGCGGATGCCGAGGTCCTCGGGCAAGGCGATCAGCCCTTCGCGGCGCATGCGCGCGGTGTCTTTCGGGTTGTGGCGCAGGCCAATGGCAGTAACGCCGGCCACGGCCGCGATCATCGCCTGGCGCTCCTCCAGGGAGCGGGCCTTGTACAGGTAGGCGATGCCCTCTTCGGTCAGCAGGTGGGTGACGTCGTCGCCGTAGATCATGATCGGCGCCAGGGGCATGCCGGCTTTCTTCGCCACGTCCACCGCATCGAGTGTCTCGACGAAGGTCGGTTTGCCGCCCTCCTGGAACGTCTCGACCATCTGCACCACCAGCTTCTTGCCGCGTTCGAGCAACGGCGCCTCGCCATCGCCGTGGCGCATATCGAGCCAGGCCGGCGTGCCGTGACGACGACCGCGCGGGTCGTGGCCCATGTTCGGCGCACCGCCGAAGCCGGCCAATCGGCCACGGGTCACGGTGGAGGAATGGCCGTCGCCGTCCACTTGCAGGGTGGCGCCGATGAACAGGTCCACCGCGTACTGCCCGGCCAGTTGGCAGACCATGCGGTTGGAGCGCAGCGAGCCATCGTGGCCGGTGAAGAACACATCCGGCCGGGCGGCGATGTAGTTTTCCATGCCCAGTTCGGTGCCAAAGCAATGCACGCTTTCGACCCAACCACTTTCGATGGCCGGAATCAGGGTCGGGTGTGGATTGAGGGTCCAGTTGCGGCAGATCTTGCCCTTCAGGCCGAGGGATTCGCCGTAGGTCGGCAGGATCAGTTCAATAGCGGCAGTGTTGAACCCGATGCCGTGATTGAGCGACTGGACGTTGTGTTTTTCATAGATCCCGCGGATCGCCATCATCGCCATCAGCACATGCACAGGCTTGATGTGGCGCGGGTCGCGGGTGAACAGCGGCTCGATGTAGAACGGCTTGTCGGCCACCACCACGAAATCGACCCAGGAGGCCGGGATGTCGACCCGTGGCAAGTCGCTGACGTCGTCCACCAACTGGTTGACTTGGACAATGACGATGCCGTCACTGAAGGCCGCCGGTTCGATCAGCGCCGGTGTGTCTTCGGTGCTGGGGCCGGTGTAGATATTGCCGGCACGGTCGGCCATGAAACCGGCCGAAAGCACCACGTTGGGGATCAGGTCCACCACCAGCCGGGCATAGAGTTCGATGTAGGTGTGGATCGCGCCAATTTCCAGCAAGCCATCTTCGAGCAACTGGCTGATGCGCAGGCTCTGGGTGCCGGCAAAGGAGAAATCGAGCTTGCGAGCGATGCCGCGTTCGAACAGGTCCAGGTGCTCGGACCGCCCGACGCTGGGCATGATCATGTGCAAATCGTGCAGCTTCGAAGGGTCGACCTTCGCCAGGGAGCGGGAAAGGAAGTCCGCCTGCTTCTGGTTATTGCCCTCCAGCACCACACGGTCGCCGGGCAGGATCAACGCCTCCAGCGCCGCCACGATCTTGTCGGTGGGCAGCACCACACCGTCGGCAAGCCCCTTCACCAGCCCGAGACGCCGCTGCTTTTCGCTGCGCCGCCGCGTCCAGCGCGAGTCGGGGGATATTGTTGTTGTCATGACCACTCCACGGGTTCGCTGTCGTGGAGGTCACATTAGGAGTGTTGTGGCGCGGGCATCAATCAAGCTCGACGGCGGATCGTTACGGTTGGAGTAATGATTGAACGCCATCCTTGCTCGCGATGGCGTCGAATCAGTCAACATTGTTGTTGCCTGACACTCCGCTATCGCGAGCAGGTTCGCTCCCACATAGGTCGTTTATAAGATCAGTGCTCACCGCTAATCCTGTGGGAGCAAAGCTTGCTCGCGATAGCGATGGGTCAGATTGCATCAATGCAGAATGTGCCGCCGCCTTAGCGAGCAAGCCCGCACACAATTGGATTGGGTACACCTGCAATCGCAGGTCGGCTGTCAGGCCGCCTCGCGAGCAAGCTTTGCTCCCACAGGTCCTGCTCACACAAATCTGGTTGGGGTACACCCGCAAGAGCCAGGCCGGCTGTCAGGCCGCCATCGCGAGCAAGCTCGCACACATTGGAACTTCGTATGTCTCAGGTTTTGTAGGGTTGAATCAGGCCCGCAGCCATCACCAACTCCTCCAACGCCAGCAGATCCGGCACTTTCGCCACGTGTTCCCCGACCTGCACCGCCGCCTGTTCCAACCCACACAGCGGCACGTCGACGTAGCTCAATTGGCTGTCGAGCTTGTAGGAGCGGGGGATGCCTTGCACCAGCAGGGCAATGAAACGCAGCTCCGGCCGCCCGCCCAGGGCGTTGAGCACGACGATGCGTGCTCGCTCGCCAATCACGGTTTTCTGGCCGCAGGCCGACTCGAAGCTCAGCAACGGGATTTGCCGTTCGCGCCAGCTCACCCAGCCCAGGAACCACGGCGGGGTGTCCATATCGAATACGCTGTCCTGGTAGTCGATCAGTTCGGCCACGGCCACGTTGGGCAACACCAGGTGCCGGTCGGCCAATGGCAGCAGCAGACCGGTGAGGGGGCTGGTGCGCGAGTGAAGATGCAGGTCATGCATGGGTTTTGCTCCAGTACGCGATGCTGTCGAGCAGCACCGACTCCTGGTACGGCTTGCCCAGGTAGTCGTTGACGCCGATGGCCATGGCGCGGTCGCGGTGTTTCTGGCCGGTGCGGGAGGTGATCATGATGATCGGCAGGTGCGCCAGGCGCGGGTCGTTGCGCACCTGCGTGGCCACTTCGAAGCCGTCCATGCGCGGCATCTCGATGTCCAGCAGCATCAGGTCAGGCATATGTTCGGCCAACAACGCCATGGCGTCCACGCCATCCTTGGCGGTCAAAACGTGCATGCCGTGGCGCTCCAGCAAGCGGCTGGTGACCTTGCGCACCGTCACCGAGTCGTCCACCACCAGCACCAGCAGCGGCCGTTGCGATTCGCCCTCGCCCTCAGCCGGCACCTGGCGGCGCGGGACCTGGTGGGGCAAGGCGCGGATCGGCGCCAGCAGGTCGAGAATCAACACCACCCGGCCGTCCCCCAGGATCGTCGCCCCGGACAGCCCCTGCACCGCCGAAAACTGCGGACCGAGGCTCTTGACCACGATCTCCCGGGTCCCGGCGGTAGCGTCCACCTGCACAGCGACATGCCGCTCATTGCACTGCACCAGCAGCACCGGCAACGGTTGGCTCTGGCCCAGCAGTTTCGGGCGGGTGCCGGTTTTCAGCAGCTCACCGAGGTAGCACAGCTCATAACGTTGCCCGGCATAGGTGTAGGTCGGCGGATCGAGCTGGTAATAGCCATCCAGTTCGACGGGCAACACCCGGACAATGCTCTCGATGGTGTTCAGCGGGATCGCGTACTGGTCTTCCTGGCAGTGCACCATCAACGCCCGGTTCACTGCCACGGTAAACGGCAGGCGAATGCGAAAATGCACGCCCTGCCCCCGCGTGGAATCGATGATCATGCTGCCGCCCAGTTGCCGAACCTCTTCGTGGACCACGTCCATGCCAACGCCGCGGCCGGATATCTGGGTGATTTTCTCAGCAGTGGAAAACCCCGGCTGCAAGATGAACTGCAGCACGTCGCGGTCGCTGATGTCGCTGTCCGGCGCCAGCAAGCCACGCTTGATCGCCTTGTTGCGCACCGCCTCCAGCGGCACGCCGGCGCCATCGTCGCGGATGTCGAAAATAATGTCGCCGCCTTCCCGGGACAGGTCGAGGCTGATGCGTCCGCGTGCCGGCTTGCCGGCGGCAATGCGCACGTCGGCCGGCTCCAGGCCGTGATCGACGGCATTACGCAACATATGTTCAAGCGGCGCGGCCATGCGCTCCAGCACGTTACGGTCCATCTCGCCCTCGGCATTGCCGACCACGAACTCCACGTCCTTGCCCAGTTCCTGCGCCACTTGCCGGACGATGCGCTTGAGCCGTGGCAGCATGCGTTCGAACGGCACCATGCGCGTACGCATCAGGCCTTCCTGCAGCTCGGTGTTGATCCGTCCCTGCTGTTGCAGCAGGACCTCGGCATCGTGATTGCTACGGTCGAGGGTTTCCTTGAGCTCAAGCAAGTCCGAGGCGGATTCGAACAGTGCCCGGGACAACTGCTGCAATTGGGAGTGGCGGTCCATCTCCAGCGGGTCGAACTCTTCATAGCCCAGGCGCTCGGCCTCGACCTGCTGGCGGCTGAGAATCCGCCCCTGGGTTTCGGTGTCCAGGCGCCGCAACTGGTCGCGCATGCGCTCGATGGTGGTTTCCATTTCACCCAAAGCCACCCGCGCGTCATTGACCTGCTGTTCGATGCGCCCACGGAAGATCGACGTTTCACCCGCCAGGTTCACCAGGTCGTCGAGCAGTTCGGCGGAGACCTTGACCATGTCCGCGCCGTCGCCTGATGTACTGGGGTCCGGCCTTGCAGGCGCCGCTGGCGGAGCTACGGCGGGGGCCGGCTCCGGTACCGGGACAGCCTGCGACGCAGCATTCTCGGAGGGATGATTCACCGCCTGGATCTGCGCGATCAACCGGTCGGCCAGCGGGCACGGGTGGCCGGCGCGCACCGCGTCGAGCATCTGCGCCAGTCGGTCATGGCTGCTTTGCAACAAGGTGAACAACGCCGGGGTCGGCTGAAGCAGGCCCGCCGACAGGCCTTCGTAGAGGTTTTCCAACTCGTGGGCCAGGTCGCCGATGGGCACGATCTCCACCATGCGCGCACCGCCCTTGAGGGTATGCAAATCCCGCAGCAGGGTTTCCACGGCCTGGCGATTCGACGGCTCGTCCTGCCAGCGCACCAGCGCCGCGCCCGAGCTGTCGAGGATGTCGAAGCCTTCCTCAAGGAAGATTTCCAGCAGCTCGGGATCATGGCCGGTGCCGTCGGCCTGGGCCGCTGCGCTCGTCTCGATGCCGTTCGGCTTGTCCTGGCGGAACCTTCGCAGGGCGTCGATCAGCGCTACGGGATCGCCCAACGGCTGGCCCTGTTGCAGCTGCCCAAGCAACAGATCGAGGCGTTCGTGGCTGCTGGCGAGCAGTTGCGCCAGTTCCTCGCTATAGCTGTAGCGCCGGTCTACCAGCCCTTCGTAAAGGTTTTCCAACTCCTGGGCCAGGTCGCTCACTGGCCGGATGTCGGCCATTCGCGCACCGCCCTTGAGGGTGTGCAAGTCACGCTGCAGCGAGGACAGCGGCGCGCCGTTATCCGGATCGGCCAACCAGCGGTGCAGGGCCTGGGCGGCGCTTTCAAGAATGTCCTGGGCTTCTTCGAGGAAAATCGCCGCGAGGTCATCTTCCATCGAAGTATCGACGGGCGCGTCACGCTCCATTTGCGCCGTCGCGTGGCTCAGTTCGCGGATGCTCAGGGTGCGGCTGCCGTCGCTGCGTATCAGGCCGGTGGCCGACGGGTCGAGGCTCTCCTGGAGCAGGCGGCGCAAGGCCTGTACCCGTTCGGGCTGCGGATGCACATGCTGCCCGGCCGCCAGTTCATCGAGCATGTCGATCAGCGCTTCATGGGCGCGCTGGGCCTCCTGGAAAAATTCATCGCTGACCGCCAGGCTGCTTTCTTCAACCGCGCCATAGAGGTCCAGCAAGGCTTCGCAGAGTTCGTCCACCGGGTGCAGGTCGGCCAGGTGCGCGCCTTCGCCGAGTGTGGTCAGCTCATCGAGCAGCGCACTCAGCTCCTGGCCTTCGCCGGGGTGCTGCTGCCAGCGCTGCAAGAGGCTTTCGGCGTCCAGCAGGATGTCCATGCCCCGGGCGAGGAAGTTGTTGATCAGTTGTGGGTCGCGCTTGGTCCGCAGCGCCTTGTCCGGCGCACTGTTGGCGGCATGCAGACGCTCGGCCAGCAGGGCCTGGGCGCGCTGGATCAGGTCCTCGGCGCCGGGGATCGCGGCCAGCGGCTCGCTGTGCAACTGGCGCAAGCCACGGCGCAGCAGGCCTTCGGCTTCCAGCAGCAATTCGACCTCATCCAGGTCGAGGGCAATCAGGTGCGCCCGGTATTCCCGGGCCAGCTCATCCATCGCCCCGGCCAGCTCGGCGATCGGCAGCACGCCGGCCATCGAAGCGCTGCCCTTGAGCGTATGCAAGGCCCGCTGCAATTCATCACTGGCCTGCAAGGGCAGGTGATCGGCCGACTGATCGAGAAAGCGATTGAGGCTGGCGAGGTGGCCCTGGGCTTCGTTGTCGAAGATCTTCAGCAGCAGCGGATCGAGGGCGGTCACGTCCTGCTCGTCCTCATCCTCCTCATCGCCGCCCTTGGCCAGGACATGGGCGCGGGCGGCCAAGCGGTCGACGTCGTCGCGCTGGCGCTGGTGATTGGCCGCGAATTCGGCCACCAGGGCCGGCAACAACTGCACCGTGTCTTCGATCAACTGGCGGACCGAGGCCTGCGGCTCGACACTGCGCTCCAGCACCCGGTTGAGCAGGTTTTCCACGGCCCAGGCCAGTTCACCCAACACCAGCGCCCGGACCATCCGGCCACTGCCCTTGAGGGTATGGAAGGCCCGGCGCAGTTCGCTCAGTGCAGCGTGGTCATCAGGATGCGCACTCCAGCGCGGCAAGTATTCACGCAGGACGTCCAGCACCTCGTCGGTTTCCTCGAGGAACACCTCGCGCAACTCGTCGTCCACCGGACTTTCATCCGGCGGTGGCGGCAACAGGCTGCCCGGGGTGCTCCTGGCCGGCGGATTGACCGCCGAGACCGGGCTGGCCAACACCTGGGCCAAGGATTGCACTGTCTGCGGGTCGTCCAGCTCCTGCAAGTCTTGCATGACCTGGGCTTCGTTGGGGCTCAACACCTCGTCGAGCACCGGCACCCGCGCTTCGTCAGGGAAATAACCGAGCGCGGCCAGGCTCCGCTCGACCGCATCCAACAAGGGTTCGCCGGGGGTTTCGGGGTCCTCGCTCAAGCGCTCCAGGTAGTATTCAAGGCCGGTGATCACGTCGGCCAGGTGGTCGAGTTCTTCCCAACCTGGCTGGGCCTGCTCCAGCAGCAGGTGGTCGCGGATAAACCCGTTGCAGGCCTCCACCAGGCTGGCGGCACGGCTCAGCGGGATCATCGCCAGCGCGCCGCGCACCTGGGTCAGCAGCGCCGGCAAGGGCTGCAGTTGCTCGCTGCTCCAGTCCGCGTCGATGTAGTCGACGATCATGTCCTTGGCCTGTTGCAGGCAGGTGTGGGCTTCCTTGATGACGATCTGGTGGATCTGGGTCAGGTCGGTGGTGGGCAGGTGGGTGTCTTCGCGACTCTCCGGCTCGACGGTGCCGACCATGCCGGCCAGGGTCGCCTCGACGTAGAGCAAGGCCCCGGCGACGTCCATGAGGGTCGCGTCATCCGGCTCGCGCTGGCCCTGGGCGAGGCTCAAGACCACCGCCAGTTGATCGATGATGACCTTGCGCGGCTGGCCGAAACCGAGCACCGCCAGGGTGTCGGCGATCTGCCGCAGCGGCGCCAACAGGCTTTCCAGCTCCGAGGCGTGCTGGCGATCGCTGCGCACGAACAGGTCCAGGCGCTCCTTGACCCGTACCAACTCCTCGCACAGCGCGGCAAGCACCGAGCGCATGGCATCGCGGTCGGGCCCGGCCAGGCGCGCGCGTTCTTCGTCGACCATGGCGCTGTCGGGCAGCGCGTCGTCCAGTGAGTAGCGTTCTTTCATGATCTGCATCTGCCCGCTGGGGTGTTCGGCCTTGGCAATATAGAACAACAAACTCTTGAGCAAGTGGGGCGGTGCCGGCTGATTGATGCCTGGCATGCTTTGGTCCAGCAGGCGCTTGAGTTCCTTGTCGGCTTCCTTGAACAGGCTGCGCAGCGCCGGGCTGTTGGCGATGCGCCCGTCACGCATGCCTTCGACCAGCGCCGAAGCCACCTGCCACAAGGCATTGAGGGGCGCATCGGCACACAGGGTTTCCAGGCGATGGAAGACCTTGGCCAGGTAACCGAGGTAGGTCGCGTCATCCTGTTCGCGCAACAGGCCCACCAGGGCCATTTGCAGGGTCTGGCGACATTTGCGCAAGGTGTTTGGCAGGTCAGCGGGTTCCAGGCGCTGCAAGGCCTCGTCGCTGAGCGGCGCAATATCGGGCAACTCGGGGCTGAACAGGCTGGTTTCCGACAACAGGCTCTCGCCCCGGGCACTGCGCAGGTCGTTGATCAAGGGCAACACCACCAGCGGCAGGTCGCGACGGGCACCTTGTACGCGATCCAGGTAGATCGGCAACTGCCCCAGGGCCTGGCTCAACAGGCTGATGGCTTCGTCGCGATGGGTGACGCGGTTGTCCTGCAGGGCGGCGCACAGCTGCTCCATCTCCTCGGCCAGCAACGCCGCACCGTAGAACTCGACCATCTGCAGGCCGCCGTGGACCTGGTGAATGCACGCCAGGCATTGCCCGAGGGCATCCGACGCCTGCGGATCGTCCACCAGGCGGTTGAGGGCCAGGTGCGCCTGCTTCAGCGTTTCGGCAATCTCGCCCTTGACCCATTCCAGGGCCACATAGTCGTGCCGATCACCCATAACCACTCCAATCAGGAGAACACAACACGCCTGCGGGGAAGGGATTTACCTGTGGGAGCAAAGCTTGCTCGCGATGCAAACACCTCGGTTCCCGAAGAACCGCGTTATCTTCATCGCGGGCAAGCCTTGCTCCCACAGAAACCTCCTCGCCACAAAAAGCCTTTTCCAACGGATGGATCCGGTTGGTCACCCTTTTTCCTCATCGCCAGCCGCTGCCGTCGGCAACGTGAACCCCGACACCGAACGACGCAGCTGGCTGGCCATTTTCGCCAGGTTGCCGATGCTCTCGGCAGTGGCGGTGGAACCGGACGAAGTCTGCGAAGTGATCTGCTGGATCACGTTCATGGTCAAGGAAATCTGCCCCGCCGAGGTGGTCTGTTGCTGCGCCGCGTTGGAAATGCTCTGGATGAGCGCCGCCAAGGTCTTGGACACACCTTCGATTTCTTCCAGGGCGACGCCGGCGTCCTGGGCCAGTCGCGCACCGCGCACCACTTCGGTGGTGGTCTGCTCCATGGAAATCACCGCCTCGTTGGTGTCAGCCTGGATCGCCCGCACCAGGGTCTCGATTTGCCGCGTCGCCGCCGAAGAGCGCTCGGCCAGGCGCTGCACTTCATCGGCCACCACCGCGAACCCGCGCCCGGCATCCCCGGCCATGGACGCCTGGATGGCGGCGTTGAGGGCCAGGATGTTGGTCTGGTCGGCGATGTCGTCGATCAGGCTGACAATGTCGCCGATTTCCTGGGATGACTCACCCAGGCGCTTGATGCGCTTGGCGGTGTCCTGAATCTGCTCGCGAATGTTATCCATGCCATGAATGGTGTTGTGCACCACCTCATTACCCTTGTTGGCAATCTCCACCGACCGCTCGGCCACCGCCGACGACTCGGCGGCATTGGCCGACACCTGGTCGATGGACTGGGCCATTTCATTAATTGAAGTCGAAGCTTCGGAGATTTGCTGGGCCTGGTGCTCGGAAGCCTGGGCCAGGTGCATCGCCGTGGCCTGGGTTTCCTGCACGGCAGCCGCGACCTGGCCGGCGGTGAGGTTGATGGTCGCCACCAGATCGCGCAGTTGATCCACCGAGTAATTGATGGAGTCGGCGATGGTGCCGGTGAAATCCTCGGTGACCGAGGCCGTGACGGTCAGGTCGCCGTCGGCCAGGTCTTCGATTTCATCCAGCAACCGCATGATCGCGTTCTGGTTGCGCTCGTTCTTTTGTGCGGTTTCGTGCAACTGGCGGTTGGTTTCGCGAACCATCACCAGGCCGATCAGGATGATCGACATCAGCGCCAGCAAACCCAGCACATAGCCGCCGATGGTGTTGATGGAACGCCCACTGGCAAGGTTTTCGAAGGCCGTGGCCAGGTGCGAAGCCTCGTCAAGCAGGGTCTGCGACAGGTTGAAGATGTTGCCGGCCGATTCGCGAACCTTGAACAGCTCCGGGGAGGTCTCGAGGATTTCGTCCACCGAACCGGAGACGAACTCGAAGAGTTCGCTGATTTCACTCAGGCGTGCCCGGGCATCGCGGTCCTGGACCTGGGATATCTTCAAGGCCGGGTCACCTTGCAACATGCCATTGAGCACCTGGCCAAAACGCGCGGCGTCGCGACCGAAGGTGTCGGCGGCCTGGCTGGCATTTTCGTCCCCCGCCAGCACGGTATTCACCGCGCCGAGAATCCGTTCGGCCAGCAGCGACTGGCGCTGGGCCATGGCCACCTGGGTGGCCGGCGCGCCGCGTTGCAGCAGGATCTCGACGACTTTTTCGTATTCGACCTGCAGCTGCGGCACGGTTTCGGCCAGGGTCGCCGCCACCTGGTGCAGCGACAGCACGGTCTGTTCGCTGGAGAGGATGGCATCGGTGTTCTTGAGCAGGCGTTCCCAATCCAGCTGCACGGCGCGCATCTGCGGGCGCAGGGTGGCGGGCGCAGGGGGCAGGCCGGTCACCGGGTCGCCCTGTTTCAAGGAACCCCAGCGCTGGGCGAAGTCATTGCGCGCATCGCTGAGCAGCTTGAACGCCGCAGGCTTGCCGGCGGCGGCCTCGGTGGCGTTCTTGGCGATGCGCTGGGACAGCACCCGCAGCTCACCGGCATGGCCGATGTACTGTTTGTCATAGGTCGATTGGGTGTTGAGGTACGCAAAGTTGGCGAACAGCAGCATGATGAAGACGATCAGCGCGACGAACAGCACGATGATCTGCGAACGACTGCGCGACGCTTCCAGTGGCTTGCCTGTTTTTGCTTTGATCATCGGTTCTCGCCTGTGCTGCCCAATCTATCCACAATCCCAAGCCCGACTGGATTCCCCGTAGGAGCTGCCGAAGGCTGCGATCTTTTGATCCTAGGGCGTATGCCAAAGCAAGCTGTCTGTTGGAAAGATCAAAAGATCGCAGCCTTCGCCAGCTCCTACCCTGAGTTGCGCTGTCGCCTAAATCGCCACATCCATGAACCCTGGCGAGCGCGCCAGGGCAAACGGGCTGAACACTTGCCACTCGCGCTCGCCGCCAAACCGGCCCTTGACGAAGGCCGCTTCCGGGCCGTCGAGGTCGTCCGTCAGCGTCGGTTCCAGGCGGTCCTGGGCAAAATGCTGCAGCCCAAGGACCTCGTCCACCAGCAACCCGGCGAATACCTCGTCGTGATCCACCACCAACACCCGTCGCTGCTTGCGCACGGTCGACAGCTCGTGACCAAAGAACCCGCACAAGTCCATCAACGGCAACAAGCGCCCGCGCAGGTTAGCCACTCCACGCACCCACGGCTTGACCCCGGGCAAATGCGTGTGACGTGGTTCGTGCAGCACTTCGCTGACTTCGCCCATCGGCGCCACGTACCAGTGCTCGCCCAGACGAAAGCCGATGCCGCTCCAGCCGGCGCGGTGGGTCGGCTGAGAGGGCAGGTCCGCCCCCAGCAACCGGCAGCGCCGGTCGATCTGCAGCAGCAGTTCGAATGCGGTCAGGGATTGGCTCATGGCCGCGCCGTCAGCCCGCCAGCACTTTGTTCAGGGTTGCGATCAGGGTTTCTTCGTCCACCGGTTTGGTCAGGTAGTCCTTCGCCCCTTGGCGCGTGCCCCAGACCTTGTCGGTGTCCTGGTCCTTGGTGGTAATGATGATCACGGGGATGTGGCCGGTGTCCGGGTCCTTGGTCAGCTGGCGCGTGGCCTGGAAACCGTTGAGGCCGGGCATGACGATGTCCATCAGCACCGCATCGGGTTTTTCCTGGCGGGCCAGGGCCACGCCATCGGCGCCATTCTCGGCCTTCAGGACCTGATGGCCGTGCTTTTCCAGCATGCCGGTCAGTTTGTACATTTCAGTCGGCGAATCATCGACGATCAGAATTCGTGCCATGGTGTTCCCCATTTTTTGTTGACCCCGGGCCCGGTGGCCGAGTGTCATTAATGTGCCTGGTGCGGCTGGACAGCGGCAAAGCCCGGGACATGGGCCTGTATCGCACCCAGCAGTTCTTCCTTGCTGAACGGCTTGGTCAAAAACTGATCGGAACCGACGATGCGCCCCTTGGCCTTGTCGAACAACCCGTCGCGGGACGACAGCATGATCACTGGCGTGGCCTTGAACGCACTGTTGTTCTTGATCAGGGCACAGGTCTGGTAGCCATCGAGGCGCGGCATCATGATGTCGACAAAAATGATGCCCGGATGATGGTCGGCGATCTTGGCCAGGGCATCGAAGCCATCGACGGCCGTGATCACCTCGCAGCCCACGTTGCGCAGCAAGGTTTCGGCGGTGCGGCGGATGGTCTTCGAGTCGTCGATGACCATGACCTTCAAGGCGCTGGGTTGCTGCTGCGTGAGATGCTCTGCCATTGCCACTGCGAACCGGTTTTTAACGCGTAAGTGTGATCGACAGCGCAAACCCTTGATGTTCAAGGCCCGCACGTCACATGCCAGCCTTTTTAGCACAGTCTCCATCGCCGATCTATCGGCCGCTTGGCACGGTGGTTTTTCCTTGACCGCCAATCTTCCGGGCGCCACTCTGACGCCACTTTTTCACGCCAATATGTGCCCATCAAATTTCGAGGAACCAAGCCATGAGCGTACGCGTCGGCATTGTCATGGACCCTATCGCCCGCATTTCCTATAAAAAGGATAGCTCGCTGGCCATGCTGCTGGCCGCTCAGAAGCGCGGCTGGGAGCTGTTCTACATGGAGCAGCGCGATCTCTACCAGGCCGAGGGCCAGGCTCGGGCGCGGATGAAGCCGCTGAAAGTCTTCGCCAACCCCGAAAAATGGTTTGAGCTGGGCACCGAGCGCGATGCGCTGCTCAGCGACCTGGACGTGATCCTGATGCGCAAGGATCCGCCGTTCGACATGGAGTTCGTGTACTCCACCTACCTCCTGGAGCAGGCTGAAAACGCCGGTGTGCTGGTGGTCAACAAGCCCCAGAGCCTGCGCGACTGCAACGAAAAGCTGTTCGCCACGCTGTTCCCGCAATGCACGCCGCCAACCATCGTCAGCCGTCGCCCGGACGTGTTACGCGAATTTGCCGACCATCACGGCGACGTGATCCTCAAGCCCCTGGACGGCATGGGCGGCTCCTCGATCTTCCGCCACACCGCTGGCCACCCTAACCTCTCGGTGATCCTGGAAACCCTGACCTTGCACGGCAAGCAGCAGATCATGATCCAGGGTTACCTGCCGGCCATCGTCGATGGCGACAAGCGCATCCTGATGATCGACGGCGAACCGGTGGATTATTGCCTGGCGCGCATCCCGGCAGCTGGCGAAACCCGCGGCAACCTGGCGGCCGGCGGGCGTGGCGAGGCGCGCCCGTTGACCGACAAGGACCGCTGGATCGCCGCCCAGGTCGGCCCGACCCTGCGCGAAAAAGGCCTGCTGTTCGTAGGCCTGGACGTGATCGGCGAGCACCTGACGGAAATCAACGTCACCAGCCCGACCTGCATCCGCGAGATCGACAATGCCTTTGGCACCGACATCGGCGGCATGCTGATGGATGCCATCGATCAGAAGCTCAAGGCTCGTTGATCCAGATCTGCTGAAGGAAACCCACATTGCGTTATCATGCCCGGCCTGAAAAAAACGCGATGTTGGTTTCCTTGTCATGACACTCCCGTCCGATCTGCCCCAAGAGCTCGCCCATCGTAGCGTGCGCCCGGCTGATCGCCTCGGTTTTACCCTGTTCCTGGCGGCGTTGATCCACCTGGCCCTGCTGCTGGGCGTCGGTTTTGCCACGGTCGAGCCCAAGCAGATCAGCCAGACCCTGGAAATCACCCTGGCCACCTTCAAGAGCGAGACCAAGCCCAAGAAGGCTGATTTTCTCGCCCAGGAAAACCAGCAAGGCAGCGGCACCCTGGAAAAAAAGGCGACCCCCAAGACCACCGAGATCGCGCCGTTCCAGGACACCAAGGTGCAGAAAGTCACCCCGCCGCCAGCTGCAAAGCCCGAAGTGAAGGAGACGGCGCCCAAGGCAGCCGTGACCACCGTGGCGCCGAAGCCGAAAAAGGCCCCGGTCAAGGAAGAGGTCAAGCCTGATCCCAAGCCCAAGGCCCCCGAACCCACCTTCGACAGCTCACAGTTGTCCAGCGACATCGCCAGCCTGGAAGCCGAACTGGCCCAGGAGCAACAGCTCTACGCCAAGCGCCCGCGCATCCACCGCCTGAGCGCCGCCTCGACCATGCGCGACAAGGGCGCCTGGTACAAGGACGAGTGGCGCAAGAAGGTCGAGCGCATCGGCAACCTCAACTACCCCGACGAAGCGCGGCGCAAGCAGATCTACGGCAACCTGCGGCTAATGGTCTCGATCAACCGTGACGGCTCGCTGTATGAAGTGCTGGTGCTCGAATCCTCCGGCCAGCCGCTTTTGGACCAGGCCGCCCAGAGGATCGTGCGCCTGGCCGCGCCGTTTGCACCGTTTACCGGGGACCTGTCGGACATCGACCGCCTGGAGATCATCCGCACCTGGAAGTTCGCCCGTGGCGACCGGCTCTCCAGTAACTGACTCAGGCCTGAGCCCGCCACAGATCCCTTGTGGGAGCGGGCCGTGTGGGAGCAAGGCTTGCTCGCGATGAAAGCGCCGCGGCCTCTTGAGAACCGCAGCGCCTGGATCGCGAGCAAGCCTTGCTCCCACAAAGCCCTCTCCCACATTTGGTCGGAGTCGCCAACCAGATCGAGACATTTCCTGCACATCCCCAGCTTGTCAGTTCGGCCCTGCCCCGCCACACTAGCGCCTATGAAAAACGTCAGCCCCACCTACCTCAAGCATCACTTCCTGATTGCCATGCCGCACATGGCCGATCCGAATTTTGCCCACACCTTGACCTACATCGTCGAGCACACGGCCAATGGGGCCATGGGGCTGGTAATCAATCGCCCGCAGGAGCTGAACCTGGCGGACATCCTGGAGCAGTTGCGCCCCGAAGTGGAACCGCCACTCTTGTGCCAGCACGTACCGATTTTCATCGGTGGCCCGGTGCAGACCGACCGCGGCTTCGTGCTCCATCCGTCGGGCCCCAAATACCAGGCCACCGTGGATCTGGACGGGATATCACTGTCCACCTCCCAGGACGTGCTGTTCGCCATCGCCGACGGCGTCGGCCCGCAAAAGAGCCTGATCGCCCTCGGCTATGCCGGTTGGGAACCCGGGCAACTGGAAGCCGAACTGGCCGACAACGCCTGGCTGACCTGCCCGTTCGATGCCGACATCCTGTTCAACACCAGCAGCGAACTGCGCCTGGAAGCGGCGGCCAGCCGGCTAGGGGTCAACCTCAGCCTGCTCACCAGCCAGGCAGGACACGCCTGATGGCCCTGCGCTTGCTGCTGGGTTTCGATTACGGCACCAAACAGATCGGCGTAGCGGTCGGCCAGGTCATTACCGGCCAGGCCCGCGAGTTGTGCACCTTGAAGGCGCAAAATGGTGTTCCGGACTGGAACCAGGTCGAAGCGCTGATCAAGGAGTGGAAACCCGATGCCGTGGTGGTCGGCCTGCCGCTGAACATGGACGGCACGCCCAGCGACATGTGCCTGCGCGCCGAGAAATTCGCCCGCCGGCTCAATGGCCGCTACAACCTGCCCTTCTATACCCATGACGAGCGCCTGACCACGTTCGAGGCCAAGGGTGAGCGCCTGGTGCGCGGCGGGCAGAAAGGCAGTTACCGCGACAACCCGGTGGACGCCATCGCCGCCGCCCTGCTGCTGCAAGGCTGGCTCGACGCCAACGCCGCCCTGTTCGAAACCTGATTTTTTGAAAGCGCCGCCAAGGCGCTTTCTCTTAGCGATAGACCGCGCCACTCACCACCGGCCCGGGAACCTGAAGGAGCCAGCATGAGCCTGCCCAATCCTGCCGAACTGATCAGCCAGATGGCGATTCGTCTCAAGGCACACCTGGAACACCGCGGCATCAGCGACCCGCGCTACATCGGTATTCGCACCGGTGGCGTCTGGGTCGCCCAGGCCTTGCTCGAAGCACTGGGCAGCCAATCGCCACTGGGCACCCTGGACGTGTCCTTCTACCGCGACGACTTCAGCCAGAACGGCCTGCACCCGCAAGTGCGCCCCTCGGCCCTGCCGTTCGAGATCGAAGGCCAGCACCTGGTGCTGATCGACGACGTGCTGATGAGCGGTCGGACCATCCGCGCCGCCCTCAATGAACTGTTCGACTACGGCCGCCCGGCCAGCGTGACGCTGGTGTGCCTGCTGGACCTGGACGCCGCCGAGCTGCCGATCCGGCCGAACGTGGTCGGTGCGACGCTGACGCTGGCCGCCCATGAGCGGGTCAAGCTCTCCGGCCCGTCGCCGCTGCAACTCGAACTGCAAGACCTTGCCCTTTAACTGCCCTTGTAAGAGTCCATCGCGATGACGCCTCTCGAAACCAAGCGCCCGCTGCAGCTCAACGACCAGGGCCAGCTGCAGCACTTCCTGTCCCTCGACGGCCTGCGCCGCGAGCTGCTGACGGAAATCCTCGACACTGCCGACTCGTTCCTGGAAGTCGGTGCCCGGGCGGTGAAGAAAGTCCCATTGCTGCGCGGCAAGACCGTGTGCAACGTGTTCTTCGAAAACTCCACCCGCACCCGCACCACCTTCGAACTGGCGGCCCAGCGGCTGTCGGCGGACGTGATCACCCTCAACGTGTCCACGTCCTCGGCGAGCAAGGGTGAAACCCTGCTCGACACCCTGCGCAACCTCGAAGCCATGGCCGCCGACATGTTCGTCGTGCGCCACGGCGACTCCGGTGCAGCGCACTTCATTGCCGAACACGTCTGCCCGCAAGTGGCGATCATCAACGGCGGCGACGGCCGTCACGCCCACCCGACCCAGGGCATGCTGGACATGCTGACCATCCGTCGGCACAAGGGCGGCTTCGAGAACCTGTCGGTGGCCATCGTCGGCGACATCCTGCACTCGCGGGTGGCCCGCTCGAACATGCTGGCCCTCAAGACCCTCGGCTGCCCGGACATCCGTGTGATCGCGCCCAAGACCCTGCTGCCCATCGGCGTCGAGCAATACGGCGTGAAGGTCTACACCGACATGACCGAAGGCCTCAAGGATGTGGACGTGGTGATCATGCTGCGCCTGCAACGCGAGCGCATGACCGGCGGCCTGCTGCCCAGCGAAGGTGAGTTCTACCGCCTGTTCGGCCTGACCACCGCCCGCCTGGCCGGGGCCAAGCCGGACGCTATCGTCATGCACCCGGGGCCGATCAACCGCGGCGTGGAGATCGAGTCGGCGGTGGCCGACGGGCCGCACTCGGTGATTCTCAACCAGGTGACCTACGGCATCGCCATCCGCATGGCCGTGCTGTCCATGGCCATGAGCGGGCAAACGGCCCAGCGCCAATTCGACCAGGAGAACGCCCAGTGAAGCTCAGCATTCTCGGCGCACGCGTGATCGATCCAGCCAGTGGCCTGGATCAAGTGACTGATATTCATATCGATGCCTGCAAGATCGTCGCCCTTGGCGCAGCGCCGGCCGGTTTCGTCGCGGTCGAGACCCTCGACGCCCAAGGCCTGGTGGCCGCTCCCGGCCTGGTGGACCTGAACGTCGCCCTGCGCGAGCCGGGCTACAGCCGCAAAGGCAGTATCGTCAGCGAGACCCGGGCCGCCGCTGCCGGTGGCGTGACCAGCCTGTGCTGCCCGCCGCAGACCAAACCGGTGCTGGACACCTCGGCCGTGGCCGAACTGATCCTTGACCGCGCCCGCGAGGCCGGCAACACCAAGGTTTTCCCCATCGGCGCACTGAGCAAAGGCCTGGACGGCGAGCAACTGGCCGAGCTCATCGCCCTGCGTGACGCCGGTTGCGTGGCGTTCGGCAACGGCCTGAACAGTTTCCGCAACACCCGTACCCTGTGCCGTGCCCTGGAATACGCGGCGACCTTCGGCCTGACGGTGATCTTCAACTCCCAGGACCACGACCTGGCCGAAGGCGGCTTGGCCCACGAGGGCCCGACCGCCAGCTTCCTCGGCCTGCCGGGCATCCCGGAAACCGCCGAGACCGTGGCCCTGGCCCGGGACCTGCTGTTGGTCGAGCAAAGCGGCGTGCGCGCCCACTTCAGCCAGTTGACCAGTGCCCGCGGCGCGGCGCTGATCGCCCAGGCCCAGGCCCGCGGCCTGCCGGTGACCGCCGATGTGGCGCTCTACCAGTTGATCCTGACCGATGAAGCGCTGATCGATTTCAACAGCGTCTACCACGTCCAGCCGCCGCTGCGCACCCGCGCCGACCGCGATGGCTTGCGCGAGGCGGTGAAATCCGGGGTGATCTCGGCCATCTCCAGCCATCACCAACCCCACGAACGCGATGCCAAGCTGGCACCGTTTGGCGCCACCGAGCCGGGCATCAGCAGCGTCGAACTGCTGCTGCCGCTGGCCCTGACACTGGTGGAAGACGGTTTGCTGGACCTGCCGACCCTGCTGGCGCGCCTGAGCGCCGGTCCGGCCCAGGCACTGCAATTGCCGGCGGGGAAACTCGCGGTGGGCGCCGCGGCGGACCTGGTGCTGTTCGACCCTGCCACGTCCACCGTGGCCGGTGAAGCCTGGCGTTCCAAGGGTGACAACTGCCCGTTCCTCGGCCATAGCCTGCCGGGAGTGGTGCGTTACACCCTGATGGATGGGCGGATTACCCACCAGGCCTGATACCGCGCCGCGCCTATCGCGAGCAAGCTCGCTCCCACAGGTGGATCTTTGGTGAACACATGATTTGTGAACATCTCGATCCAGTGTGGGAGCTTGCTCGCGATGCAGGCGACCCGGTCTTACTGAAAAGCCCCACGCTTCTGCGCATTACGAATCGACACCTGATCGTTCAGCGTCCAGAAGTCATACAGCACCCCCAGGAAAAACACCCCGCCGGTCAGCAGGTAAAGGATCCCGCTGAGCCATTTGCCCTGGTACATGCGGTGTACGCCCAGCACCCCGAGAAACGTCAGAAGAATCCACGCCACGCTGTATTCGATGGGCCCCGGGGTGAAACGCAGGTCCGCTTCGCGGTCCATGGCCGGAATCAGGAACAGGTCGATCAACCAGCCTATGCCCAGCAGGCCGAAGGTGAAGAACCAGATCGTGCCCGTGACCGGCTTGCCGTAATAGAAACGATGGGCCCCTGTGAACCCGAAAATCCACAGCAGATACCCAATGACCTTGCTGTGGGTATCGCGGATTGCATCCTGCTGATAGCTGTTCATGAATGGCCTCTTTTGCCTCGATAGATAAATTTTTTCTGACTTTTTGTGACTTTTTCGTGTCTGGCCGACAAACGGTTCTCGGCGCCCCGAACCGACGAAAGCCCCGTGGCATAGGGGTTCTGTCGGACAATCCGGTCAATTTGTCGCATTTTGCTGGTTTTTGCGCGGCGTTTCGAATCGACAAACGGCCTCGGAATGGCAAAAAAAGCTGTTATAAAGTTGCGCGCCAACCTTTAAGAGCCCTGCCTAATGCGTCCATTTTTCAAGACATGGCTAACCCTCTGCCTATTATTGCCACTGGCCGCCCACGCCACCAATCGTGAGCAACGTCTTCCCAACGTCAACGGCTATACCCCGAAATCCCATGTTTCTGCTTCCTTGAGCAAGAACAAGCCAAGCGCCCAGCGCGTGAGCACGGCCAACAGCAAGCTGGTCCCGCCGATGGCGACCAAAACGAGCAGCAATGTGTTGAGTCGCGCCGTGAATGTACTCGGCACACCTTACCGTTGGGGCGGCAGTAGCCCAAGTAAAGGTTTCGATTGCAGCGGGCTGGTGAAATACGCCTTCAACGACGCCACCTTCGACCTGCCGCGCACCTCCAACGCCATGGCCACCGGTCATGGCGAGAAAGTCGAGCGCAAGGATCTCAAGCCAGGCGACCTGATCTTCTTCAAGCTCAGGAGCCGCCGGGTCAACCACGTGGCCATCTACCTGGGCAACGACCGCTTCATCCACGCCCCGCGCCGTGGCAAGTCGGTGAGCATCGATACCTTGAACAAGCCGTATTGGAACAGTCATTACGTGATAGCCAAGCGCGTGCTGCCCAAAGAGCCGGGGGCGATGCGCGTGGTTCAGCGCTGAAGAGCGCATGGCCTTTAGCTAGGTTGCACTTGTAGGAGCTGCCGAAGGCTGCGATCTTTTGATCCTGATCTTTCGCTCTCGACTCAATCGGCAGTGGAAAGATCGCAGCCTCGTTGCACTCGACAGCTCCTACAGGGACTGCCGCCTCCCTGTTCCTGCTTAGAAGTTATCCGGCGTACGCGCCCGCTCCCGCGCATGCTCGCGGCTGATCAGCCCCTTGTTCACCAAGTCCTTCAGGCACATGTCCAGCGTCTGCATCCCCAGCGAGCCGCCGGTCTGGATGGCCGAGTACATCTGCGCCACCTTGTCTTCACGGATCAGGTTCCGAATGGCCGCGGTGCCCAGCATGATTTCATGCGCCGCGATCCGGCCGCCGCCGATCTTCTTGACCAGCGTTTGGGAAATCACCGCCTGCAACGATTCCGACAACATCGAGCGAACCATGGACTTCTCGTCACCGGGGAACACGTCCACCACCCGGTCAATCGTCTTGGCCGCCGACGTGGTGTGCAGGGTGCCGAATACCAGGTGCCCGGTTTCGGCGGCGGTCAGCGCCAGGCGAATGGTCTCCAGGTCGCGCATCTCCCCCACCAGGATCACGTCCGGGTCCTCCCGCAGGGCCGAACGCAGGGCCGTGGAGAAACCCTGGGTGTCGCGGTGCACCTCGCGCTGGTTGATCAGGCATTTGCGCGGTTCGTGAACGAATTCGATAGGGTCTTCGATCGTGAGGATGTGATGGTGCTTGTGGCTGTTCAGGTAATCGATCATGGCCGCCAGGGTGGTGGACTTGCCTGAACCGGTCGGCCCGGTCACCAACACCAGCCCGCGAGGGGCCTCGGTCACTTTGCGAAACACCTCGCCCATCCCCAGGTCTTCCATGGTCAGGACTTTCGACGGAATGGTGCGGAACACCGCCCCCGCACCGCGATCCTGGTTGAAGGCGTTGACCCGAAACCGCGCGACGCCCGGTACGTCGAAGGAAAAATCGGTCTCCAGAAACTTTTCGTAATCTACGCGTTGCCGGTCGTTCATGATGTCGTAGATCAGTTCATGAACCTGCTTGTGGTCCAGTGCCGGCAGGTTGATGCGCCTGACATCGCCATCGACGCGGATCATCGGTGGCAGCCCGGCGGACAGGTGCAGGTCCGACGCGCCCTGCTTGGCGCTGAACGCCAGTAACTCAGTGATATCCATAGCGCTCCTCAATTCCAGTAGAATGCCGCGAACCTCACCGCTGGCGCTTCCTTATGTCCACGATAGCAGACAACATCGCTCAGGTTAGTTCGCGCATCCGCGCTGCGGAGCAGGCCGCCCAGCGTGCCGAACACAGTGTCCAACTGCTGGCCGTGAGCAAGACCAAGCCCGTCCAGGCCCTGCGCGAAGCCTATGCCGCCGGCCTGCGGGACTTCGGCGAGAACTACCTGCAAGAAGCCTTGGGCAAACAGCTCGAACTGACCGACCTGCCCTTGATCTGGCACTTCATCGGCCCCATTCAATCGAACAAGACGCGCGCTATCGCCGAACATTTCGACTGGGTGCATTCCGTGGATCGCTTGAAAATTGCACAGCGTCTGTCCGAGCAGCGTCCGGCCGACCTGCCACCGCTGAACATCTGCATTCAGGTCAACGTCAGCGGTGAAGCCAGCAAATCCGGCTGTACCCCAGCGGACCTGCCCGCCCTGGCCAGCGCCATCAGCGCCCTGCCCCGCCTGAAACTGCGCGGGTTGATGGCGATTCCCGAACCCACCGAAGACCGCGCCGCCCAGGATGCTGCCTTCGCCGCTGTCCAACGCCTGCAAGCCAGCCTGGCGCTGCCGCTGGACACCCTTTCCATGGGCATGAGCCACGACCTTGAGTCGGCCATTGCCCAGGGCGCCACCTGGGTGCGCATCGGTACAGCCCTGTTTGGTGCCCGCGACTACGGTCAATCCTGAAACATGGCCGACTCATCTCTTTATAAGGACCTGTCATGAGCAACATGCGTATTGCCTTCATCGGCGCCGGCAACATGGCCGCCAGCCTGATCGGCGGCCTGCGGGCCAAGGGCCTGGACGCTTCCCTGATCCGCGCCAGCGATCCGGGCGAAGCGACCCGCACCCGGGTGAGCGCCGAGCACGGCATCGAAACCTTCGCCGACAACGCCCAGGCCATCGACGGCGCGGACGTCATCGTGCTGGCGGTCAAGCCGCAGGCGATGAAAACCGTCTGCCAAGCCCTGCGCCCAAGCCTCAAGCCCCATCAACTGGTGGTGTCGATTGCCGCCGGCATTACTTGCGCCAGCATGAACAACTGGCTCGGCGAGCAGCCCATCGTACGCTGCATGCCCAACACCCCGGCGCTGCTACGCCAGGGCGTCAGCGGCCTGTTCGCCACTTCCCAAGTGTCCACCGCACAACGCCAGCAGGCCGAGGAGCTGCTGTCGGCTGTCGGCCTGGCACTGTGGCTGGACACCGAACAGCAACTGGACGCCGTCACCGCGGTCTCCGGCTCGGGCCCCGCGTACTTCTTCCTGCTGATCGAAGCCATGACCGCCGCCGGCGAGAAACTCGGCCTGCCCCGGGAAACCGCCGCTCAGCTGACCTTGCAGACCGCACTGGGCGCCGCGCACATGGCGGTGTCCAGCGACGTCGATGCGGCCGAACTGCGCCGCCGTGTGACCTCGCCGGCCGGCACCACCGAAGCGGCCATCAAATCGTTCCAGGCCGGGGGCTTCGAAGCCCTGGTGGAAAAAGCACTCGGCGCCGCCGCGCACCGCTCGGCCGAAATGGCCGAACAACTGGGCCAATAAGGAGTCATTCATGATTGGATTGAACACTGCAGCGGTGTACGTGCTGCAAACCCTCGGCAGCCTGTACCTGCTGATCGTGCTGCTGCGCTTCGTGCTGCAACTGGTGCGCGCCAACTTCTACAACCCGCTGTGCCAGTTCATCGTCAAGGCCACCCAGCCACTGCTCAAGCCGCTGCGTCGGATCATCCCGAGCCTGTTCGGCCTGGACATGTCGTCGCTGGTCCTGGCTATCCTCGTGCAACTGGCGCTGATGGCCCTGACCCTGCTGCTGACCTACGGCACCACCGGCAACCCGCTGCAACTGCTGATCTGGTCGATCATTGGCGTGACCGCGCTGTTCCTGAAGATTTTCTTCTTCGCCCTGATCATCAGCGTGATCCTGTCGTGGGTCGCACCGGGCAGTCACAACCCGGGCGCCGAACTGGTGAACCAGATCTGCGAGCCGGCCCTGGCGCCGTTCCGCCGTATCCTGCCGAACCTCGGCGGCCTGGATATCTCGCCGATCCTGGCATTCATGGTGCTCAAGCTGATCGACATGCTGGTGATCAACAACCTGGCGGCGATGACCATGATGCCGGAAATCCTGCGCCTGCTGATCTGACCCACGTGAGCTACTTTCGCTGGGATGGCGACGACCTGATCCTGGAGTGTCACCTGCAACCGGCAGCCCGCAGCGATGATTTCGCCGGGCTGCACGGTGACCGCCTGAAGATCCGCCTCACCGCCCCGCCGGTCGAGGGCAAGGCCAACGCATACTTGATGGCGTTCCTGGCCAAGGCGTTTGGCGTGTCCAAGAGCCAGGTCAGCCTGGTCAGCGGCGAATTGAACCGGCAGAAACGGGTGCGCATCCATTCGCCGAAGAAACTGCCGGAGTTGCCGGGCCTCGCCCGGCCCACCTGATCCGGCTTGGATCGGGGGCATGGTTAACCCTGTGGCGAGGGAGCTTGCTCCCGCTGGGAGGCGCCTGCAGGAGCTGCCGGAGGCTGCGATCTTTTGATCTTGATCTGTTGTGCGTTCGCTCACGACTCAATTGCCTGGGGAAAGATCGCAGCCTCGTTGCACTCGACAGCTCCTACAGGGCCGCTTCGCGCCCCAGCAGGAGCAAGCTCCCTCGCCACAAAAACAACGGCGGACAATCAGCCGCGCCTTTGCTTGCCGCCCGCCACAGCGGTCTTTAGACTTACGCCTCATTTCAACGCGAGCAGGGTCGATGCCAGCTGCCTTTCCCCCCGATTCCGTTGGTCTGGTGACGCCGCAAATGGCGCATTTCAGCGAGCCCCTGGCCCTGGCCTGCGGCCGTTCGTTGCCAGCCTATGACCTGATCTACGAAACCTACGGCACCCTCAATGCCACGGCGAGCAATGCCGTGCTGATTTGCCACGCCTTGTCGGGGCATCACCACGCCGCCGGCTACCACAGCATCGACGACCGCAAGCCCGGCTGGTGGGACAGTTGCATCGGCCCGGGCAAGCCCATCGACACCAGCAAGTTCTTCGTGGTCAGCCTGAACAACCTGGGCGGCTGCAACGGCTCCACCGGCCCCAGCAGCCTCAACCCGGACACCGGCAGACCCTTCGGCGCCGATTTCCCGGTGCTGACCGTGGAGGACTGGGTCCACAGCCAGGCACGCCTGGCCGATCGCCTCGGTATCGGCCAGTGGGCAGCCGTGATCGGCGGCAGCCTGGGGGGCATGCAAGCCCTGCAGTGGACCATCACCTACCCGGACCGCGTGCGCCACTGCCTGGCAATCGCCTCGGCGCCCAAGCTGTCGGCGCAGAACATCGCCTTCAACGAAGTGGCACGCCAGGCGATCCTCACCGACCCCGACTTCCACGGCGGCTCGTTCCAGGAGCACGGCGTGATCCCCAAGCGCGGGCTGATGCTGGCGCGGATGGTCGGGCACATCACCTACCTGTCCGACGACTCCATGGGCGAGAAATTCGGCCGCGGCCTCAAGAGCGAAAAGCTCAACTACGACTTCCACAGCGTCGAGTTCCAGGTCGAGAGCTACCTGCGTTATCAGGGCGAGGAGTTCTCCGGGCGTTTCGACGCCAACACGTACCTGTTGATGACCAAGGCACTGGACTACTTCGATCCGGCGGCGAACTTCGACGATAACCTGGCGAAAACCTTCGCCAATGCCACCGCCAAGTTCTGCGTGATGTCGTTCACCACCGACTGGCGCTTCTCCCCGGCGCGCTCGCGCGAGCTGGTGGACGCGCTGATGGCCGCGCGCAAGGACGTCTGCTACCTGGAAATCGACGCGCCCCAGGGTCACGACGCCTTTTTGATCCCGATCCCGCGCTACCTGCAGGCGTTCGGCAACTACATGAACCGTATAACGCTGTGAGGACGCCATGAGAGCCGATCTGGACATCATCCAGGAATGGATCCCCGCCGGCAGCCGCGTGCTCGACCTGGGCTGCGGCAACGGCGAACTGCTGACCTGGCTGCGGGACAACAAGCAAGTCAGCGGCTACGGCCTGGAAAACGACCCGGACAACATCGCCGAGTGCGTTGCCAAGGGCATCAACGTCATCGAGCAGGACCTGGACAAGGGCCTGGGCAATTTTGCCAGCAACAGCTTCGACATCGTGGTCATGACCCAGGCGCTGCAAGCGGTGCACTACCCGGACAAGATCCTCGACGAAATGCTGCGGGTCGGACGCCAGTGCATCATCACCTTCCCCAACTTCGGCCACTGGCGTTGCCGCTGGTACCTGGCGAGCAAGGGTCGCATGCCCGTTTCGGAGTTCTTGCCCTACACCTGGTACAACACGCCGAACATCCACTTCTGCACCTTCGAGGATTTCGAAGCGCTGTGCCGCGAGCGTCAAGCCAAGGTCATCGATCGCCTGGCCGTGGACCAACAGCACCGCCACGGGTGGGCCAGCAAGCTATGGCCTAATCTGTTAGGTGAGATAGGCATCTATCGGGTCAGCAGCCCAGGCCTTAACGATCATCAGGTCGCGGTCTGAGCCCCGGCCTTACCCAGGAGCACGACATGAAACGTCTAGCGTTGTTTCTCATCACCGCTTGCCTGAGCGTTGGCGCCATGGCCGCCGACGCTATCAAGGGTGAGCGCAAGGAAGTGTTCGGTGATATCACCGTGCACTACAACACCTTCAACTCCACCTTCCTGACACCGGACATCGCCAAGGGCGCCGATCTGATTCGCAGCAAGCAACAAGGTGTGATCAACGTCTCGGTGCTCAAGGATGGCAAACCCTTGATGGCCCAGGTCAGCGGCACTGTGAAAGACCTCACCAGCCAGAGCATCCCGCTGCAATTCAAGCAGGTGACCGAGCAAGGCGCGATCTACTACATCGCCCAGTACCCGGTGCCCCAGCAGGAAACCCGTACCTTCGAGATCAAGGTGCAGACCGGCGACAAGATCAACACCATCAATTTCAACCAGGAACTGTTCCCGGGCCAATGATCAATTTCACCCAACTCGTACTGGCCAGCCACAACGCCGGCAAACTCAAGGAACTGCAAGCCATGCTCGGCGGGTCGGTGCAGCTGCGCTCGATTGGCGAGTTCAGCCAGGTGGAACCGCAAGAGACCGGCCTGTCGTTCGTCGAGAACGCCATTCTCAAGGCCCGCAATGCCGCACGCATCTCGGGCCTGCCAGCGCTGGCCGACGATTCCGGGCTGGCCGTGGACTTCCTGGGCGGCGCGCCCGGCATTTATTCGGCCCGCTATGCCGACGGCAAAGGTGACGCGGCGAACAATGCCAAGCTGCTCGACGCCCTCAAGGACGTGCCCGAAGCTGAGCGCGGCGCGCAGTTCGTTTGTGTGCTGGCCCTGGTACGCCATGCCGATGATCCATTGCCGATCCTCTGCGAAGGCCTGTGGCACGGGCGCATTCTCACCGAAGCCAGCGGCGAGCACGGTTTCGGCTATGACCCGTTGTTCTGGGTGCCGGAACGCAATTGCTCCAGCGCCGAGCTGGGGCCGGTGGAAAAGAACCAACTGAGCCACCGCGCCCGTGCGATGGCCCTGCTGCGTCAACGCCTGGGCCTGCAATGATCGATGACGCTCCCGCACCGCTGATTCATGGCGGTGTACAAACGCCTCGGGCACCACTGCCGGTGCTGCCGCCCCTGGCGTTGTACGTCCACATCCCGTGGTGCGTGCGCAAATGCCCGTATTGCGACTTCAACTCCCACACCGCCAGCCCTCAGCTGCCGGAAGAGGAATATGTCGACGCCTTGCTGGCCGACCTCGAACAGGACTTGCACGCGGTCCATGGTCGCCCGTTGAGCTCGATCTTTTTCGGCGGCGGCACCCCGAGCCTGTTCAGCGCCCGGGCCCTGGGGCGTCTGCTCAAGGGGGTGGAAGCGCGGATACCGTTCGCCCAGGACATTGAAATAACCCTGGAAGCCAACCCCGGCACCTTCGAACAAGAAAAATTCGTCGCTTACCGGGCCTTGGGCATCAATCGCCTGTCCATCGGCATCCAGAGTTTCCAGCAGGCCAAGCTTGAAGCCCTGGGCCGGATCCACAACGGCGACGAGGCGGTGCGCGCCGCCGGCATGGCCCGCCAGGCCGGTTTCGACAATTTCAACCTTGACCTGATGCATGGGCTGCCCGACCAGTCCCTGGAAGACGCCTTGAGCGACCTGCGCCAGGCCATCGCCTTGCAGCCGACCCATTTGTCCTGGTACCAGCTGACGCTGGAGCCGAACACGGTGTTCTGGAACCAGCCGCCGACATTGCCCGAAGACGACACGCTGTGGGACATCCAGGAAGCCGGGCAAGCCTTGCTGGCCGAACACGGCTACGCCCAATACGAGGTTTCGGCCTACGCCCAACCCGGCCGGGCGGCGCGGCATAACCTCAATTACTGGAGCTTCGGCGACTTCATCGGCATCGGTGCCGGCGCCCACGGCAAGCTCAGCCATCCGGACGGGCGCATCGTGCGCACCTGGAAGACCCGCCTGCCCAAGGACTATCTCAACCCGGCCAAAAGCTTCCAGGCCGGCGAGAAAACCCTGGCCAACGAAGAGCTGCCGTTCGAGTTCCTGATGAATGCCCTGCGCCTGACCGCAGGCGTGGAAGCGCGGCTGTACCCGGAGCGCACCGGGCTGCCCCTGCAAAGCCTGGCCGAAGGTCGGCGCGAGGCCGAACAAAGCGGGTTGTTGCAGGTCGAACCGACACGTCTGGCGGCCACCGAGCGCGGACAGCTGTTTCTCAACGACTTGCTGCAGACATTTCTGAGCTGATCAACACAAGGAAATCGAATGGATCTGGTACTCGATCTGCTGGCCACCGTGTCCCGCTGGAGCCGCAGCAATCTGTCGGAAATCTCCCTGGCATTGGTAGGTTGCCTGCTGGTGCTGTTTGGCGCCGACATCAAGGGTTGGGTCGAACAACGCCTGGGCAGCATCGCCGGCGCCTTGCGCGTCCCGCTGATCGCCCTGCTGTGCATGATCGGCAGCGGCGCGGCACTGATCTACGCCACGCCGTGGGTCGTCCGGGGCTTGAGCCAGTTCAACAACTACAGCCTGGCGCCGGTGTTGTTGGTGGTGCTGGTGTTGATCGGCGTAGTCGCGGATCGGCGCTGATCCCACCCACACCACAAAACAAATGTGGGAGCTGAGCTTCTGTGGGAGCAAGGCTTGCCCGCGATAGCAGCGCCTCGGTACCCACTTGAATCCCGAGTTGCCTGCATCGCGAGCAAGCTTTGCTCCCACAAAGCCTTGCTCCCACAGAAGTTCAGCTCCCACATTGGGTATTGGTGATGCTTAAGCCACCTTCTCGAACTTCAAATCCCAAACCCCATGCCCAAGCCGCTCGCCTCGGCGCTCGAACTTGGTGATCGGCCGCTCAGCCGGGCGCGGCACGCACTTGCCGTCTTCGGCCAGGTTGCGGTAGCCCGGGGCGACGTTCATCACTTCCAGCATGTATTCGGCGTAGGGTTCCCAGTCGGTGGCCATGTGCAGCACACCGCCGACCTTCAACTTGCTGCGCACCAGTTCAGCGAACGACGCCTGGACGATACGGCGCTTGTGGTGGCGGCTTTTGTGCCAAGGGTCCGGGAAGAACAACATCAGCCGGTCGAGGCTGTTGTCGGCCACGCAGCGGTTGAGCACTTCGATGGCGTCGCAATCGTAGACCCGCAGGTTGGTCAGCCCTTGGGTCAGCACGCCGTTGAGCAGCGCACCAACGCCGGGACGGTGGACTTCCACACCGATGAAATCCTGCTCCGGCGAAGCCGCAGCCATTTCCAGCAATGAATGGCCCATGCCGAAGCCGATTTCCAGCGAGCGCGGGGCCGATCGGCCGAAGACCTGGTCAAAATCCACCGGCGCATCGGCAAGCGGCAGGACAAACAGCGGCGCGCCCTGCTCCAGGCCGCGCTGCTGGCCTTCAGTCATGCGCCCGGCGCGCATCACGAAACTCTTGATGCGGCGGTGCTGGCGCTCTTCGCCTTCTTCCGGCAGGACCGGCGTGTCGTTCGATTCAGTCATCAATGGCTCTTACTTGATCAGACCATCCAGCGGCGAGGAGGCGCTGGCGTAAAGTTTTTTCGGCATGCGGCCGGCCAGGTACGCCAGGCGACCGGCGACGATGGCGTGCTTCATGGCTTCGGCCATGAGGATCGGCTGCTGGGCGTGAGCGATGGCCGAGTTCATCAGCACTGCTTCGCAACCCAGCTCCATGGCGATGGTGGCGTCGGATGCGGTACCGACACCGGCATCCACCAACACCGGGATCTTGGCTTCTTCCAGGATGATCTGCAGGTTGTACGGGTTGCAGATCCCCAGGCCGGTGCCGATCAGGCCGGCCAGCGGCATGACCGCGATGCAGCCGATTTCCGCCAATTGACGGGCGATGATCGGATCATCGCTGGTGTAGACCATCACGTCGAAGCCTTCCTTGACCAGGGTTTCGGCGGCCTTGAGGGTTTCGATCACGTTGGGGAACAGGGTTTTCTGGTCCGCCAGCACTTCCAGCTTCACCAGGTTGTGGCCGTCGAGCAGCTCACGGGCCAGGCGGCAGGTGCGCACGGCCTCGATGGCGTCGAAGCAACCGGCGGTGTTCGGCAGGATGGTGTAGCGATCCGGCGGCAGGATATCCAGCAGGTTCGGTTCGCCCGGGTTCTGGCCGATGTTGGTCCGGCGCACAGCGACGGTCACGATTTCGGCGCCCGAGGCTTCGATGGCCAGGCGGGTTTCTTCCATGTCGCGATATTTGCCGGTGCCTACCAGCAAGCGCGACTGGTAGGTACGACCGGCCAGGACGAAGGGCTTGTCGCTACGAACGATGCTCATGGGAAATCCTCTGTTGGGGTGAGGTTCTTGCGAAATACCGCGAAACCGAGGCGACTAGCCGCCGCCGATGGCGTGGACCACTTCGACGCTGTCGCCATCGTTCAACGTGGTTTCGGTGTGCTGGCTGCGCGGGACGATATCCAGATTGAGCTCCACCGCGACGCGGCGTCCGGTGAGTTCCAGACGGGTCAGCAGGGCCGCAACGGTTTCACCGTCGGGCAGTTCAAGGGGTTCGCCGTTCAACTGAATGCGCATGCCGGATGCCGCCATCATTTTTAGGGGCTGGCATTCTAGCCCGATCAGTCTGGGTGACCCAAGCCATTCGTCATGAAATGGACCGCCCGGTCAGCCCAGCCGCCAGGCGGCAAGCCCCAGGCACAGCCAGCCGATCAGGAACGCCACGCCGCCAAACGGCGTGATGATGCCCAACTTGCTGATACCTGTGAGGGTCAGCAGGTACAGGCTGCCGGAGAACAACAGGATACCGATCACAAATGAAACCCCGGCCCAGGTGACGATGCGGCCGGGAATGTGCGTGGCCAGCAGCGCAACGCCCAGCAACGCCAGGGTGTGCACCAGTTGGTAGGTGACGCCGGTGTGGAAAATCGCCAGGTATTCGGCGCTCAGGCGGCCTTTGAGGCCATGGGCGGCAAATGCCCCCAGTGCCACGCCCGTGAAGCCGAAAAAAGCAGCCAGCATCAGAAAGCTACGCAGCATGAGAACTCCAGTCAGACTCGGTGGACAGGGTCTGTATAATGGCCCGCTCGACGGGTTCGGCCAAGCCATCTCTATGCTGCGTTTATTATTTCGACGATTCCTTAACGCCCTGCTCTGGTTCGCCGTTGGCAGTGTTGTGCTCGTACTGTTGTTTCGGGTGGTGCCGCCGCCGTTCACGGCGCTGATGATCGAGCGCAAGGTTGAATCCTGGTTCGGCGGCGAACCGATCGACCTGCAACGTACCTGGCAGCCTTGGGATCAGATCTCCGATAGCCTGAAAGTGGCGGTGATTGCTGGCGAAGACCAGAAATTCCCCGAGCACTGGGGCTTCGACTTCGGTGCGATCCAGGCTGCGCTTACCCATAACGGACGCGGCGGCTCGATTCGCGGCGCCAGCACCCTCAGCCAGCAAGTGTCCAAGAACCTGTTCCTGTGGCCCGGCCGCAGTTGGCTGCGCAAGGGCCTGGAAGCCTGGTTTACCGCGCTGATCGAAATATTCTGGCCCAAGCAGCGGATCCTCGAGGTGTACCTCAACAGTGTCGAGTGGGATGACGGCGTGTTCGGAGCTGAAGCGGCAGCGCGACATCATTTTCGCGTAGGCGCCGACGCCTTGTCTCGGCAACAGGCCAGCCGTCTGGCGGCGGTATTGCCCAACCCGCGGAAATGGAGCGCCAGCCGGCCGAGCCCTTACGTACTGCGACGGGCGAGCTGGATTCGCCAGCAGATGAGCCAGCTGGGGGGCGACAGTTATTTGCTGGAGCTCAATAATTCGCGGCGAGCGCCTTGGGCCCAGTAACCAAGACACTGGAGATCCCTTGTGGGAGAGGGCTTGCTCGCGAATGCGGTGCACCAGATACATTGATGTGCACTGACACACCGCATTCGCGAGCAAGCCCGCTCCCACAGGTGGAGTGTCGGGTCCGACATCGAGCACAAAAAAACGCCCCGATCATCACTGATCGGGGCGTTTTTTCATGGCCGCTATCGCAGTCAGGCAGCGATCGACACCTTGAGCTTGTTCATCGCGCTCTTCTCAAGCTGGCGAATCCGCTCGGCCGACACGTTGTACTTCTGCGCCAGGTCGTGCAGCGTGGCTTTTTCCTCGGCCAGCCAGCGCTGGTAGAGGATATCGCGGCTGCGCTCGTCCAGCACTTCCAGGGCTTCGTGCAGGTTGGTGTTGGAGTTGTCGCTCCAGTCGGCGTCTTCCAGTTGACGCGCCGGGTCGTACCGGTGGTCTTCTAGGTAGTTGGCCGGCGATTGGAAAGCGCTGTCGTCGTCCGCTTCGGCGGCCGGGTCGAAGGCCATGTCATGGCCGGTCAGGCGGCTTTCCATCTCGCGCACCTCCCGAGGCTCTACACCCAGGCTTTCGGCGACACGATGGACTTCTTCGTTGTTCAGCCAGGCCAGGCGTTTCTTCTGGCTGCGCAGGTTGAAGAACAGCTTGCGCTGGGCCTTGGTGGTCGCGACTTTCACGATGCGCCAGTTGCGCAGGATGAACTCGTGGATTTCCGCCTTGATCCAGTGCACCGCAAACGACACCAGGCGCACGCCCATTTCCGGGTTGAAACGCTTGACCGCCTTCATCAGGCCGACGTTGCCTTCCTGGATCAGGTCGGCCTGGGCCAGCCCGTAGCCGGAATAGCTGCGGGCGATATGTACGACAAAACGCAGGTGGGCGAGCACCATCTGCCGAGCCGCCTCAAGATCCTGCTCATAATAGAGACTCTCGGCCAGTTCACGCTCCTGCTCGGGGGTCAGCAGTGGAATGCTGTTGACCGTGTGCACATAGGCCTCCAGGTTCGCACCCGGGACCAGAGCATAAGCAGGTTGCAAAGAAGTGGTCATACGAAAAAACCTCCGACTCACATAACTCGTGCAGTTCAGCACTGCGAAAATTGACCGGAAACCCTAGGACAAGTTCCCACAAAAATTGAAAGGTCAATACACGCAAAAAACACTTATTTTGGCGCAAGCTCACGCAAGTGGCGTGCGACCGCAATCCATGCACCGATATAACCCAACAGCACCGCGCCAAGCAAGAGCGACAGACCATCGGCGACTGGCACACCGGCGAGCGAGAAATCACTGCCGTACAAACCGGCCAACCTTGTTACCGCGTCGTTCAGCCAATCCAGTCCGAACGCCAATACCCCCCAGGACAGGATCCCGGCACCGAAGCCATACAACGCGCCCATATAAAGGAAAGGCCTGCGTACATAACTGTCCGTACCACCGACGAGTTTAATCACTTCTATCTCGGTGCGGCGGTTTTCAATATGAAGACGAATGGTATTGCCTATCACCAAAAGTAATGCAGAAACCAGCAGCACCGTCAGACCGAAGACGAACCGGTCGCCGAGCTTGAGGATCGCCGCAAGACGCTCGACCCAGACTAGATCAAGTTGCGCCTGTTGTACCTTCGGCAACTCGGAAAGTCTTTGTCTCAATGCTTCAAGGGTCGGTTTGTCGACCTCGTTCGGCGTCACCAGTACCACGCCCGGTAGCGGGTTCTGCGGCAACTCCTTGAGGGCGTCACCCAGGCCGGACTGCTGCTGGAACTCTTCAAGCGCCTGCTCGCGGCCGATGTACTCGGCTTCGGCCACGCCCGGCATGGCCTTGATCTGCTCGCGCAACGCCTGGCCTTCGCCGGGGCTTGCGTCCATCTGCAGGTACAGGGAGATCTGCGCCGCGCGCTGCCAGGAACCGCCCAGGCGCTCCACATTACTTAGCAATAATGACAGGCCCATGGGTAGACTCAGGGCAACCGCCATGACCATGCAGGTAAAGAAGCTGCCGATGGGTTGCTTGCCCAGGCGCCTCAGGCTGTCCAGCAGGCTGGCGCGATGGCTTTCGATCCAGGCGTGCAGCAGCGTAGCGAAGTCCGGGCCGTCGTCATCGTCGCGTTTTTTCTTTTGCGGCTGCGGATCGGAGGCCTTCGGGGCCACGCGTTCGGCCACTTTCGGGCTGCGGGTCGCACTCATACGCCAGCCTCCCCGTCACCAATCAGTCGTCCACGTTGCAACGTGAGCATGCGGTGACGCATACGCGCAATCAATGCCAGGTCGTGACTGGCGATCAGCACGCTGGTACCCAGGCGGTTGATGTCTTCGAATACGCCCATGATTTCCGCCGCCAGTCGCGGGTCGAGATTACCGGTGGGCTCGTCCGCCAGCAGCAACGCCGGGCGATGGACGATGGCGCGGGCGATGCCGACGCGCTGTTGCTGGCCGGTAGACAGGTCGCCCGGGTACAGGTCGGTCTTGTCCGACAGGGCCACGCGCTCCAGGGCCGAATCCACGCGCTTGACGATCTCGGCCTTGGACAGGCCAAGGATCTGCAACGGCAATGCCACGTTGTTGAATACCGTGCGGTCGAACAGCAACTGGTGATTCTGGAACACCACGCCGATCTGCCGTCGCAGGTAGGGGATCTGGGCATTGCTGATGGTGCTCAGGTCCTGGCCGGCCAGCAGCAATTTGCCGGTGGAGGGCCGTTCCATCGCCAACAGCAGGCGCAGCAAGGTACTTTTACCGGCGCCGGAATGGCCGGTGACAAACAGAAACTCGCCCCGACGGACCCGAAAGCTCAGCTCATGCAAGCCGACGTGACCGTTCGGATAGCGTTTACCGACCTGTTCGAAACGAATCATGAATGCTCCCGTTCGGCAAACAGTGCCTGGACAAAGGGCTCGGCTTCAAAGGTGCGCAAGTCGTCGATGCCTTCGCCCACGCCGATATAGCGAATGGGCAGGCCGAACTGCTTGGCCAGGGCGAAAATCACCCCGCCCTTGGCGGTGCCGTCGAGCTTGGTCAGGGCCAGCCCGGTCAGTTCGACGGTCTGGTTGAATTGCTTGGCCTGGTTGATGGCGTTCTGGCCGGTACCGGCGTCCAGCACCAGCAGCACTTCGTGGGGGGCGTCGGCGTCGAGCTTGCCGATCACCCGGCGCACCTTCTTCAATTCTTCCATCAGGTTGTCTTTGGTGTGCAGGCGACCGGCTGTGTCGGCGATCAGCACATCGATGCCACGGGCCTTGGCAGCCTGCACGGCGTCGAAGATCACCGAAGCGGAGTCGGCGCCGGTGTGCTGGGCGATCACTGGGATCTTGTTACGCTCGCCCCACACTTGCAGCTGCTCGACCGCGGCGGCGCGGAAGGTGTCGCCCGCGGCCAGCATGACTTTCTTGCCTTCGAGCTGCAGTTTCTTGGCCAGCTTGCCGATGGTAGTGGTCTTGCCTGCGCCGTTGACGCCGACGACCAGGATCACGAACGGCTTGTTCTGCGAGGCGATCACCAGCGGCTTTTCCACCGGCTTGAGCAGGCTGGTCAGCTCGCCTTGCAGGGATTTGTACAGTGCGTCGGCGTCGGTCAGCTGCTTGCGCGCAACCTTCTGGGTCAGGCTCTGGATGATCACCGAGGTGGCCTCCACACCGACATCGGCGGTCAGCAGGCGGGTCTCGATGTCTTCCAGCAATTCGTCGTCGATGACCTTCTTGCCCAGGAACAGGCTGGCCATGCCTTCGCCGATGCTGGCGCTGGTCTTGGACAGGCCCTGCTTGAGGCGGGCGAAGAAGCCGACCTTGTTTTCCTCGGCGCTACGCACGGGCTCGACGGTTTCCAACACAGCGGGTGCCGGCTCGGGTGCGGCAGGCGCAACCACGGGTGCAACGGCGACTGGCGGCTCAATGACTGCTTCGACGACTGGCGCCTCGACAACCTGCGTCGGCGCTGGAATCGGCGGGGTGATATGGGGCGCCGTTTCCTCCACCAACGCGACCGGTTCTTCCGCCACCGGCAAGGTCAACCAGGGGGTTTGCTCGGCGGGCGGGGTCAGCGGCTGCTCGGCCACTGGCTCAGCAACGGTCTGAGGCTCGACCGGTTGCAGCACCGGCTCGGCAATCGGCAGGACAATGGGCGCGGTTTCTTCGGCCACTGCCTCGGCGGGCTCAGGCAGCGGTTGCGGCTGTTCGACGACGGTTTCCTGCGGTTTCTTGCGCAGCCATCCGAACAGGCCTTTCTTCTCGCCAGCCGCAGCTGGGGTCTTCTTGTCGTCGTTGGAACCAAACATGGAGGACGGCTATCTCACGGTAGCGACGCGCCAAAGGGCGCCTCGGTAATAAATATTCAATGCTGAACAGACTGCGTTTCATCCAGCTTGTTCACGCGCAACATTTTGTCGAGACGTCCCATGGACACCTCAAAGTCGATTTTTTCGAAGGACTGGTACGGCATCATCGGCGAAAACGCCGGGATCAACGGGCAAACCCGACAATTCTCCGGGGAACCCAGACAACCCCGGACCGATAAAAGGCCCGATAGGCGTGGCCGCCAGTAAAACGGACCGTTATCCTAGCACCCTCTCGCCCGCCGACGCTAAGACCTAGCGGGCAACCCAACAGGTTTAAACACGAATGAATGCTCTTGCCCGCCGCGCCGCAGGCCTGCTGCTCAGCACAGTTTGTCTGCCCTTTTCAGCCTTGGCTGCCGACCCACAACCCACCCATGAATTTACCCTCGACAACGGCCTGAAGGTCGTCGTGCGCGAAGACCATCGTGCGCCGGTGGTGGTCTCCCAGGTCTGGTACAAGGTTGGCTCCAGCTACGAAACGCCAGGCCAGACCGGTTTGTCCCACGCTCTGGAACACATGATGTTCAAGGGCAGCGAAAAAGTCGGCCCCGGCGAAGCCTCGCTGATCCTGCGCGACCTCGGTGCCGAAGAGAACGCCTTCACCAGCGATGACTTCACCGCCTATTACCAGGTACTGGCCCGTGACCGCCTGGGCGTGGCCTTCGAACTGGAAGCCGACCGCATGGCCAGCCTGCGCCTGCCGCCGGAGGAGTTCAGCCGCGAGATCGAGGTGATCAAGGAAGAGCGCCGCATGCGCACCGACGACAAGCCCATGTCCAAGGCCTACGAGCGCTTCAAGGCCATGGCTTACCCAGCCAGCGGCTACCACACGCCGACCATCGGCTGGATGGCCGACCTGGACCGGATGACCGTCGAGGAGCTGCGTCACTGGTACGAATCCTGGTACACCCCGAACAACGCGACCCTGGTGGTGGTCGGCGACGTGACGCCGGACGAGGTCAAGTCCCTGGCCCAGCGCTACTTCGGCCCGATTGCCCGGCGTGCGGTGCCGGTCGCGAAAATCCCCCTGGAACTGGCCGAACCCGGCGAGCGCCAGATCACCCTGCATGTGCAGACCCAACTGCCCAGCGTGATGCTGGCCTTCAATGTGCCCAGCATCGCCACCGCCACGAACAAAACGTCGGTCAATGCGCTGCGGCTGATCTCGGCCCTGTTGGACGGCGGCTACAGCGGGCGGATCCCGACCCAGCTGGAGCGCGGCGAAGAGCTGGTGTCCGGCGGCTCGTCGAGCTACGACGCCTACACCCGTGGCGACACGCTGTTCACGTTGTCGGCGACGCCCAACACGCAGAAAAACAAAACCATCGCCCAGGCCGAAGCCGGCCTGTGGCGCTTGCTTGAACAGCTGAAAACCACCGCGCCGACGGCCCAAGAGCTGGAACGCGTGCGCGCCCAGGTCATCGCCGGCCTGGTCTATGAACGCGACTCGATCACCAGCCAGGCCACCGCCATCGGCCAGTTGGAGACCGTCGGTTTGTCCTGGAAGCTGATGGACACCGAGCTCGCTGAACTGCAAAGCGTGACCCCGCAAGATATCCAGAAGGCAGCCCAGCTGTATTTCACCCGCTCGCGCCTGAGCGTTGCGCATGTCCTGCCCGAGGAGAAAGCTCATGAGTGAGCGCAAATCGCGGCGCCCGGTACTGATCGGCCTGGCGCTCATCGTCCTGGCCGGCTCCCTGGCGTTCTATCTGTCGCCGACCACCGACGTCACCGCCAGCCAGGCGTTGGATAACGCCAAGTCCGGCAACAAGCTGCAATCGTTGGCGGAACTGGACGGTAAAGCCCCCAGCCACCGCCAGCTCGACGTGCAGACCTGGAAAACCGCCGACGGCGCCAAGGTGCTGTTCGTCGAAGCCCGGGAATTGCCCATGTTCGACCTGCGCCTGACCTTCGCCGCCGGCAGCAGCCAGGACGGCGACGCTCCCGGTCTCGCGCTGCTGACCAACGCCATGCTCAACGAAGGCGTGGCCGGCAAGGATGTCAGCGCCATTGCCCAAGGCTTCGAAAGCCTTGGTGCCGTCTTCGGCAACGGCGCCTACCGGGACATGGCCGTGGCGTCCCTGCGCAGCCTCAGCGCAGCCGACAAGCGTGAGCCGGCATTGAAGCTGTTCGCCGAAGTTGTCGGCAAACCGACCTTCCCTGCCGACTCCTTCGCCCGCATCAAGAACCAGATGCTCGCCGGTTTCGAGTACCAGAAGCAGAACCCCGGCAAACTGGCCGGCCTGGAACTGATGAAGCGCCTGTACGGCGATCATCCTTATGCCCACTCCAGCGACGGCAGCGCCGAGAGCATTCCACCGATCACCCTGGCCCAGGCCCGGGCTTTCCACGCCAAGGCCTACGCCGCCGGCAATGCAGTGATCGCGCTGGTGGGGGATTTGTCCCGTGCCGAAGCCGAAGCGGTTGCCAACCAGGTATCCGCCGCGCTGCCCAAAGGCCCGGCCCTGGCGAAAACCCCGCCGCCGGTGGAGCCCAAAGCGAGTATTGGCCACATCGAATTTCCGTCCAAGCAGACCAACCTGATGCTCGCGCAACTGGGCATCGACCGAGACGATCCGGACTATGCCGCCGTATCCCTGGGCAACCAGATCCTCGGCGGTGGCGGCTTCGGCACACGACTGATGACCGAGGTGCGGGAAAAGCGCGGCCTGACCTACGGCGTATATTCCGGCTTCACGGCGATGCAAGCCCGCGGCCCGTTCATGATCAACCTGCAGACCCGTGCGCAGATGAGCGAAGGCACCTTGAAACTGGTGCAGGACGTGTTCGCCGACTACCTCAAGAACGGTCCCACCCAGAAAGAACTCGATGACGCCAAGCGTGAGTTGGCCGGCAGTTTCCCGCTGTCCACCGCCAGCAATGCCGACATCGTCGGCCAGCTCGGCGCCATGGGTTTCTATGACTTGCCGCTGAGCTACCTGGAGGACTTCATGCGTCAGTCCCAGGAATTGACAGTCGAGCAGGTCAAGGCCGCGCTGAACAGACACTTGAGCACCGATAAAATGATCATCGTCACCGCTGGCCCGAGCGTGCCGCAAGAGCCGCTGCCGCCCCCCACTGACAAACCTGCCGAGCAGCCGCTCGGGGTTCCGGAGCACTAATGGCCCGCCCATCGAATTCCAGCAAGAAACCCGTGCACAACGGTGTGAACCAGTTGCGCATCATCGGCGGCGAATGGCGCAGCCGGCGCCTGAGCTTCCCGGATGCCCCGGGGCTGCGTCCCACTCCCGACCGCGTGCGCGAAACCTTGTTCAACTGGCTCGCACCCTACGTGGCGGGTGCCCGGGTGCTCGACCCGTTCGCCGGCAGCGGCGCGCTGTTTCTCGAGGCCCTGTCCCGTGGCGCCGCCATGGGCCAGGCGCTGGACGCCAGCAACCTGGCGGTCTCCAGCCTGAAAGAACATTTGGGCACCCTGCGCTGCACCGTCGGCCAAGTGCAGACCGCCGACGCACTGCGCTACCTGGACAGCCAACCGGCAACGCCTTTCGACCTGGTTTTCCTCGACCCGCCTTTCAATCAGAACCTGCTGCCGACGGTTTGCGCCTTGCTCGAGGAACGTCAGTGGCTGGCCGAGGATGCCTGGGTCTACACTGAAAGCGAGACAGCCCCGTCCACCCTGGGCTTGCCGGGCAATTGGCGCTTGCATCGCGAGCAGAAATCCGGACGGGTGTATTACGCGTTGTGGCAGCGTTTGACAAAGGACATGGACTGAACGGCTGGCCAGTGCATCGAGAATAATAATGATGTCCGCCGCATTTGAACGTTTCGTCCCCGCCCCGGGCCTTGGCAACCCGCATTTGCAAACCTTATGGGGCCCATTGTGGCGCCAGACCACTCACCTCGATCGCCAACGCGAACGCCTGTGGCTGGACGACGGTGATTTCCTCGATCTTGACTGGCATGGCCCCCACAGCGCCGAGGCGCCATTGGTGCTGGTGCTACACGGGCTGACCGGTTCTTCCAACTCGCCTTACGTGGCCGGGCTGCAACACGCCCTTGCTCGCCAGGGTTGGGCCAGTGCGGCCTTGAACTGGCGTGGCTGCTCGGGTGAGCCGAACCTGCTGCCGCGCAGCTACCACTCGGGCGTCAGCGAAGACCTGGCCGCCGCCATCACCCACTTGCGCGCCCGACGGCCCTTGGCACCGCTGTTTGCGGTGGGTTATTCACTGGGCGGCAATGTGCTGCTCAAGCACCTGGGGGAAACCGGCCGCGACAGCCAGTTGCAAGGGGCCGTGGCGGTCTCGGTGCCGTTTCGCCTCGACCAGTGCGCCGATCGCATCGGCCAGGGCTTTTCCAGGTTCTACCAGGCGCATTTCATGCGCCAGCTCGTGGCCTATGTGCGCAACAAGCAACGCCAGTTCCAGCACGACGGACGCCACGAAGGCCTCGCGACCCTCGCGGCGCTTGGCCCGTTGGAAAACATGCGCACCTTCTGGGACTTTGACGGCCGGGTGACGGCGCCGCTGCATGGGTTCTCCGATGCGGCGGATTACTACCGCCGTGCCTCCAGCCGTTATTTCATGGCAGGCATCAGCACGCCGACCCTGGTCATCCAGGCCGCCGACGATCCTTTTGTGTTTCCCCACAGCGTGCCAGAACCGGGCGAATTATCCGCCTCGACCCGAATTGAACTGCACGCCCAGGGCGGGCATGTGGGATTTGTCGACGGAACGCTGCGGTGTCCGGGGTATTACCTGGAGCGACGGATTCCCGATTGGCTGGCCAGCCTGTAACAGGCCTGTAGGAGCTGACGAGTGCAACGAGGCTGCGATCTTTCCACAATCACTTGAGTCCAAGAGCGAAAGATCAAAATCAAAAGATCGCAGGCTTCGCCAGCTCCTACGGGGATTGCATTCAGTCCCCGACGGCCAATGGCCTTTGGGGATCATTGATCCACTCACTCCACGAGCCGGCGTACAGCCTCCCCAGCGGATACCCTGCCAGGCACAAGGCAAACAGGTTATGACACGCCGTCACGCCGGAGCCGCAATAGGCCACCAGGTCGGTGGGCGAGCGCTCGCCCAGTTTTTCGGCGAAGCGCTGCTTGAGCTGGTCGGCCGGCAAGAAACGGCCATCGGCGCCCAGGTTGTCTGTGAACGCCGCACACCGGGCGCCCGGGATATGCCCGGCCACTGGGTCGATCGGCTCGACTTCACCCTTGAATCGCGGCAACGCCCGGGCATCGAGCAGGGTCATGTCCGATTGGCCGAGGCGCTGTTGCAGCGCTTGGGCACTGACCATCAAGCTCGCATCCGGCGCCCCACTGAAAGTCCCGCGACTGTTCTGCGGCGGATCCAGGCTCAAAGGCAAGCCGGCGGCGTGCCAGGCCTTGAGCCCACCGTCGAGGATGTACACGCCATCGCGCTTGCCCAGCCAGGCCAGCAACCACCAGGCCCGCGCGGCATAGGCGCCGGGACCGTCGTCGTACAGCACGACATCGCTATCGTTATCGATCCCCCAGGCCTTGAAGCGCTCGATCAACGCCTCGGGCTCGGGCAGCGGATGACGCCCGGTCACGCCTTTGATCACCGCCCCGCTCAGGTCGCGCTCAAGGTCCGCGAACGACGCATCGGCGATGTGACCCTCGGCATAACTGCGCTGACCGTAATCGGGGTCTTCCAAGGCAAAACGGCAATCGAGGATGACCAGCCCGGGCTGTGATCGCCGCTCTTCGAGGGCTTGAGGGCTGATGAGTTGCGCAATGGGCATGGTGAGCTCCTGTGGCTAAGTCGGGGGGTCGATCCTACTGCCCTTCCTCCAGGGTCTGGGCCAGGGGGACGTAATACTCTTTGAACAATGCATCCACCTCTTCGCGGGCCTGATCGGTCACAAAACCGGCCTCCAACACCAGCACCTGATACACGCCACGCTTGATGGCCTGCTCGCTCAGGTGGCTGAAGTTTTCCCGCGTGGTGCACAGGAACCGCACCCAGGACGTGAGGATGATCCAGGCATTGAGGGTCAGGGACTCGATCTGCACCCGGTCCATCTTCAGGATGCCGGCGGCAACGAAGCCTTCATAAATAGCGGTGCCATGGATCAGGCTGCGCTGGGAAAACCGTCGATAGCGCGCCGCAAGGTCCGGATCGCTGTCGAGCAGATGTTCCAGGTCCCTGTGCAGAAAACGGTAGCGCCACATGGCCGCCAGCAGCTCCTGCAAATAGAAGCGCTTGTCCTCCACCGTGGCCGCACGGCCCTGGGGCGGGCGCAAGAAGCTGTCCACCAGGTTCTCATATTCACTGAACAACACGGCGATGATCGCCTGCTTGTTGGGGAAGTGGTAATAGAGGTTGCCTGGGGACATGTCCATGTGGGCGGCAATGTGGTTGGTGCTGACGCTGCGCTCGCCTTGCTGGTTGAACAGCTCGAGGCTGTTCTGCACGATGCGCTCGCTGGTTTTCATTCGTGGGGCCATGGTTTGGGCTTTAATTCGACGAAGGCATTGATCGGCATCTTACGACCTATCGGTCACAGGAAAAACCCATCGCCGTTACGGATGCCATTGACTTTCTAGAGTATAAGCTCTAGAAAACATCCACTCTAATAATATCCGGTGCCCGACGATGCCTGCCGACGTTGCCTACCTGCACGAGTCTCAACAACAACTGGACGAGCTGCGGTCGCTCTTCGATGCCCAGCGCCAGGCCTACGCCGTCCAGCCGATGCCACCGGCCGAACAACGCCGACAATGGCTCAAGGCACTGCGTGAGGTATTGAGTGACGAACGCCAAGCCTTGATCGAAGCCATCAGCCAGGATTTCAGCCACCGCAGCGCCGACGAAACACTACTGGCCGAGCTGATGCCGAGCCTGCACGGCATCCATTACGCCAGCCGACACCTACGCGGCTGGATGAAACCTTCCCGGCGCAAGGTGGGCATGGCCTTCCAGCCAGCGTCGGCCAAAGTCGTGTACCAGCCGTTGGGCGTGGTCGGGGTCATCGTGCCGTGGAACTACCCGCTGTTCCTGGCCATCGGGCCGCTGACGGGAGCGCTGGCGGCGGGCAACCGGGTGATGCTCAAGCTCAGCGAATCGACACCGGCGACCGGCTTGCTGCTCAAGCGACTGTTGGCCCGGGTCTTTCCCCAGGACCTGGTGTGCGTGGTGCTTGGCGAAGCGGAGGTCGGCATGGCGTTTTCCAAGCTGCCCTTCGATCACCTGTTGTTCACCGGCGCCACCAGCATTGGCAAGCATGTCATGCGCGCCGCTGCCGAAAACCTGACCCCGGTCACCCTCGAGCTGGGTGGAAAGTCGCCGGCCATCGTGTCGACCGATGTGCCGCTCAAGGACGCCGCCGAACGCATCGCTTTCGGCAAGACCCTGAATGCCGGGCAAACCTGCGTCGCCCCGGACTACGTACTGGTACCGCAGAACCGCGTTGGCGAGTTCGTCGAGGCGTATCGCGAGGCGGTTCGCGGGTTTTATCCGACCCTGGCGGACAACCCGGACTACACCGCAATCATCAACGAACGACAGCTGGCGCGGCTCAACGGCTACATCAGCGACGCCACCAGCAAGGGCGCGCTGCTGATCGAACTGTTCGCCCAGGGCCAGGATCGCCGCATGGCCCACAGCCTGCTGCTCAACGTCAGCGATGAAATGACCGTCATGCAGGACGAAATTTTCGGCCCGCTGCTGCCTATCGTGCCCTATGAGCACTTGGACCAGGCGTTTGCCTACATCAATCAGCGACCTCGCCCGCTGGCGCTCTACTACTTCGGCTACAACAAGGCCGAGCAGAATCGCGTGCTCCACGAAACCCATTCCGGCGGCGTCTGCTTGAACGACACGCTGCTGCATGTCGCCCAGGACGACTTGCCATTCGGCGGCATCGGCCCCTCGGGAATGGGGCATTACCACGGGCATGAGGGTTTCCTGACCTTCAGCAAGGCCAAGGGCGTGCTGACCAAACAACGATTCAACGCCGCGAAGCTGATTTATCCCCCGTATGGCAAGCCTTTGCAGAAATTGATCCAGAAGCTGTTTGTCCGCTGACGCGTCTCTTGCCGGGTGATCACAATAATGAACCCAAGCCTCACCGATTCACCCGTGCTGTCACGGCGCGGCCTGCTGAAGTTCAGCCTCGGCGCCAGCGCCTTCCTGGCCACCGTCGGTGTGGGTGCCAGCCTGAGCGGTTGCTCGCCAAGCCAACCGGCCAACGGCCTGGCGGCCCTGCGCGACAGCGACCTGCCATTTTTACGCAGCGTCATCCCGGTGATGCTGGACGGTGCAGTGGCCGTCGGGCAGGTCCCCGCCGCCATTGACGCGACCCTGCTAAGCCTGGACAGCAGCCTGGCCCACCTGTCCCCCGCCATGCTCAAGCTCACGCGCCAACTGTTCGACGTGCTCACGCTGGGTATTACCCGCGGGCCACTGACCGGCGTCTGGGGCTCGTGGGAAAACGCCAGCGTCGATGACATCCGCCAGTTCCTCGGGCGGTGGGAAAACAGCTCGCTGGACCTGCTACAACAAGGCCACAACTCGTTGCTGCAACTGGTGATGATGGCCTGGTACGTCCGGCCCGAGGCCTGGGCGCATTGCGGGTATCCGGGGCCGCCCAAGATTTGAAAGCCATTGAGATCCTGTGGGAGCTTGCTCGCTCCCACAGGGTTCTTCATCGCCCGTTCATAACAATAAGAGAGCCCTGAACATGCCCGTACCCGATCTCTTCCGCGAAGGCCTGGCCCGTGGCTGGACCACCTACAACGGCGCGCAGTTGTCCCAGGACCTGATCCTGGAGGCCGACGTGGCCATCGTCGGCAGCGGTGCCGGTGGCGGTACCACGGCGGAAATACTCAGTGCTGCCGGCTACAAGGTGTTGCTGATCGAGGAGGGGCCGCTCAAGACCAGTCATGATTTCACGCTGCTCGAAGACCAGGCCTACAGCAGCCTGTATCAGGAAGGCCTCGGGCGCATGAGCAAGGACGGCGCCATCACCATTCTCCAGGGCCGGGCCGTCGGTGGCACGACGCTGATCAATTGGACCTCCAGCTTCCGCACGCCCGACCAGACCCTCGACCACTGGGCCGCCGAGCACAACGTCAAGGGCCACGGCCGCGCTGAAATGGCGCCCTGGTTTGCGCAGATGGAACAACGCCTGGGCGTGGCGCCGTGGCTGGTTCCGCCCAATGCCAACAACGACGTGATCCGCAAGGGTTGTGAACAATTGGGCTACGCCTGGCACGTCATCCCGCGCAACGTACGCGGCTGCTGGAACCTGGGCTATTGCGGCATGGGCTGCCCGACCAACGCCAAGCAGTCGATGCTGGTCACCACCATCCCGGCCACGCTGGACAAGGGCGGCGCGCTGCTTTACCTGGCGCGGGCCGAGCGTCTGACGATCAAAAATGATGCCGTCATCGGCCTCGAGTGCCAAGCCATGGACGAACGTTGCGTGGCGCCGACCGGACGGCGCATCACCGTCAAGGCGCGGCACTACGTGCTGGCGGGCGGCGGAATCAATAGCCCCGGATTGCTGCTGCGCTCCGATGCGCCAGACCCGCATCAACGCCTGGGCAAGCGCACCTTCCTGCACTTGGTGAACATGTCCGCCGGGCAATTCGACGAGGTCATCAACCCGTTCTACGGTGCGCCGCAATCGATTTATTCGGATCATTTCCAATGGCAGGACGGAACCACCGGCAAAATGTCCTACAAGCTTGAAGTCCCGCCCCTGCACCCGGCGCTGGCCGCCACGCTATTGGGCGGCTTCGGCCCCGAGAACGCCTTGCACATGTCCCGGCTGCCCCATACCCACGCCATGCTGGCGCTGTTGCGCGACGGCTTTCATCCAGACAGCCCCGGCGGCAGCGTCGAATTGCGCAGCGACGGCACGCCGGTGCTCGATTATCCCGTGACTCCGTATGCCTGGGATGGCCTGCGCCGGGCCTTCCACAGCATGGCCGAGATCCAGTTTGCCGGCGGCGCCAAGGCGGTCATGCCCTTGCACAACGATGCCCGCTACGTAAAGACCCTGGCCGAAGCCCGCACGCTGATCGACGGGCTCGACCTGGTGTTGTACCGCACACGCCTGGGCAGCGCCCACGTGATGGGCGGTTGCGCCATGGGTGAAGACCCGAAAACCGCCGTCACCGACAGCCTTGGCCGCCATCACCAACTGGGCAACCTGTCGATCCATGACGGCTCGCTGTTCCCCACCAGCATCGGTGCCAACCCGCAATTATCGGTGTACGGGCTGACCGCGCAATTGGCGACGGCCCTGGCCGAGCGCCTGAAAAATCCATGAATTTGCGGATTATTCGCAGCGTCTATAGTGCTTTCTTACGCAACAGCCGACTTGGCCGACCGAGAAGGCTGCGATACCATCCGACTCCCCAACGGACTCCCGCCAGGACGACGCGATGAACCGAGTGTTGTACCCAGGTACCTTCGACCCTATTACCAAGGGCCATGGCGATCTGGTCGAACGCGCCGCGCGCCTGTTCGACCATGTGATCATTGCCGTCGCCGCCAGCCCGAAGAAAAACCCGCTGTTCCCGCTGGAGCAACGTGTGGAACTGGCCCGCGAGGTCACCAAGCACCTGCCCAACGTCGAAGTGGTCGGTTTCTCGACGCTTTTGGCGCACTTTGCCAAGGAAAAAAACGCCAATGTGTTCCTGCGTGGCCTGCGGGCGGTCTCGGACTTCGAGTATGAGTTCCAACTGGCCAACATGAACCGCCAACTGGCACCGGACGTCGAGAGCCTGTTCCTGACGCCGTCTGAGCGCTATTCCTTCATTTCCTCGACCCTGGTACGGGAAATCGCGGCGCTGGGCGGAGATATCACCAAGTTCGTCCACCCGGCCGTGGCCGATGCGCTGACCCTGCGCTTCAAGAAATAATCCGCGGGCTGTGACCCGCTTCGCTGCCCAGCACAGCGCAGTCCATCGCGCCCGCGTGCACTGCGCTCGCCAATGCGGCACAATTGCGCCCATACGTTTTCATATGCCCGGGCCCAACGCCCCGGCAGGAGCCTGCATGTCCCTGATCATCACCGACGACTGCATCAATTGCGACGTCTGCGAACCCGAATGCCCGAACGAGGCCATTTCCCAAGGCGAAGAGATCTACGTCATCGACCCGAACTTGTGCACCCAGTGCGTCGGCCATTACGACGAACCCCAGTGCCAGCAGGTCTGCCCGGTAGATTGCATCCCTCTGGACGAGGCTCATCCGGAAACTGAAGAACAGTTGATGGCCAAGTATCGCAAGATTACCGGCAAGGCTTGAGCCGGGTGGTCTTGTAGCGTCTTTGCCGACCTCTTCGCGAGCAAGCCCGCTCCCACAGGAATCGACTGTGCTCAGATAATTTGTGCCTAAGTACATCCCTTGTGGGAGCGGGCTTGCTCGCGAAGAGGCCCTCAGCCACCACCCATATGTAACTGTTGACCTTCACTCCTGCCGCTCAAACCCCTCCCCAATACACCCCAGGCAGCGCACAAACGTGGCTTTTGCCGGGTCCACCACCAACGCCTTGCCCGCATCGCCTACCCCGCCGCCCAGCGCGGTAAAGGGCAACGACACCACGAATGCCCCGGCACCGACCACAGTAGCGGCCAGCAGCAGCGGACGGGCGATCAGCAGATCGCCGATCATGGCAAAGGCAGGAGGATTCTGGATGGTATAGCGTGGGTCGCCGCTGCCGTCGCTTGCCAAGGCAGGCAAACCGACACTCAGCAGCAGCGCGAGAACGACAGGTCGAAGCAGTTTCATCGGGCGATCCTTCGGCTAAATCAGTATGAAAGTGGCCTGTGTGGCTAGTTCGTTAGCTCAAATTCGGATGCCAGAAGTCCATAGCCAAGGCGCTGTGACGAGTCATAGCCCGCTATGGCGAGGAACAGCAACGCAGGATATGGACTTCTGGCGCCGAAGTTGACTAACAGAACTAGCCACACAGGCCACTTGACTATAGACCGTAGGACAAATCAGCTCTGGCAGCGCGGACACCAGACGCTCGCACGCTGGCCCAGGCGGATTTCCCGCAGCCCCGTGCCACACACCTTGCACAGCTCCCCGCCGCGGCCGTAGACGAACAGTTCCTGCTGGAAATAGCCGGGCTGGCCATCTCCGCCGATAAAGTCCCGCAGCGTGGTGCCGCCGCGCTCGATGGCATGGGCGAGGATGCGCTTGATCTCGATCGCCAGCTTCAGGTAACGCGCCCGGGAAATGCCTCCGGCGGCCCGGCGCGGATCGATCCCGGCGGCGAACAACGCCTCGGTCGCGTAGATATTGCCCACCCCCACCACCACCGCGTTGTCCATGATGAACGGCTTGACCGCCATGGAACGCCCCCGCGAAAGCTGGAACAACCGCTCACCATCGAACAGGTCGGTCAACGGCTCGGGGCCAAGGCGAATCAACAGCTCATGATTGAACGGATCAAGGCTCCAGAGCATCGCGCCGAAGCGGCGAGGGTCGGTGTAGCGCAAGGCCAGCCCGGACTCCAGCTCGATGTCCACGTGCTCGTGCTTGGCGGCAGGCATGCCGACCTCCACCAAGCGCAGGTTGCCGGACATGCCCAGGTGGCTGATCAACGTGCCGACCTCGGCATTGATCAACAGGTACTTGGCCCGCCGCTCGACCTGCACGATGCGCTGGCCCGAAAGCCGCACGTCGAGATCTTCCGGGATCGGCCAGCGCAGGCGGCGGTCGCGGACCACCACGCGACTGACTCGCTGGCCTTCAAGATGGGGCGCGATGCCGCGACGGGTGGTTTCGACTTCCGGCAGTTCTGGCATGGAGTTCTCGCATCAGGCGAAGCACCGCACTCAACGAGAGGCGAGGTCGCGAATTTCCTGTTTCTGGGTCTGGAAGTCGTATTCCGACAAACCGATGTAATCGAGCACAAGGCTGCCGACGCAATCCCACTCGTGGTCTTCGGCCTGATTGCCGAGCACCCGGTGGGACGCACAGATGTTTTCGGACATTTTCAGGATCGCCAGCAGGTTCTTCAGTTGGCTGTTGTTGCGTGAAGACTCGTCGCTGAAGATCGCCAGGGCGTTGTGGTGGTTGGCGATGGCCTGGCTGACGTGATCCGGCAAGCGCCAGGACTTGGAGGTGTAGTAACCGACCACGGCATGGTTGGTGTTGAACACGCGGTTCTCGCTGTCCACCACCCGGCACTCGGCGCTGGCATTGGCGTAGGCCTCTTCCAGCACGCCCATGTAGTTGGGGAACTGCTTGAGCATCAACGGCACGCCGCAGTCGTGGAACAACCCCAATGCATAGGCTTCGTCGCCATTTTCCAGGCCGACGCGCTTGGCCAGGGTCAGGCAAGTCATCGCCACATCCTGTGCGGTATCCCAGAAGCGGTTCAGGGTGACGATGGCGTCGTCGTGCAACTCGCCCTTGATCGACTGCGCGTTGATCAGGTTGATGATCGAACGGCTGCCCAACAGGTTCACCGCGCGCTGGATCGAGGTGATCTTGTTGTGCAAGCCGTAGTACGGCGAGTTGACGATCTTGAGCAGGGCCCCGGAAAGACCAGGATCGTGGGAGATCAGCTTGGCGATGGCCTCCAGGTCCGGGTCGGGCATGTACTGTTCCATCTGCAGATCCACCATGATCTGCGGCTGGGGCGGCACGCTGATGCCTTGCAAGGACTGTTGGATCTGTTCGGCGGAAAGTTCTTTGGACATGAGTACACACTCCGGGTCAGGCGGGGATTCTAACCCTTAAAGATGGATCCGATACACCGCCGGGTAGATCGACGGAACTTTCCTTCAGGCGCAGGCTTCGGACTTTACAGGGCCGACATTCAAGCCTGCATAAAGGCTTGAGTCGGCAGCCCAGCCACTCAGCTTGAGGAGATTTTTCATGCCTGGCTCCCTGAACAACAAACGTGTCGCCATCCTCGTGACCGACGGTTTTGAACAGGCCGAACTGACCGGCCCCCAACAGGCCCTGGAACAGGCCGGCGTCGAGGTGGACATCGTTTCGGCCCGCGAAGGCCAGGTCAAAGGTTGGAACCATGACCAGCCGGCCGACGACTTCCGGATCGACCTGACTTTCAAGGCCGCCAATGTCGAGCAATACGACGCCGTGGTGCTGCCCGGTGGCGTGCAGAACTCCGACACCATCCGCATCGACGCCGATGCCCAGAAGCTGGTCAAAAGCTTCGAGGCGGCGGGCAAGCCCATTGCGGTGATTTGCCATGGCGGCTGGCTGCTGGTGTCGAGCGGGCTGGTCAAGGGCAAGACCATGACCAGCTACAAAACCCTCAAGGATGACCTGGTCAACGCCGGCGCGAACTGGGTCGATAAGGAAGTGGTCAAGGACGGCACGTTGATCAGCAGCCGCCAGCCCGATGACATCCCGGCGTTCAACCGCGAGTTGATCAGCGCGTTGTCCGCCTGAGCCTGCTGCGCTCTGTGTAGGAGCTGGCGAAGCCTGCGATCTTTTGATCTTGATCTTTCGCTTACGATTCAAGTGTCTGGGGAAAGATCGCAGCCTCGTTTCACTCGACAGCTCCTACATAGCTCCTACATAGCTCCTACATAGCTTCTACGCAGCTTCTACGGCTAAGCGAGAGTGTGCTTGCTCACCGCATGTCCACCGCAAGCCCCGCCAGAGTTGCAACACGGTATACTCCCGCTCTTTTTTCCGGAGCGACGTCATGTCCCTGCCTAGCCTGCGCCTCAAAGCCAACGCCGACCGTCGCCTGCGCGCCGGCCACCTGTGGGTCTACAGCAACGAAATCGATGTAGCCGCCAC